>NZ_CP048272.1:638201-957302 GCF_019469425.1 Bifidobacterium asteroides | reverse complement strand
TAAGGAGAATCGCCAGTGATCGCCAAGCATGTTCGCCAGGGATGGACCTCGGGTCCAGGCAGGTGGACCATGGGCCTGTTCGCCCTGGTCCTGGGGCTCTCAGCCCTGATCGTCGCCCCCTTGGCCACGCCGGCGCAGGCGGCCCAGAGCTCCCCCGCCTCGCAGGCGGTCCATGGACGCACCTTCCGTGTCGCCACCGACACCACCTTCGCCCCCTTTGAGTTCCGTGACTCGTCCGGGAACCTGGTCGGCATCGATATGGACCTGATCCGCAAAATCGCCGATATCGAGGGGTTCTCGGTGCAGGTCCAGTCCCTGGGATTCAACGCCGCCCTTCAAGCCTTGAACTCCCAACAGGCCGATGTGGTCATAGCCGGCATGACCATCACCGACCAGCGCAAGCAGGTCTACGACTTCACTGACCCCTATTTCGACTCCGGCGTACAGATGGCCATCGCCAAGGACAACGACCAGATCCACAGCTACAAGGATCTGCGCGGCACCGTGGTGGCCGTCAAGACGGGCAGCGAGGGCGAGGCTTTCGCCAAGCAGCGGGCAGCCCAGTACGGTTTCACAGTCAAGGCGGTGGACCAGTCCTCCACCATGTATGAGATGGTCAAGTCCGGAAATGCCCAGGCGGTTATCGACGACTATCCGGTCCTGGCCTACGGCATCGCCCAAGGCAACGGGCTGAAGACTGTGACCAAGAAGGAGCCCGGCGCCTCCTACGGAGCGGCCGTCCGCAAGGGCGAGAACCAGGAGTTCGTGGCAGCCTTCAACGAGGGTCTGGCCAGGATGAAGGCCAACGGCAGCTACAAAAAACTGGTCGATTCCTATGTGGGCAGCGGCCATTCCAGCAATAGTGCCTCCGCCTCCCGGCCAGGATTCTTTGGGCTGGTCCGCCAGGCCTTCCCTTCCCTGATGCTGGGTCTGCGCAACACCCTGGCCATCACGGCCATATCCTTCGTCATCGCTCTGGCCATCGGCATCATCCTGGGACTATGGCGAATCAGCCCCAACCGTATCCTGTCTTGGATTGCCCGAATCTACGTAGCGGTCTTCAGAGGTACACCCGTCCTGGTCTGGGCCTTCTTCTTCTACCTGGGCGTCCCCCAGTTGATCGGCCACCGCATCAGCATCTGGCTGGCAGGCGCGCTGACACTGTCCCTGAATTCCGGAGCCTACCTGGTCGAGATCGTGCGTGGGGCCATCGACTCGGTTGACGTCGGGCAGATGGAGGGTGCCCGCAGTCTGGGCCTGACACGTCGTATGGCCCTGCGCCGGGTCATCCTGCCCCAAGCCGTCAGAATCGCCACGCCCTCCATCATCAACCAGCTAGTCATCATGCTCAAGGATTCCTCCCTGTTGCTGGCCATCGGCTTCGGCGAACTGCTCTATCAGGCCCAGCAGATCTACGCGGCCAACTTCCGCGTGACCGAAACCCTGTTCATGGTAGGAGTCATCTACTTCGTCGCCATCAGCGCCTTGACCTGGATGGCCAATATGCTCGATAGGAGGCTGCACCGATGAACTTCGAGGACCCGGACATGGACACCGGACGACTGACACGTCGCATCCGTCAGAACCAAAGTCGCCTCAGCCAAGGAAAGTCCCAGATGGCCGTATCCATCCGCGACCTGCACAAGCGCTACGGTGACACTGAGGTCCTCAAGGGGATCGACATGGAGGTCAAGCCGGGCGAGGTTATTTCCATCATCGGCCCCTCGGGCGCGGGCAAGTCCACCCTGCTGCGCTGCATCAACGCCCTTGAGATGCCGACCTCGGGCACGATCAGCGTCTATGGAATTGACATTTCCGATCCAAAGACCAACATTGACAAGCTACGCGAGCACGTGGGCATGGTCTTCCAGCACTTCAACCTCTTCCCCAACATGAGCGTGGCCGACAACATCATGCTGGCCCCCCGTATGCTGCACAAGACCCCCAAGGAGGATGCCCGGCAGCAGGCCCTGGACCTGCTGGAAATCGTCGGCTTGGAAGAGAGGGCGGACGCTCGGCCCACGGACCTGTCAGGCGGGCAGCAGCAGCGTGTGGCCATCGCCCGCGCACTGGCCATGCACCCGGACATCATGCTCTTTGACGAGGCCACCTCGGCCCTGGATCCGGAGATGGTGGGCGATGTTCTTGAAGTCATTCGCTCCCTGGCCGAGGGCGGCATGACCATGATTCTGGTCACTCACGAGATGGCTTTCGCCCGGGAGGTCTCCTCCAGGGTGATCTTCACCGATGCCGGGATCATCGAGGAGGAGGGCACGCCCGAGCAGATCTTCGGCCATCCGCAGAGCCCCCGGCTGCAGTCCTTCCTTTCCAAGGTCCTCTAAGGATCCGGGTCTAGATGTCCATCAGCTCCTCGATGGGACCCACCCGGTATTCCCTGAAGACCACCTGACCGTTCTCCTGAGTGGCATCCAGGTCCACGATGCCGGCAATGCCCCAGTCACGTTCGCCTTCCACATCGTCGAAGATCTGCTGGACCCGCCAGGTGTGCCCCTGACGCTCGTCCCGGTCATCCAGGCTGAAGAAGTCCGAAGACCGGGCCTGAGTATCGGTCAGGATCTGCTCATGATCCTGGTAGAGGTCGTCCAGCACGTCGCCCCAGGCTCGTATGCCGTATCCCCAGTCTGCATCCAGGTCGGCCAGGGCCTCCGGCCGGTCGGCGGCCACCAGCTCCACCCGCTGGAACATGGCATTGCGGACCAGCAGGGCCAGTCCCCGCCGGTCCGCCACCACCCGGTTTTCCTCCTTGGGCGGGGCGGTATCCAAGCCGCTTGTGACTTCGCCATTTGCGGCCCTGCCTGCAGCCTCCCACTCATCCACCAGGCTGGAGTCCACCGAGCGCACGATCAGTCCCAGCCAGGCCAGGATGTCCTCCAGCCGCTCATCCATGAACTCTTCGGGAACCGTCCTGCTCAGAGCCCGGTAAGCATCGGACAGATAGCGCAGCAGGGTCCCCTCCGACCGGGATATTCCGTAGCGGGCGATGTAGCCGTTGAAGTCCGAGGCCGTCTCGATCATGTCCCGCAGAACGGACTTAGGACGGATCTCATAGTCGTTGGCCCAGGGAACGTCCCGACGGTAGCGGTCGAAGGCCTCCCCCAGCAGGTTCTCCAAGGGCTTGGGCCAGGTCACCTCCTGCAGGCGCTCCATCCGTTCCTCATACTCCAGGCCATCCTCCTTCATCTGCTGGATGGCCGCATCGCGGGCCTGCCGCTGCTGGGCCTTGAGTATCTGCCGAGGATCCTCCAAGGTGGCCTCGACCATGGAGAGCAGATCCATGTCGTAATCAGGGTCCTCGGGATCCAGCAGTTCCAGGGCGGCCAGCAGGAAAGGCGAGAGGGGCTGGTCCAGGGCAAAGTCCTCGGGCAGATCCACGGTCGTGAAGTAGTCCAGGCCGCCGTCCGGGTTCCGCTCGGTCTCGATGACTCCGGTGTCGGTTAGGGTTTGGAAAATCTCGTCGGCCCGGTCCTGCAGATGCTCCTTCTGCTGCGGGTTCTGACGGGAATCCTCGATCAAATCCTCCACCCGCCTTCTGGCATCCCCGCCCTGGTCGACTTCGTTGAGGACCATGGCATGGGTGATCTTCAGGTGCGGCGTCAAGGTCTCGGGACGGGCCTCGATCAGCTTGTCGAAGGTCCCCTTGTCCCAGGTGACGAACCCCTCCTGGGGCTTCTTGCGTTTGATCCGCTTGAGCTTTTTTGGGTCGTTGCCAGCCTTGGCCACGGCTTTGGCGTTCTCTATCTCGTATTCGGGCGCCTCGGCCACAACCAGGCCACTGGTATCGAAGCCCATGCGTCCGGCTCTGCCTGCGATCTGGTGGAATTCCCTGGCTCGCAGACGGCGCATCTTGTAGCCGTCGAACTTGGTCAGCCCGGTCAGCAGGACGGTGTGGATGGGCACGTTGATGCCAACCCCCAGAGTGTCCGTGCCGCAGATGACCGGCAGAAGGCCATCCTGGGCCAACTGCTCCACCAGGCGCCTATACCTAGGCAGCATGCCCGCATGGTGGACCCCGACGCCGGTGCGCAACAAGCGCTGCAGAATCCTGCCAAAAGCCGTGGTGAAACGAGTGCAGGCCATGGCTTCCTTGATCCGGTCTCGCTGCCCCCGGTCGGAAACCCCCGTGCTGGATAGGGCTTGGGCCGTCTCCAGGGCGGCGTCCTGGGAGAAATGAACGATATAGACCGGCGAATCACCATCGGACATCAATGACTCCACAGTGACAGGCAGCGGGGTGTCCACATAACGGTAATCCAGCGGCACCGGCCGGGGGGCATCGGCCACGATGTCCACATTCACCCCAGTTTTGCGCTCCAGGTCCCGGGCAATCTGATCCACGTCGCCCAGGGTGGCCGACATGAGCAGGAACTGCACATCGGGAAGGGTCAGCAGGGGCACCTGCCAGGCCCAGCCACGGTCTGGATCCCCGTAATAGTGGAACTCATCCATGGCCACGCAGCCAATATCGGCATGCCTGCCCTCCCGGAGCGCCTGGTTGGCCAGTATCTCGGCAGTGCAGCAGATGACCGGGGCATCCGTGTTGATGTGGGTGTCGCCGGTGATCATACCCACCCGATCGCGGCCGAGAATTGAAACCAGGTCGAAGAACTTCTCAGAAACCAGAGCCTTGATGGGGGCCGTGTAATAGGAGCGGCGTCCGGTGCACAGGGCGATGAAGTGCATGCCCAGGGCCACCATGGACTTGCCCGAGCCGGTCGGGGTCGACAGAACCACATGGTCTCCTGAAACCAGGGAGAGAACGGCCTCCTCCTGATGCGGCCAGGGAGTGATGCCCTGGGAAGCCACCCAGGAGAAGAAGCGGTCGTAGATCTGATCCTCGGTCAGATTGCGGGGGCCTCCCGCTTCGGGTACCAGGTCGCCCAGGGAGGCGGGCTGGTCAGTTGAGGCGGTTGAGGAAACAGCATGTTCTTGGACCATGCCCACCAGTCTATCCGGCCAGGCACACAAGTCCGGCCGGAGACTGGCTTCGGATCATAGGAGCTGAGGACTGTCAGTCCTTGTCCCTGCCCTCTTGATTCCTGCCCTCGTCCTTCTTCTCGCCATCGGAGCGGCCGCCGCGTCCAGGCTTGAGGAAATCCGGAATCTCCAGGCTTCCCTTGTGCGGATCCACCAGCGTGTCGGGCTGGGTCCTGTCATAGCCCTGGATGTAGCGGGTCTTCCTCCAGTGCTGAATGGAGGCGTTAGATCCACGGTGATGTGCATGGTACTGCAACGGCGCACCGCCGTACCGGTCCTCGTCCACCTCCTTGGCCACGGCTATCTGGTTGACATTGGAGGGATCCATGATGGCCACGGGCGCGACCGGCTCCACGAAGTCGGCGGGGGCGGCGGTGCGCTCCTGCATCTTCTCGGGCAACCAGCGGGCGAAGTGGGACAGCAGGAAGCAGACGAAGAAGTAGACCACAGAGGCCACCACCAGGGTCTGCAGGATGTTGAAGTACATGGAGCCCAGACGACGGGACTCCTGCAGCAGATCCGTGTACATGATGATGGAGCCCAGAGCCGTGTCCTTGAGAACCACGACCAGCTGGGTCACAGCCGCCGGCAACATGGCATAGACGGCCTGGGGAACCTCGATCTGCATCAGAGACTGGGTCCTGGTCAACCCCAAGGCCAAAGAGGCCTCGCGCTGGCCATTGGGCAGGTTGCCCACTCCCGAGCGGATCAACTCGGCCACCACGGAGCCGTTGTAGAGGATGAGGCCCAGAACGACGGCCCAGTAAGAGGCCTGACTGATTCCGGCAAAGGCGAACCAACGCCAGAAGAAGATCATCATCATCAGCACCGGGACTGCCCTGCAAAACTCCACGATGATGCCTGAGACTGCCCTTACCAACCCGTTGGGCAGCAAACGGCCGATGCCGAAAATGAACCCAAAGATGACCGAGCCGATCACTGCAACCACTGAGGCCTTGATGGTCAGCCAGAGCCCGGGCAGGTAGAAGTCCGACCAGGCTTCGTAGTCTAGGGCCGGGCGCCAGAGCTCCCAGCTCAGCTGGTTCTCACCCTCCGGTGGGTTGTGGAGCCTCATCAGCACCAGGATGACCACTATGGCGAAAATGACGGCAGCTATCCAGTTGACTATTCGTATGGTGCGCCGGCCCTTGGGACCGGGCTGATCAAAGAGCAACGAACTCTCATTGTCCTGTGACATGGCCGCTCACCTCCTCACTGCCAGCTTGTTGGAAAGATACGTGGTCAAAGCCCCAATGGGCAGAACCAGAATCACATAGCCCAGGGCGAAGATGAGGAAGATGGCCACGATGGCATTGGCGTGGAACTCGATCATCTCGCTCATCAGGGAGGAGCTCTCGGAGGCCACGGAGGCAGCTGCAGCCACGGTGGAGTTCTTCAGCAGGGCAATGAAAGTGTTGCCCAAGGGCGCCACCGACCCACGGAAGGCCTGGGGCAGAATGATCTGCGAGGCCGACTGGAAGAAGCTCAGCCCCAGAGCGCGGGCCGCCTCGGCCTGGCCCAGAGGCACCGTGTTGATGCCCGAGCGCAGAGACTCGCAGACGAAGGCCGCCGTATAAAGGGAAAGGCCCGTCACCGCCAGCCAGAAGAAGTTGACGGAGAATACCGGCGAGAAACTGATCTTGAGCTGGGCGAAGGCCCCCAGGACCATGAAGACCATGATGATGGTCAAAGGCATGTTCTGGAAGAACTCCACATATCCTCGGCCGACGGCCCGCAGGGATGAGATGGGCGAGATACGCATGATCACCAAGATGATGCCCAGGATCAGCGAGAAGAGGGCCGACCAGAGGGTCAGCTGGATATTGACCCAGAAGGCTGCTGGAATGTCGTAGTCGGAAAACAGTTCGATGATGGTTGACATCTCACTCCCCCTCCATGGGCCTAGGCGGGTTGTATCGCGGGTCGGGTTTGTAGTGGGTGCCCCGGGTGTTGTTCTCCAGCGCCCGCTGCCAGGAACCGTTGGCCTCCATCTCAGCCAAGGCAATGTTGATCTTGTGGGCCAGCTTGGTATTGCCCTTCTTGATGCCCACGCCGTAGTGTTCCTGGGTGAAGGGCTTGCCCACTAGCCGCAGTCTTCCCCGGGAGGCTGAGGCCAACCCGGCCAGGATGATGTCGTCAGTGGTGACCGCATCGACGATGCCGGAGAAGAGGGCGGTGGCGCATTCGGCATAGCCGGGCTGCTCCATCAGCTGGACCTCCTTGGCAAACTTTTTCTTGACGGTGACGGCCGAGGTGGATCCGGTCACCGAGCACAGGCGCTTGCCATTGAGGTCCTCGGGGCCGCGGATCTGATGGTCCTCCTTGCGAACCAGCAGGTCCTGGCCAGCCACGATGTATGGTCCGGCGAAGGAGACAGCCCGCTTGCGCTCGTCCGTTATGGAGTAGGAGGCCAGGATCATATCCACGTCGCCGTTCTGGAGCATGGCCTCCCGCTGCTTGGAGGGGGCCTCCTTCCAGACGATGTCGTCGGCGCTGTAACCCATCTTGCCGGCGATGTAGGTGGCCACGTCCACGTCGAAGCCAACATAGGTCCCGGCCTTCTTGAAGCCCAGACCAGGCTGGTCGAACTTGATGCCCACCCGGATCTTGCCTGCCTCCTTGTCAGAGCCGCAGGCCGCCAGTGAGACCAGACAACCCAGAGCGCACAGGATCGCGGTCAGATTCCTGGCCAGCCGTTTCAGCGGCCGGCCCATGCCATGCATACTTGCATTCATGCGGATATGCTTCCCTCCTGCTTCAGTGGGCCAGAATCTTGGACAGGAAGTCGGCGGCCCGCTGGGTCTTGGGGTGATCGAAGAAGTCGTCGGGGTCGTCCTTTTCCAAGATGCGCCCATCGGCCATGAAGACGATATGGTCGGCGGCCTGCCGCGCAAAGCCCATCTCGTGGGTCACACAGATCATAGTCATGCCCTCCTGGGCCAGTTGGATCATGACGTCCAGCACCTCGTTGACCATCTCCGGGTCCAGCGCTGATGTGGGCTCGTCGAAGAGCATGACCTTGGGCTGCATGGCCAGCGCGCGGGCGATGGCCACACGCTGTTGCTGGCCGCCGGAGAGCTGTGAGGGCATCTTGGAGGCTTGGGATTCCACGCCCACCCGGGCCAAGAGGTCCATGGCCAGGTCCTCGGCATCCTTCTTGGGCATGTGGCGCACCTTGATGGGCGCCAAAGTCATATTCTCCAGAATGGTCTTGTTGGCGAAGAGGTTGAAGGACTGGAAGACCATGCCCACCTCGGCTCTGAGCCGAGCCAGGTCGCGTCCCTCCTGGGGCAGGGGTTCGCCCTCGATCCTGATGACACCGGAGTCGATGGACTCCAGACGATTGATGGTCCGGCACATGGTGGACTTGCCGGAGCCCGAGGGTCCGACAACCACCAGCACCTCGCCGGTGTCGACCTGCAAGTTGATGTCCTTGAGGACGTGCAGGCTGCCAAAATGCTTTTCGACGTGGGCCAGCTCGACCAGCGGCCCGGACTTGTACTTGACGGGGCGTTCCGAGGCCGGTTTCTCCGGCAGAATCCGCTCCGACGGATGTTTGGTTGTTTCTCTCATATTGGGCAGTTTACTCATCCTTTGTTGCAGAACGGCCATAGAAACGGTTCTGCTGGAAAGCGGAGCCTTTGGCCAAGCGCGACTGATTAACTCCCTGGCGCATAAACGCGCATAAACAGTAAGGGCCGGTATCCCACAGGATTCCAGCCCTTATAGACTCTGGTCGGTCAATCAGTGACGAAGTGCGCTCAGTCGGCATTCTCCTGATCCGGTTCCCAGTCCACGCCGGTCTCGGCGCGTTGCTGGTCGGAGATGGGCGCCGGAGCCCCAGTCATGGGATCCTGACCACCGCCGGACTTGGGGAAGGCGATGACATCGCGGATGGAGTCCGCTCCCGTCAGAATCTGAGCGGTCCTGTCCCAGCCGAAGGCGATTCCCGCGTGAGGCGGAGCGCCATACTTGAAGGCTTCCAGCAGGAAGCCGAACTTCTCCTGGGCCTCCTCGGGGCCGATGCCCAGCACCTTGAAGACCCGGTCCTGGATGTCGTCGCGGTGGATACGCACCGAACCGCCGCCCATCTCCTCGCCGTTGCAGACGATGTCGTAGGAGTCGCTCATGGCATGCTCGGGATCCTTGTCGAATCGGTCGATCCATTCAGCCGAGGGCATGGTGAAGGGGTGGTGCATGGAAGTCCACTTGGAATGGCCCACGGCCACATCGTCGTCATCCGGGTCGTCGGTGGGCTTGAAGAGCGGGAAGTCCACCACCCAGGTCAGGGCGAATTCGTCGGGCTTGAGCAGCCCCTGGCGGCGTGCGATCTCCACACGAGCCGCACCCAGCAGGGTCTGCGAGGCCTCACGGGGACCGGCTGCGAAGAAGACGGCATCGCCATCCGAGGCACCCACGGCCTCCTTGAGGCCCTGACGCTCAGCATCAGACAGGTTCTTGGCCACGGGACCCTTGAGGGTACCATCGCCGGTGAACTGGACGTATGCCAGGCCTTTGGCACCCCGCTGTCGGGCCCACTCCTGCCAGGCATCGAACTGTCTGCGAGGCAGGTTGGCCGCGCCCTGGTAGACCACGGCACCTACGTAGGGGGCCTGGAAGACCCGGAAGGGGGTGTCCTTGAAGTAGTCGGTCAGCTCGACGATGGGGTTGCCGAAGCGTAGGTCGGGCTTGTCGGAGCCGTACTTGTCCATGGCCTCCTGCCAGCTGATCCTCGGGATGGGCAGGGTGACCTCGTATCCTGCAGCCTTCCAGACCTCGGCAATGACCTGCTCGGCCATGGCCATGACATCCTCCTGGGAAGCAAAGCTCATCTCGATGTCCAGCTGAGTGAACTCAGGCTGCCTGTCAGCACGGAAGTCCTCGTCGCGGTAGCAGCGGGCAATCTGGTAGTAACGTTCGAAGCCACCCACCATCAGCAGCTGCTTGAGCAGCTGGGGGGACTGCGGCAGGGCGTACCAGGATCCGGGCACCAGACGGGCCGGCACCAGAAAGTCGCGGGCACCCTCGGGGGTGGACTTGATCAGGGTCGGTGTCTCAATCTCGCAGAAGTCCATCTTGTCCAGGGCAGCACGGGCGGCCCGGTTCATGGCGGCTCTCAAGCGGATGTTGCGCTGCATGGAGGGGCGGCGCAGGTCCAGATAACGGTAGCGCAGCCGCACATCCTCGCCAGGCAGCTTGTTCTCGGCCTCGTTCTCCAGGGCAGTGGACACCTGGAAGGGCAGGGCGGCCGACTTGGCAAGAACCTCGATCTTATCGGCCACAATCTCGATGTGCCCGGTGGACAGATGCTCGTTGTCATTGCCCTCGGGACGTTCGCGGACCTTGCCGGTGACCTGGATCACGTACTCGCTGCGCAGGGGGCGGGCTTCTTCCTCGTCATAGATGACGATCTGCACCAGGCCGGAGCGGTCACGCAGATCGATGAAAGCCACGCCGCCGTGATCACGTCGGCGATCCACCCATCCGGCCACCGTCACCTGACGACCGACCATATCCTGCGTGACATCTGTGGCGTAGCTCGTTCTGTAAGCCGACTGGCCCATGCTTTCCTGTACCTCCATAATGCTCGGCCTGCCCCTGCGTCAGGCCTGGTATTCCACACTCTGCCGGGCATACAGGCTATCCGGCGTCCACGACACCAGGTCGGCCGGAGTCTGATCGCCGGTAATGATGTTCTTGACTTGGTCGCCCTTCTGTTGGCCCTCCTTAGCTGGGAACCAGACATAGGGGATGCCCAAGTGGTCGGCATAGCGAATCTGCTTGCCAATCTTGGCTGCGGTGGGAGCCACGTCGGCAGCTATCCCCCTGGCCCTCAGGTCCTGGGCGATGTGGTTGCTGTCGGTGCGATCCTCCTCGTCCCAGACGGCGACCATGACCGCCGCCGGAGAGACCCGGGAGGCCTGGACGCCATGGGCCAGCAGGAAGGAGAGCAGCCGTGAAAGCCCGATGGACAGCCCCACACCCGGGTAGGTGCGGTTTCCCTGGCTGGCCAGGTTGTCATAACGGCCGCCGGAGCAAATGGAGCCCAGGGACTGCGCCCCCTCCAGGAAGGTCTCGTAGACCGAGCCGGTGTAGTAGTCCAGACCGCGGGCAATCTTCAGGTCGGCGATGACCGAGCCCGGCCGGATGCGGGCGGCCTCGTCGATGATCATGGCCAGCGTCTCCAGCCCCTCGATGGCCAGGGCATATGAAGAAGACTCCTTATCGATGCCAACCTTGTCGACCAAGGCATCGAACCGCTGGCGCAGCTGCTTGCCGTCGTCGGCAGTCAGCTCGGCCAGATCCAGGCAAGCCCTGGCTTGATCCTGATCTGCACCGCACTCACTGACCAGCAGGTTGGCTACCTCGTCAGGGCCGATCTTGTCCAGCTTGTCGATCTCGCGCAGAACGCCCTCGACGTCTCCCAGACCCAGACCCCGGTAGAATCCCTCGGAGAGCTTACGATTGTTGGCGTGCACGGTGGGCTTGGGCAGTCCGAAGGCCCGCAGCCCCTCCAGGGCGCTCAGCATGACCAGGGGCACCTCGACCTCATAGTGGTCGGGCAACACCCCGTTGCCAATCACATCGATATCAGCCTGAACGAACTCCCTGAACCGTCCCTCCTGGGGGCGCTCCCCTCGCCAGACCTTCTGAATCTGCCAGCGTTTGAAGGGGAAAGTCAAGTCGTTGCTGTGCTCCACCACATAGCGGCTCAGCGGCACAGTCAGGTCAAAATGCAGACCCAGCCGGCGCTCCACCGGCACATCCTTCTCCTGGCCCAGGTCCTGCAGTCGTGAGAGCAGGTAGATCTCCTTGCTGGTCTCCCCCTTCTTAAGCAGGCTGGAGCCCTCTTCTACAGCCCTGGTCTCGATGCCGATATAGCCGTTCAATTCGAAGACCTTGCGGAGCGTGTCGATGATGCGCTGCTCCACCACTCTTTGTGAAGGAAGCCATTCAGGGAAACCGGATAGAGATGTGCCTTTTGCCATAAGAACCTATACTATAGGAGGTCAAGGAAAATGGTTTTGCCATATTTTGCGATCTCCCCAACACACAAGCCTAAGGAGCTGGCCATGGCCGACAACACCGCCATCACACCCGAGAACACCTCGACACCGCAGGAGGAGCACACCGCGGACGCGGAGGGCCAGGTCGCCGCTGCGACGACGCCCGAAGCCGGACAGACCGCTTCTACTGAGGATGCGCCGACCCAGAGCGCACCGGTACCGGCTGAGCCCAAGCCGGTAAAGCCCAAGGCGGTTCCCTCCCCTGCGGCTCTGGCACACAAGGCCCCTCACGTCAAGGCCGCTCCAGCCGCCCCTACCTACAGCCAGGAGGAGATCGACAAGGCTGAAGCCTTCGGCCGGGTGGATGAGCAAGGCAACGTCTTCGTCCGCGAGGGCGATCAGGAGCGCCAGGTAGGCCAATTCCCCAATGCCGATGCCAAGGAGGCCCTGAACCTCTACGCCCGCCGATACCTAGACCTCAAGGAGAAGCTGAACCTCTTCGCCTCAAGGCTGCGCAGCCCCAAGATCAAGGCCCACGAAATCGACGAGTCCATGGCCTCGCTCAAGGAGGAGACCAGCAAGCCCGAGGCCATCGGCGATCTGGCCGCCCTCCGCACGCAGCTGGACCAGCTGGCTGAACAGAGTCAGGCCCGCAAGGCTGAGTTGGCGCAGGCCCGCAAGGACGCCATGGCCAAGGCCATCAAGGAGCGGACCGCCATCGTGGAGAAGGCCGAAGAACTGACCGCCTCCCTGGGTGACTCCACCAACTGGCGTTCCACAGCGGACAAGTTCCGTTCCCTCTTCGAGCAGTGGCAGCACCACCAGCGCACCACCATCCGCATCGACAAGGCCGACGCGGACGCGCTTTGGAAGCGCTTCTCCTCCGCACGCACCACCTTCAACCAGGCCCGCCGCAAGTGGGCCCAGCAGCGTGATGCCCAGCGGTCCGAGACCAAGCGGATCAAGGAGGAGATCATCGCTGAGGCCGACCAGATCAAGGACTCGACCGACTGGGGACCCACCTCCCACCAGTTCAACGAGCTCATGGACCGCTGGAAACAGGCTGGACGGGCAGGGCGCCAGGATGACGATGCCCTCTGGGCTCGGTTCCGTCAGGCCGCAGACGTCTTCTTCAACGCCCGTCAGGCCGACCGGGACAAGACCTCTGTCAACGAGCGCGAAAACCTGACTAAGAAAGAGGCCCTGGTGGCCAAGGCCGAGGCCCTGCTGCCCGTTAAAGACACCAAGGCTGCCAAGCAGGCCCGGCAGGAACTGGCCAAGATCCAGGAGGAATGGGACGCCATCGGCTTCGTCCCCCGTGACGACGTGCGCCGGATCGAGGGCAGGATGGATGCCGTGGATCGGCAGATCAAGGCTGTGGAGGATGCGGCTTGGAACCAGTCTGACCCCGAGGCGGATGCCCGCGTCTCCAGCTTCGAGCAGCAGCTGGCCGCCCAGCTTGAGGACCTGGACCGGCGAATCGCCGCTGAGCAGGATCCGGCCAAGAAGCAAAAGCTGGAGGCCGAGAAGGCCACCAAGGAGCAGTGGATGAACGCCGTGCGCTGATCGCAGCAGTTGCCGCTAGGACCCCCGGGCTGGTCATTGATCACTGGGGGTCTTTTTGTAGCCATCGTTTATAACCGTCGTTGAGACTTTGGACCGGTGAATCCCCGAGGCTTAAAACAAGTGATCAATTCGAAAGAACCGTGGGAAGGATGCCCTCGCAAGAGGGTAGAGAAAAACAGACATAGAGGTGGTTGCGGGGACGGTCAGATGGCCCGCATATGCGGACTGGTCGAACCCTTGGCTCCGGTCAGCCGGTAGGCGTCGAAAACACCGTCGATCTTCCTGACAGCCGACAGGAGGGTGTTCAGGTGCTGGGGGTCGCCCATCTCGAAGACGAACTGGCTGATCGCCACCCTGTCCCGGCCTGTGGACTGGCTGCCCGACAGGATGTTGACACCGTGGTCGGACAGCACCTGGGTGATGTCCGAGAGCAGGTGGGGCCGATCCAGGGCCTCCACCTGGATCTGGACCATAAAGGTGCCCTGTTTGCCCGTCCATGAGACCTCGATGATCCGTTCGGGCTGCTTCTTGCGCAGGTCCAGAAGATTCTGGCAGTCGGACCGGTGGACCGAGACGCCCTGGTTGCGGGTGATGAACCCGGTGATGGGATCTCCCGGCACTGGGGTGCAGCAACGGGCCAGCTTGACCCAGACATCGTCCACACCCTTGACCGAGATCCCCTGGGAGGTCTCCGGCCGGCTGGACTTGGTGACCCGCTGCAGGGGAATGGCCTCCTGCTCCACCTCGTCCTCAAGGGCTGACCGGCCGGCATCATTGACCAGCCGGGAAATCACATTCTGAGTGGAGACCTGTCCGTCGCCTATGGCGGCGTAGACCGCATTCTCATTGGGATAGTTAAGCTCGTCGGCAGCCCCCACCATGGCTTCGGGGGTAAGCAGAGTGGCCACGGGCAGGTTCCGCTTGCGCATGGCGCGGATCAGCTCGTCCTTGCCCTCTCCGATGGTCTCCGAACGGCGCTCCTTGCTGAACCACTGACGGATCTTACTGCGGGCGCGGGGGCTCTTGGCGAAGCTGAGCCAGTCGCGCGAAGGCCCATCGGTGTCCGACTTGCTGGTCAGGATCTCCACCGTATCCCCGTTGCGCAGCTTGGTATCCAGGGGGACCAGACGGCCGTTGATGCGCGCGCCCATGGTTCTGTGGCCCACCTCGGTATGGACGGCATAGGCGAAGTCCACCGGCGTGGAATCGGCCGGCAGGGAGATGATCTTGCCCTTGGGAGTGAACACATAGACCTCGGCCGAGCCCAGATCATCCTTCAAGGAGCCCAGGAATTCATTGGAGTCAGGAGTCTCGCTGGTCCAGTCGGCCAGCTGCTGGATCCAGGTAAGGTTGTCCTCCTGGCTCAGCTCCCCCTCCTGGCGCTCACGCTTGACATCGGACTTGTCAGGCTGGGAAAGCTCGCGGCCGGCAGACCCGTTCTCCTTGTACTTCCAGTGGGCGGCGATGCCGAACTCGGCACGACGGTGCATCTGCCAGGTGCGGATCTGAATCTCCACCGGCTTGCCGCCCGGGCCTACCACCGTGGTGTGCAGGGACTGGTAGCGGTTGGTCTTGGGCATGGCGATGTAGTCCTTGAACCGCCCAGGCACCGGACTCCAGCGGGCATGGACGGCGCCTAGAGCCGCATAGCAATCGCGGATGGTGTCCACAATGATCCGCACCCCGACCAGGTCGTAGATGTTAGCGAAATCGTGCCCGCGCACAATCATCTTCTGGTAGATGCTGAAATAGTCCTTGGGCCGTCCGGTCACCTGGGCCTTGATGCCTTGGGCGTCCAGATCCTCGTGGATCTCGTCCAGGATCTGCTTCAGATAGACCTCCCGCTGGCCCGCCCTGCGGGAGACCAGCACCACGATTTCGTGGTAGATCTTGGGATAGAGGGTCTTGAAGCTGAGTTCTTCCAATTCGGTTTTGATGGCGTTCATGCCCAGCCGGTTGGCAAGGGGCGCATAGACATCCAGGGTCTCGCGCGCCTTGCGCTGGGCTGATGAAGCCTTGACGTAGCGCCAGGTGCGGGCGTTGTGGACCCGATCGGCCAACTTGACTACCAAGACGCGCACATCTCGGCTCATGGCCACGATCATCTTGCGGATGGTCTCGGCCTGGGCCGAATCACCATAGTCCATCTTGGATATTTTGGTGACCCCGTCCACCAGGCCGGCCACCGTGTCGCCGAACTCGTCCCTGCACTGCTCCAGGGTGTAGTCGGTGTCCTCCACAGTGTCGTGCAGCAGACCGGCCGAAACCACCGTGGGCCCCATGCCCAGGTCTGCCAGAATCTGTGCCACAGCCAGCGGATGGATGATGTATGGCTCGCCGGACTTGCGCCTCTGGTCGGCATGCTGGACCACAGCGCGATCGTAGGCGCGCTGGAGCATGGACAGATCCTCGCCCGGATGATGGGCGGCGCAAATCTCCCAGATGGGCATTAGGGGGTTGAGCGGATCGTCGCTGACCTCACATCCCAAGGCTCTGGAGGACAGGCCAGAAGGGGTCTGATCGCCGACATCGTTGCTGCAGACGCTGCCCTCCTGAGTGACCATTCAAGCCTCCAATGTAGCGATATGATGCACCAATCCTACACTTGCGCCTAGCCCATTCAGGCTGCCCGTGTCCGAAGGGTGCCTCAGCGGCCGGTTGAGCCGAACCCGCCATCCGAACGCACAGAACCAGGCAGGCGTTCGGCGGGCACGAAACGGGCCTGCACGTAACGCTGAATGACCAGCTGGGCGATGCGTTCCCCTGGGTCGAAGTGGACCGACTCATGCGGATCCAGGTTGATCAGCGGAACCTTGATTTCACCACGGTACCCGGCATCGATGGTCCCGGGCGCGTTGAGCACGGTCACCCCCATTTTGACTGCCAGTCCCGAGCGCGGATGAACCAAGCCGACGTAGCCGTTGGGCAAGGCCAAGGCCACTCCAGTGGGCACCAACGCCCGCTGGAAAGGGGCCAGATCTACATCCACCCTGGCACGCAGATCAGCCCCTGCATCGCCGGGCATTGCGTATTCCGGCACGTCGGACCCGTTCAAGGACTTGAACAGGACCTCGACCGCTTCGGGCTCGTTGTAGGACTCGTCATAGGCCATCAGGCGGCGCACTCCTTGCAGACGGGCTTGCCGTCGGGGGTGGTGTAGGCCAGCTGGCTCCGGTGCTTGACCAGGAAGCAGTTGGAGCAGATGAATTCATCACCCTGCATGGGAATGACGGTCACCGAAGAGTCCTCATTGCTCAGGTCTGCACCAGGCAGCTCGTAGTCTTCGGCGATGGCGTTCTCGTCGTCGTCAAGGTCAGCCCCGGCATCCTGGCCGCTTTTGCCAAGCTCCTGCAGGGATTCCTCGTCTTCGTCCTTGTCGCGCGGGGTATCGTAATCCTGTGCCATCGTGTACCCTTTCCTTGTTCGACCAGCCACCTCGTACGCCGGTCATTCACACGATATGTACTGCGCATAGGATACACGATTTCAAAAGCACGTAAAATACCAACCGTAGGGCACAATGGAAATACCTAAGGCCGTGTAAAGGAACCGCAAGAGGATAGGGGCGTGCATGTCTGAGAATGGGACCAGGGTGGCCAGCTTTGACCATGTCGACGACAGGGGCGATCTGGTCTTCGTCTGTGACCATCGGCACTTCGCGGTAAGGGTCGACGATGCGCTTGATCGCGCCATTCTTGAGGCCAAGCAGGTCAAGGAGGAGGAAGACGTGGACCCCCAGACGGGCAAGTCCAAGCCTCTGCCTGTCTCTGCCATCCAGGCGGCTGTGCGCGCCGGCGCCCGCCCCGAGCAGGTGGCTCAGCAATACGCTGTCAACGAAGCGCTGGTACGGCGTTTCGCGGCCCCGGTGGAGACCGAAAAGAAGTACGCCATCGAGCAATTCCTGACCATGCCGGCGCCCAAGGGGTCGGGCGGGCGTAACTACCAGGAACTGATCGGCAAGGTGCTGGCCCGTGCTGGGGTCAGTCTGGCACAGGTTTCATGGCAGGCCACCAGACGAGGGTACGAACCCTGGAACATCAACGGCGTGTTCACGCTGGACAAGCGGATCTTCAACGCCCGCTGGGCCTGGAACATGCATGACAACACCGTGACCTGCCTGAACGGGGCGGCAAGGATGTTGCTGGCCGATTCTGCAGACGACCATGAACAGGAGCGGCCCGCTTGGGACCAGAGCCCCGCCGAAGAGATCGATGACCAGACCGACAGACGGCCTCCAAATCAGGAGAATGCCCTTGCCCAAATCGAGCAAGAGGATTCTGGATCGGAAGACCAGGAGGACGGCGAGCGTCAGGCGGCGCTCACGGCCTGGCTCTATGGCAAGCCCAAGGAAGACCAGGAGCGGATAGCCGACCGAGAGCCCAGCCACCCACGTGCTGAACTGACCGAGGACCCCGACACGGCCGAACATCCTCCCATCAGAGACAACGAATCCACCATGGTCCTGCCCGTGCAGAGCCATGGGCGAAGCCGGGCCGATCAGGAGCAGCCCCAGCAGCAGAATCAGGGCAATGACGCCGGTCAGGACGAGCAGGACGACGAGCCCAAGGAGGGTCGCCGCGACAAGCGGGCCAAAAAGCATTCCGGGCGGTCGGCCGTACCCAGCTGGGATGAGATCCTCTTCGGCAAGTAGCTGAGTTCGTTATCCCAAGCAGTCAGACCAGATCGATCAGACAGGGAACCTGCGTCTCCATACGGGTCCATGAGCCGTGGACGCCAGGCAGTCTGGTCGCTGCATCAGTCTGATCTGCAGAATTCACCAAGGTGACCCGGTCGCCGGCTAGAACCAGAAGATCGCCGATCATAGGTCGAATCCGGGCATCTACAGGGCCGAAGATACCCCGTTCGATGGCTTGGTCCCGGGTCTGTACCCAGGCCAGCTCCCCCAGACGTTCACGCCAGCGAGCAGCCACAACCTGAGGATCCGCCCCCTGATCCAAGTAGAGCATGACCGCCCTGGGCTCGCCGCCCACCAGTTGCACATCCTGGTTCAGCTCCGGATCCAGGGCGATGTCAATGCGCTGGTCCGGATCAGCCTCGACCATGCCGTGATCGGCTACGATAACCGTCAGCGTCCCGGCGGGCAGACGGCGATGAAGCTCGGCCAGCTGTGCATCGGTCGCTTCGAGAGCGGCCACCCATTCTTCGCCCTCCCAACCACTGTGGTGGCCCACCTTGTCCACATCGCGGATATAGAGGTAGGTCAATCCTGGCTGGCTGGCAGCCTCGCAGGCTGCTAGAAGACGCTGACGGGAGTGGTTGTGGCCCAGGTATTCCCCGCCGCGCAGAGCCGCACGGGTCAGGGCGGAGTTGCGAAAACGCGGCAGACCTGACGAGGTCACACGGACCCCCTGCGCCTGGAGAGTCTCGAAGACCGTTGGACGGCGCTGCAGGCGCTCGGGATCCTGAGCACCCCTGAACTGGATCATCTGGCTCAGCTGGCCGGTGTCCGGATTCAGCTGGGTATAGCCGGTCATGCCGGTCAGTCCAGGGCTGGTTCCGGTGCCGAAGACCCCCATGGCCGCCACGGTCGTCGACGGTAGGCTGGTATAGAGGGGACGCTGATTGATGGGTTCGGACAGCAACGAGCGCAGATAGGGCACGTGACCCTGGCGGCTGACCAAGTTCCAGAATCCCAGACCGTCCACCAGGACGACGACCACCGACTGGGCGTCAGGCAGTCCCAGGGCCTCCTGGAGGGCCCTGGCAGACGGATGGACGTCAGTGGCCACGGGCGCTCCCAGACAGGCGCTCAGGGCCGGCAGGACAGCGGACAGATGCCGGGGTCCGCCAACATGGTTGTCTCCCGCCCGGTCCCCGTATTGGATAGGCGAACTCGGCTGCAGCAGTTCCTTCATGTCAGGTGTATCCAGACCCATGCTTCCCATTCAAGCACGGTCAGGCCCCAGGCCGACACTGCATCCCGGCTATCAATGCTTTGGCAGACCGTCCGGTTATCATAAGGCGGAACGTGAAGGAGCAGGAGCTTGAGCATGGCAACTCATCGCAGGAGCAAGGCGGCGGGGTACGACCCCCGGCAGGTCAAGGAGCACATCGTCGAAACCCCTCTGAACGAGGAGATGAGTAAGTCCTTCCTGGAATACGCCTACTCGGTCATCTACGCCAGGGCCCTGCCCGACGCCCGCGACGGACTCAAGCCTGTGCAGCGGCGGATCATCTACCAGATGGGCCAGATGAACCTCAACCCTGACCGCCCCTACATGAAGTCCGCTAGGGCCGTGGGCGAGGTCATGGGCAAGCTGCACCCCCATGGCGACTCATCCATCTACGAGGCCATGGTCCGGCTGGCCCAGCCCTTCGCCATGCGCCTGCCCCTGGTCGACGGCCACGGCAACTTCGGATCCCTGGACGACGGACCGGCGGCATCACGCTACACCGAGGCCAGGCTGGCCCCGGCGGCTCTGGGCATGAACGCCGACATCGACCAGGACACGGTGGACTTCTCCCCCAACTACGACAACAAGCTCAGGGAGCCCCAGGTCCTGCCATCGGCCATCCCCAACCTGCTGGTCAACGGGGCCTCGGGCATCGCCGTGGGCATGGCCACCAACATGATCACCCACAACCTGGGCGAGGTGGTGGCCGCCGCAAAGTATCTGATGGCCCACCCGGACGCAAGCCTGGACGAACTGATGCGCTACGTGCCCGGCCCGGATCTGCCCGGCGGCGGAATCATCGTGGGGCGGGACGGCATCCGCAAGGCCTACGAGCACGGTCGGGGGGCCTTCGTGACCAGGTCCGTCACCCACTTGGAGAACGTGACTGCCCGCAAGAAAGCCATCGTGGTTACCGAGCTGCCCTTCATGGTGGGCCCCGAGCGGGTTCTGGAGCGCATCTCGGACGGGGTGCGCAACCACAAGCTGGAGGGCATCTCCAGTGCCATCGACCTGACCGATCGGCACAACGGGACCCGCCTGGTCATTGAAATCAAGACGGGATTCGACCCGGGCAAGGTTTTGGGCAAGCTCTTCAAGTACACGCCCCTGGAGGACTCCTTCACCATCAACAACGTGGCCCTGGTCCACGGACGGCCCAGGACCATGGGGCTCAAGGAACTGCTGGAGGTCTGGGTGGAGCACCGGCGCACGGTCATCCACCGGCGCAGCGAGTTCCGCCGCAAGAAGGCCCTGGAGCGCCTGCACCTGGTCGAGGGGCTCCTGCTGGCCCTGGTCGACATCGACGAAGTCATCCAGGTCATCCGCAGCTCGGATGACGCGGACGCGGCCAGGAACAAGCTCATGGCGGTCTTCGACCTGGATCAGACCCAGGCCCAGTACATTCTTGACCTGCGGCTACGGCGGCTGACCAAGATGAGCCGGATCGAGCTGGAGGGCGAGCGCGACGACCTCAACAAGCAGCTGGAGGGACTGGAGCGGATTCTGGACTCCTCTGCCGAGCTGGACCGGGTGGCCATCCATGAGATGGATCAGGCGGTGGCCCAGTGGGGCACGCCCAGGCGCACGGTCATCCTGGACCAGGAGCCCTCCGGCGACCTGGCCCCCGTGCAGTCGGCAGCCAGCGATCAGCAGACCGCTCAGCAGACCTCAGGTAAAGTCGCTGCTGGCTCCCAGGCTGCACTGCTGGCCAGCGGAAGAGCCAACCGCGGCGGCGACGGCGGCGACCTGCACATGGAGGACAAGCCCTGCACGGTCATGATGAGCGCCACCGGCCTGCTGGCACGCAGCACCCCGAGCGCCTTGGATGCCTGGCGCTCCCGGCCGCGCAACCAGGACCGCGGTCATGACGACCAGATAATCGCCATATTCGCCACCACCACCCTGGCCACCTACGGCCTGGTCACCACAGCTGGACGGCTTATCACCGCCCCTGTGGCCGACCTGCCGCTGATCCCAGCCACCGCCAACCCGAACCTGACCGGAGGCATCGTTGCAGACGAGCTCCTGGGCGGAACAGCCAGCACCGAGCCTCAGGCCGACGAGCACGCCGTCACTGTCATCGACATGGCCGACTCCCGGCCCCTGGCCCTGGGCACCCGGCTAGGCACGGTCAAGCGCTGGAACCGAGAATCCCCGACCACCATGGACTCCTGGTCAGTCATCGACTTGAAGGAAGACGACCAAGTGGTCTTCGCAGCCCCCTGCCAGGACGGGGACCGCATGGTGCTCATCTCCTCGGACGCCAGCCTGCTTACCTTCACCGGGGACAAGGTTCGCCCCCAGGGCCGCAATGCAGCCGGCATGGCAGGCATCCGTCTGGCCCAGGGCTGCCAGGTCGCCACCTTCGCAGTCGTGCCGGCCGGAGAGATCGGCTGGACCTATCAGGAGACCGGAGAGGATGGCATGAGCACACAGGCCGGAGCTGTGGTCCTGACTGTAGCCGGCGACTCCGAGGCCCTGCCCGGTACCGAGAACGGGTCGGCCAAGCTGACCCCGCTGGAGATGTATCCGGTCAAGGGCCGTGGAACGGGCGGCGTGCGCTCACAGCGCTTCCTCAAGGGCCAGGACACCCTGTTGCTGGCCCGGGTGGGCGCTTGGCCCCTGCACGCCAGCACCGCTGCTGGATCACCGGTCGAACTGCCCGACGTGGACATGCGCCGGGATGCCTCCGGCCAGGAGCTGGCAGCGCCTATCACCTTCGTGGCCTGAGGACGCGTTCAATAAAGGCTCAGTAGAGGGCCATACCGCCCGGCCCCGCTGTGAAACCGGCGGCGGTCATGGCCATGCCTACTGGTTCGCGCATGGTCAGGGGTCGGCCATTGGCATTGCTGAAGAGGATGCGTCCCTGTCCTCCCCGCCTCAGCCATGAGGCCAGCTGGGCGAAGGCGGCCTCCAGCAATCCACGCTCGGGCTCGCCGAAGACCAGAAGATGATGCCCCTTGGGCGCCGCATAGACCAGGGCACGGCCTCGATTCTGCACCAAGAGGTTGCCCATCCGCCGAACGGGCCGACCGCCGCCATCCCCTGATGTGGTCGGCCAGGCAAGGGCCGTGCCATAGAGGTTGGCTGGATCGGTCACATCCATGACCACGGGTTCGGGCGGCCGCCGGTCGGAATCATCATTATGGCGCTCATCCTCTTGGAAGCCTCTGAGCTGATCGATCACCTCCCGGGGGGCGAACTGGGCGCCGCCGAAACCCTCCACGATGACCCCACGCGTCAGCTGTCCGGCCTCCTCCATGCGTCTGCAGACCTGATAGAGGGCCGAAAATCCGCCATGGAGGTACCGCACTTCAGGCAGGACCGGGGCCAGGAGCCCATAACGGTCCAGCATGGCTTGCTCTTCATGGACCAGGCGGACGGTCCGCTGCCGGTCATCGTCCTGGCCGCCTCTGAGCTCGTCGCTTGAATCAGCCATGCCAGTCCCCGCTGCACCACCCGCCGCTCCGCGCTCATCCGCAAGCAGAGTCCAGAATCCTTCCGTCGCCGCTGACAGCTCTGACGAGCTTGCCGCCCGCGTCAAGGCCGCACGATCCAAAGGCCTGCCGCGTCCACGCAGACCATAAGGCAAACGGCGGGCCCTCCCCAAGGGCTGCGATCCCGATCCCCGGACCAGCCGCCGGACCGGAGCCAAGGAAGCGTTGGTGACCTGTCCACGCCTGACCAGGTGCCAGAGGGACCGAGCCAGGACCTCCTGGTCGGAGGCCTCAGAATCATTGCCGCCTCGGCCAGTGCAGACGCGCAGAAGCCGATCGAAACGGTAGGCTCCCCCATCGGCCAGAACATCCAGCAGGGCCTTTTCCAGATCGCCCGCGTTGCCCGGGTTGCTCGACTTGCCCGCCCCATTCGTGACTGACGGAGAACCGGCGGATTGTGCTGGAAACTCCACATCAAGGTCCTCGGCCAGATAAAAGGTCATAGCGCCCAGCGGGCCCTCTCCCTGCTCGGACCCTACCCAGACCACCTGGCCCGAGGCCAGCAGATCGTCCATCAATGCGGGACCGTAATCACGCACCCTGGCCGGGAAGATCGCCGACTCCCAGACTTCGGGCGGCAAAACCAGCCCCTCCAGCTGCGCGACCACCTCCAGCAGTCCCTCAGTGCCCATCAAAGGCTCCTGGCCCAGGAGTGCCAGACCCTGCCGGTGAAGAAGAAAGTCGCTGTAGACATGGCCGGGGACGGGACTGGCGGCCTTGCTGGCCTTGGCCAGGGACCGCGAGCGCAGCCGACGGAAGACCTCGGGATCCAGCCATCCTCGGCGGGGTTCGCCTCCCTCCCATCCAGGCTCGCCATAGGCACTTAGGTCTGGCCTAGGAAAGACCCCGGTCATGAGCAGCTCACGCGCTGCCAGGGAGCGCAGTCTGTCCTCCAAAAGAGCTTTGCCCAGGCCCAGGTGGCCAGCCAAGTCCTCGACGGTGAATGGCCCGTGGACTGCGGCGTATTGCCTGACCAGCTGGTCGAAGGCCTCGCTGTCCGATTCCGATCCCTTTGTTGCCGATCCCTTTGTTGGCTGGGCAGACAGCTGGATGATGCTTGGTCCCAGGACCGCCGTCAGCCGTCCCGCCTGACCGTCCCATACCCAGCAGTCGCGAGCACCTAGTCTGACCTGGACCACCCTGGACTGGGCCTGCAGCTGCTCCAGCATGGTCCGGACCTGCCCCTCCGTCACCGGTTCGTCCTCCTGCCCGCACATGCGCCGACGAATACCTGCTAGATCCATGGGGCCCAGGGTTCGCAACAGGTCGGCCAGTCCTTCGGCCCCCTTGGCCCGGGTCCTAGGCGAAAGCCGCTGCAGGTCGGCGGTCACCTGGTCGACAGTCTCCTGGTCCAGAAGGTCAGCCATGTCCACTTGGCCGACCATCTGCTCCAGCAGGTCGGAGTCGATGGCCAGCATAGCGGCGTCACGCTCGGCCTTGGGCATGTCGTACTGGTACATGAAGGTGCCCAGGTAACCGAAGAGCAGCCCTGAAGCCATTGGGGAGGGTGTCTGGGTGGAAGCCGGGACCAGACGGACGCTTCCCTGCTCCAGGCCGGCCATGAGCTCGTGCAGGGCAGGCATGTCGTAGACATCCTGAAGGCACTCACGCATGGTCTCCAGAACAAGGGGGAAGTCATCCTCCTTCAGCGCCGCATCCAGGAGCCGAGAGGCCCGCAGACGCTGCTGCCAGAGCGGAACCCTCCGGCCGGGCTCCATCCTGGGCATGTAGAGCGAGCGGGCAGCGCACTGGCGGAAGCGGGCCTGGAAGAGCGCCGAGCCGACCAAATGCCGTCGAACCTCGCGCTCCACCTGATCGGGGGTGAAACCGAATATTCGCCGATCCTCCAGGAAGGCATCAGTGCCCGGAATCTGCACGACGATGCCATTCTCCCCCGCCCACACGGACCCGTCGTAACCGCGCTCACGGGAGAGCCGGGCGGTAATGGCCAGGGCCCAAGGCTCGTTGACCCTGCGACCGTACGGCGAATGGAGGACCAGCCGCAGGTCGCCCTCTTCGTTGGGGCAACGCTCGACCACCAGGTGCCGGTCGTCGGGCACCTGGCCGGTGGAGGCCTGCTGCTCGGCCAGAAAGGCCGCCAGATTGTTGATAGAAGGACGGTCCAGGCCGTCCTCAAGCAGGCGAGAGGAGACGGCTTGGGTGAAGCCCGGCCGACCGGAGGCAGCCTGGACTGCCGGCACCAGGCTTCGGGACAGCTCCCTGGCGAGCCTGCCCAGGCGACAGCCGAAGGCGGGGTCGCGGCCAGCGCCCTCGCCGTGCCAGAAGGGCAGCCTGGCGGAGCGTCCCGGGGCGGGTACCACTACCACACGGTCGCGGGTGATCTGCTGGATCCTCCAAGAGGTGGTGCCCAGGGTAATTACGTCCCCCTTCCGGGACTCGTAAACCATCTCCTCGTCCAGCTCCCCCACTCGGCGGGGCTTGCCGCCGGCGGCCTCGGAGGGCATGACCACGCTGTAGGAGCCACGGTCGGGAATGGTGCCTCCGGAGGTTACTGCCAGGCGTTGCGCGCCGGGGCGAGCTGTCAGCGTGCCTGTCTGCTGGTCCCAGACCAGAATGGGGCGGAAGGCGGTGAAGTCTTGGGAGGTGTAGGCACCGCTGAGCATGCCCAGCACCGCCCGGTAGACCTTCTGGTCCAAGTGGGCGAAGGGCGCAGCCCGTCTGACTGTGGCCAGCCAATCCTGCTCTTTAAGCGGTCCCATGGCAGCTGCAGCCACCGTCTGCTGAGCCAGAACATCCAAGGGACTGTTGGGCATGATGGTGGGTTCGATGTCGCCCTGGACCATGCTTTCCATGCTGGCAGTGCACTCCAGGATCTGCTCGCGGGTCAAGGGGAAAAGCCTGGCCTGCGATACCCGTCCCACTTGGTGGTCGGCCCGGCCCACGCGCTGCAGCCCCGAAGCGGTCGACACAGGGGCGTTGACCTGGATGACCAGATCGACCGAGCCCATATCGATGCCCAGCTCCAGGCTTGAGGTGGCTACCACGCACCGCAGTCTGCCGGCCTTGAGGTCGTCCTCCACCTGGCGGCGACGTTCCTTGGACACCGAACCATGGTGGGCCATGGCAATAGGTTGGTCAACAGGCTGGCCGGATGTTCTCTCGGAGGTCGACCCGGTGGCCGAACTGTAGTGGGCGGGCTCCCAGGCCTGCGCAGCCCTGCCCGTGGGCTGGACTGTTTCACGGGATGAACCTGGTCGGTCGTGAACCGGGGCCCGCAAATCGGACTGGTGCAGTTCGTTCAGCCTGGCAGTCAGACGCTCGGCTAGTCCTCGGGAGTTGACGAAGACCAGGGTGGTGTGGTGGGACAGGACCTGGTCCAGGATGGCCCGCTCGATAGCTGGCCAGATGGATCCGCTTCTTTGGTCCCTCTCCTGACCCTCCTGGCCAGATTCGCCGGGTGGCGCCGCCAGATCGCCCATGTCCTCCAAAGGCTCGATCAGCCGCAGGTCCATGGCTGTGGACGACTTGGGCTGGATCAGGCTGACCGGACGGCTGCCGCCCAGAAAACGTGCCACCTGTTCGGGCGGCCGGACCGTAGCCGACAGGCCGATCCGCTGCACGGGCCCTCCGACCAGGTCGTCCAGCCGCTCTAGGCTCAGGGCCAGATGAGCCCCGCGCTTATTGCCCGCCAAAACGTGGATTTCGTCCACGATAACGGTCCGGATATTCTTCAGCGTGTTGGCCGTCTTGGAAGTCAGCATCAGATAGAGGGACTCGGGGGTGGTGACCAGAATATCCGGAGGATGAGCGGCCAGGGCCCTGCGGCCGCGGGCGTCGGTGTCTCCAGTGCGGATACCTGTCTGGACCTTGGGCGCTTTTCGTCCCTGCTGTTGGAATCGCTCGGCGATGCCGTCCAACGGAGCCTGCAGGTTGCGGGCCACATCCGTCCCCAAGGCCTTCATGGGCGAGATGTAAAGCACTGCGACCCCAGGTTCTCGGAAGCGTCGAGGCCTGGTCATGAGCTCGTCAATGGCCCAAAGAAAGGCGGCCAGGGTCTTGCCCGAGCCGGTGGGCGAAATAATCAACGCATCGCCGCCTGAGCGGATGGCCGGCCAGGCCTGCACCTGGGTCGGCGTGGGCCCCTCGGGAAAGGTCTGGTGAAACCAGTCAGCCGTCTGTGGGGAGAAATTGTCCAGGGGATCGCCCATATGCGTCCACTCCTCTCCCTGCTCTTTCGGGTCTTGCTGAAAGCCGATCAGGTGTCGATCTTGCTCCGGTCGAAGTCGTCGGCATTGTCCACGATGAACTGCTTGCGGGGCGGCACGTCGTCGCCCATGAGCAGGGGGAAGATGCCCGCGGCCTGAGCGGCATCCTCCATACGGATACGACGCAGCATGCGGGTCCTGGGATCCATGGTGGTGTCGGCCAGCTGGTCGGCATCCATCTCGCCCAGACCCTTGTATCGCTGCACATCGGGATTGTAGTCGATGTGCTTGGCCTGCAGGTCGACCAGCTTGCCCTCCAGCTCATCGTCCGAATAGGTGTAGATGAATTTCCCCTTGTTCTTGCCCGCCAAGGCGATTCGATGCAGGGGCGGCACGGCGGCGTAAACCCGCCCGCTCTCGATCAGGGGACGCATGTATCGGTAGAAGAGGGTTAGCAGCAGGATGCGGATGTGGGCGCCGTCCACGTCGGCGTCGGTCATCATGATGACCTTGTTGTAGCGGGCCTGATCGATGTCGAAGCTGGCTCCCGAGCCGGCTCCGACCACCTGGATGATGGAGGCGCACTCCTTGTTGGTCAGCATCTGGGACAGGGAGGCCTTCTGCACGTTGAGAATCTTGCCGCGGATGGGCAACAGGGCCTGGAACATGGAGTTTCGTGCGGCCTTGGCCGTGCCCAAGGCGGAGTCGCCCTCGACGATGAACAGCTCGGCGATGTCGTCGTTGCCGGGCATGGAATCCGAGAGCTTGGAGGGCATGGAGGCCGATTCCAGGGCATTCTTGCGCCTGGTGACCTCCTTGGTCTTCCGGGCCTGGACGCGTGCGTGCATCTCGCCGACGATCTTCTCCAGAACCTGGCCGGACTGCTCCTTGAAGCCGCGCTTGGAACCGCTGATCATCTGGCCGAACTGGTCGTCGGTCATCCGGGTGACGATGGGTTTGACCTGGGCCGTGCCCAGCACGTCCTTGGTCTGGCCCTGGAACTGCGGCTCGGCGATGCGCACGGTGACTACAGCCACCAGCCCGGCAAGGACGTCGTCGCGCTCCACCTTGGTGTGGGAGTCCTTGAGGTTGACCTTGAGGCGGCGTGCGTTGGCCTCCACAGCCTTGCGCACCTGGCGGGTCATGGCGTTCATGAACCCGTCCACATGCATGCCTCCGCCGGGCGTCTCCACCACATTGACGAAGCTGCGGACAACTGAATCATAGTCATTGACCCAGCGCAGGGCGATATCCACCCCGCAGACACGTTCCACCTGCTCAGCGTGCAGCTCGCCGTCCGAGCCCACCCGCTGGGTCTCCTCCTGGTAGGTGTCCTGGCCGCTGATCCGCCAGATGTCGCTGACAGGTTCACCCTTGGACAGGAAGTCGACGAAGTCGGTCACCCCGCCAGTGTGCAGGAACTCCTCCACACGCTGATGGCCGGTCTCGTCCTCCGGCTGCAGCATGGCCCGGTCAGCCCGCTCAGTGGCCGAAAGGTCGGCATCATCCGCTCGCTGGTGCTCGGCACGTTCGTCTTCAGCATTGTTTTCAGGGGGTTCGCCGCTATTGGACAATCCGCGAAGGTTTCCCTGATCCTCCTGAACGTCCTGATCTCCCGGCTTCGCAGCAGGCTCGCCGTCAACCTCCAGGCGCAGGTCCTGATCGGCGCTCCCTGTAGCAGGGATTCGGTCGTCGATCACAGTGATCTTGAGGCCGGGCACCAGGAAGCTGGTCTGGCGCACCCGGTCGATCAGCTGGGCGTAGCTGAACCGGGCCGTTGGGTTGAAGATTTCCGGGTCGGCCCAGTAGCGCACCCTGGTGCCGGTCCGCGACTTGGGCACGCTGCCCACCACCTCCAGGGTCGTAGGCCTGTTCTTCCTGGTGCGCTTGAAGGGCGAGTCAGGCGAGGGATGCTCCGGATCCGGGTCCTGGTAGGCGCCGGGATGGCCCTGGTGGAAGCGCATCCGGTGGGTCTTGCCGTCCCTGTCCACCTCCACGTCCAGTCGGGAGCTCAGAGCATTGACCACCGAAGAGCCCACGCCGTGCAGGCCACCCACAGCCGTATAGGAGGAGTTGCCGAACTTGGCGCCGGCGTGAAGCTTGGTCAGGACCACCTCCACGCCGGTCAGACCGGTTCGAGGTTCAATGTCGACAGGGATGCCTCGGCCGTTGTCGTCCACCTCGATGGAGCCGTCCTTGTGCAGGATGACCTTGATGTGGTCGCACTGACCGGCCAGAGCCTCGTCCACGGCGTTGTCGATGATCTCCCAAAGGCAGTGCATAAGCCCCTGGCTGTCTGTGGTCCCGATGTACATGCCTGGACGCTTACGCACTGCGTCCAAGCCATCCAGGACTGTCAGACTGCCGGCACCATAGGTCTTTCCCTTATCAGGCTTTTTAGCCACCATTTACCTCGCCGTTCACCTCGTAGCGCCCAGGGAAGACACAGATCCTCACATGGGCGGTCGCTTACGCACCGATGACCATTTCTAGCAAGAAGGCCTCGACAGCATTAGGACCTCCCCGCCGGGCGCAGAGGTCACTGATCCAGGAAGTCCCGCAGGGTCTGCGAGCGCGAAGGGTGCCGCAGCTTGGACATGGTCTTGGACTCGATCTGGCGGATGCGCTCACGGGTCACCCCGTATACGCGGCCGATGTCGTCCAGGGTCTTAGGCTGCCCATCCTCCAGGCCATAGCGCATCTTGATGACGCCGGCCTCGCGGGGACTCAGGGTCTCAAGCACCTGCTGGAACTGCTCCTGCAGCAGGGAGAAGGCCACGGCATCCGAGGGGGCGATGGCATCGGTGTCCTCGATCAGATCGCCAAACTCCGAGTCGCCGTCCTCGCCCAGAGGGGTGTGCAGGGAGATGGGCTCGCGCCCGTACTTCTGGACCTCCTGGACCTTCTCGACGGGCATATCCAGCTCCCGAGCAAGCTCGTCGGGGGTGGGCTCGCGGCCCAGGTCCTGCAGCATTTGCCGCTGGACGCGTGAAAGCTTGTTGATGACCTCAACCATGTGGACGGGCACACGGATGGTGCGAGCCTGGTCGGCCATGGCGCGGGTGATGGCCTGGCGGATCCACCAGGTGGCGTAGGTGGAGAACTTGTAGCCCTTGGTGTAGTCGAACTTCTCCACAGCGCGGATCAGACCCAGGTTGCCTTCCTGAATCAGATCCAGAAAGAGCATGCCTCTGCCCGTGTAGCGCTTGGCCAATGAGACCACCAGTCGCAGGTTGGCCTCCAGCAGATGGTCCTTGGCCTTCTTCCCGTCGTTGGCGGCCCACTTGAGCTCGCGGCGACGCTTGAAGTCCAAGCCCTCGCCCTCGGTGTCCAACAGATGCTGGGCATAGAGGCCGGCCTCGATACGCTCGGAGAGATCAACCTCCTGCTCAGCGTTCAGCAGGCTGACGCGGCCGATCTGCTTGAGGTAGTCCTTGACGGGATCGGCAGTGGCGCCGGCAGTGACAACACGACGCTTGGGATTGCCTGAGGGGGTGACATTCTCATCGTCATCGGAATCGTCGACGACGAAAGCGCCCTTGACCTTGGCGGCGAGGGCATGAGCGGCCTTGCGGTCCTCCTCGGCCTCATCCTCGATCTGGGAGATCTCGTCCTCCTCCTGATCGTCCTCGTCGGGCTCGTCCTCCAGCTGATCCTCGCTCTTGTCCAGCCGATCGTCGTCCTCCTGATCCTCGAGCAGGTCCTCGTCGGTCTCCTGCTTCTCCGGCTGCAGGGTCGGCTCCTCTTCGACCTTCTTCGTGTTCTTGGAGGCCGGACGGCGGTTCGTCTTGACCGTCGAAGTGCTGGCAGCGGCGGTCTTGCGGGACGAGGTCTTGCGGGACGCCTTGCTGCTGGTCTTGGATCTGGTGGCGGTCTTGGTCTTGCCGGCGGTTGAACTGGTCCGGCCCTTTCCGGTATCCACTGCGGCTGTCTTGGCTGACTTGGTGTCCTTCGTGGCCAAATTCTCCTCCTGGATCATCCCACCCGCCGACACTGCTTTTAAGGCACAGCTATGGCAAGGTCAAATCGTAGACTCACTAAGTGAACCACCCCAGGGGGACGATTATTCCCGATTCAGCCCGATTGCCTCCAAGCAGGGTCGATGCCACGGCCGATCAGTGCCAGGACGATGGCTGCCAGACTACAGGAACGGTCGTCGTCCAAGGCTCCTTCGGCAAGCCCGGATGTCCGGAATCCCCCATTCCACCAGTCGACATAGGCCGCAACCGCCAGGGGCTGAGCACGGAACCCCGCCGGAACCTTGTCTGCCATGGCTTCAAGCATGGCCAGCCCAGCATGGCAACGTCGGCTGTCCGGCCGTGTCGCAGGATCCTTGAAGACTGCATCCAGAATGCTGCAGAGCACTGTCACGTTGGACGCATCGTTGGGACGCACGCACAGGTCCAGCAGCCGATCAGCGTCCAGACCAGGCTCAGGCGCCAAAATGGACAGGATAAGCCCGTCGCGTATGGCCAGTGTCTCCTTGATGGCCACGGCCAGACGTTCCGTAGAGTCGGACTCCAAAAGCGGGCGCGCCTGCTGCCCCTTCAAGCCTGCAGTCCAGTCGGCCAAGGGTTGCTGGAGCCATCGCCTGTCAGCCTCCTCCACACCCCATCGTCGTCGACGCTCTCGATAGTTCTCCGCTAGTTTTGTCATGTCGTCTTCGTGCGAATCCTTCATGCCGTCATCGCCTCCCATCCGCTCCCGGTCTGTAGTCCGGGGAGCCTTGGCACCATCCTGAACCAGTTGGAACCGTTAGGAGGGCCGCAACCAGGCATGTGGTCGAGTGAGGTCATCCATCCACCATGGTCCTTGCAGCCTGCCCGCTGGGCAGATATGCGGATAGGCTCTAAGGCATGAAGAGCGTGACTGCAGCACGGATCGAACAGCGCATGGAGGAACTGCTCCAGAGCCATTGCGACCACCTGATTGCTCCAAAGTCCGGATCGGACCATCCCCTGGACCAGGACCCCTCTCAGGAGGCCTTGCATGAGGTCATCCTCCAGGCAATAGAGGCCGGCCGCGGAGGCAAACGACTGCGCGCCCTGCTGCTCTGCGACGTCTGGCAAGCTCTGGAGTCCGTGCCGAATCCGGACCGCGCACAGGCCGTAGTTGATCTTGCCTGCGCCTTGGAGGTCTACCAGACCAGCGCTCTGGTCCACGACGATATCATCGACGACTCCCCTCGTCGTCGGGGCCACCCTGCCGCCCATCTGACCCTGAGCCGGTCGGCCGCCGGATACGATTCGAGCGACCGGCCCCCTGCAGGCCCCGATGCCCGCGGCACCGGCCTGGGCATCCTTCTTGGCGACCTGTTGGCATCGCTGAGCACGAATATGGCCCTCCAGGCGGCCGCCGACCTGCCTCAGGGACCGGCCATAGGCAGAGCTTTTCAAACCATGCAGACGGCTGTGGTCACCGGCCAGGTCCTAGACATGGGCATGGAAGAGGCCCGCCTTGACGATCCGGTCCGCCTGCGCTGCCAGGCCCTGCGCACCATGGCGTGGAAGACCGCCTCCTACACCACCTTGGCTCCGCTGGCTCTGGGGCTGCTAGCTGCCGGGGCGGACCTCGAGGGGCATAAAGAATCGGTGCGCGCCCTGGGCCTTGATCTGGGGCTGGCCTTCCAACTAACGGACGATCTGCTGGATGTGACAGGCGACGACCGCCACACCGGCAAACCTGTGGGTGGCGATATCCGTGAGGGCAAGCGGACCGTCCTCGTGGCCGACACCTTGGCCATGGCCGATTCCGATCAGGCCAAGGAGGTTCGCCGACTCTACGATTCCCCAACCGAACGCCGCAAGGATGCCCAGGTGAATATGGTCCGCGACCTGATGCAGTCCTGCGGTGCCATAGAGGCCAGCCGGCGTCGTATGGCTGACCTGTCCGCCCGAGCCCAGACCCGAGCCCAGACCCTGGCCGATGATCTGCATCTGTCGGCAGAGGGCCGAACCATCTTCCTGAATGCCTGCCGACGCTTTCTGCCGCTTGCCGCCACCGCCGGGTATCATGAACGTGTATCTTCCATCGATGCCGAGGCCGGTCAGGCCTCCGAGGTGCAGAGGGCCGGACAAGACGAGCATGAGTGAAGCGGACGAGAGGACCAGCGACCGGATCATCGACGGGCGCTACCGCATTCTGCGCGAGATTGCGCAAGGTGGCATGGCCACGGTCTACGAGGCCCTGGATCAACGGCTGTCCAGACATGTGGCGGTCAAGATCATGCACACCATGCTGGCCCAGGGGCCGCACAGGGCCCAGTTCGAGGAGCGCTTCCGCCGCGAGGCCAGATCGGCAGCAGCCATCGCCAACCCCCACATCGTCCAGGTCTACGATACCGGCGTCGATGAAGGGCTGGACTACCTGGTCATGGAGTATGTCCACGGAATAAGCCTGCGGCGGGATATGGCCCGTCAGGGCGTCTATCCCCTGAAAGAAACCCTGCGCATTGTGGGTGAAATATTGGACGGCCTGGCCTCCGCCCACCGAGCTGGCGTCATCCACCGCGACATCAAGCCGGAAAACATCCTCATCAACGACCGCGGCCACGTGGAGATCACCGACTTCGGCCTGGCCCGCGCCGCCGCCCAGGCTACCCTGTCTTCGACGGGCATGCTCATGGGCACAGCCGCCTACCTGGCCCCCGAAACCATCGAGAACAATGAGGCCTCCCCCCAGAGCGACCTCTATGCCGTGGGCATCATCGCCTACGAGATGCTGACTGGCACGGTCCCCTTCGCCAGCGACAACCCGGTGACTATAGTTTTCAAGCACGTCCACGAGGACGTCCCCTCCCTGGCCAGGGTCTGCCCCGGAATCGACCCGTCCGTGGCCGCCCTGGTCTCCGGACTGACCGACCGCTCCCCCGAAAATCGGCCGGATGACGCAGGCAAGGCCTTGGAGAGCCTGAGGAAGGTGGTCAGGGGGCTGGACCGGCAGACCATGGATTATGTACTGCCTGCAGCAGCCAGCGGACAGACCGAATCCGCCATCGACGAAACGGCCGGGCACGACACTGAGATGGACGGATCGTCAATGCAGACGGCGACAGCACCCAACGACGGTTCTGAGGCTGCAGCAACCGGCCCGGAGAATTCGGACACGGTCCTGGCTGTGCCCGCCCCGCCAGAAACCGATGCGGGCACAGAGACAAGACGCTATCGACTCAACGACGTGGACACCCCCTCCCGGGCCGAAACCACAACCGTCCTGCAGCCTCAAGACCCGGCAACATCCCCCGCTGGCGCAAACGTCGTCCCGGCTTCTGTCCAGACCATGCAGCAAGGTCCCGAAACGGCCAAGCCCAAGCATCAGCATCGCGGATTGATCGTCGTGCTGGTGATTCTGCTGGTGCTGGCCCTGGCAGGAGCCAGCGGCGGCGCCTGGTGGTACTACCTGGGCCCAGGCAGCTATGTCGCCCTGCCCAAGCCGGATGACATCCCCTGCTCCGAAAATCAGGAGTGCAAGGTCGTCGGCGCCGACTACGCCAAGTATGCCCGCACGCTCAAGGTCTCAGGCATCAATGTCTACACCGACTACGACTTCAGCGACCAAGTGCCCAAAGGGGCCATCATGGCTGCGGAACCCGATACCGTCGGAACCCATATCAGCAAGCGGGGCGGCAGCCTCAACCTGACCGTCTCCAAGGGGATTCGCCAGGCCACAGTGCCCAAGGACATCCTCATGCCGGACACCTCCGACGGCAAGGACCCCATTCAAGCCCTGAAGGCGGCTGGGTTCGACAAGATCGACCATGACTCCTCCAAGGACCAGTACTCCATGGATATACCCGAGGGAGGCGCGATTTCAGTGCAGCCAGCCCCGGGGACCAAGACCCGGCACGACACCAAGGTCAGCCTGGTCCTGTCCAAGGGTCGGATGCCCGTGGCTATGCCCGACATCATCGGCAAGGCCAGGGACGATGCCAAGGCGGCCCTGGAAGCCCTCCGGCTCAAGGTCAATTACAGCGAGGACTGGTCAGACACGGTGCCCCGCAACCAGGTGATCTCCGCCTCTCATCAGGCCCAGGAGCAGCTTCACTGGGGCGATGCGGTCAACGTGGTGATTTCCAAGGGGCCGCAATTCATCAGTATGCCCGACGTGAAAGGCAAGAGCCAGGACGAGGCCACCCAAATCCTGCAGGGATACGGACTCAAGGTCAACATCTCCGCGCCGCTGGGCAATCTGACCCACACGGTGCGGATCCAGGACCCCAGCCCCGGCACTCAGATCAAGGTGGTCAATGATGACGGCTCGCCGGCTGTCGTGACCTTGACCATGGTCTGACTGCCTAATCTCTGCAGTCAGTCGTCAGCCCAGTTCTTCCTTGCTCTCATGCGCCTTGATGACCTGGGCGTACACGTCCACGTAGCGCTGCCCGCTCATCTCCTGAATCTCCTGCATGATCCTGTCGGTCAGGTTGCGGATCTCCTCGTGAGTGAGGCTGTTGACCGGCACGTAGGGCACGGTGATGGGCTTGCCGAAGATAACCTTGGTCCTGCCCTTATGCGGAAGCACATGGCCGGGCTCCTGAAGCTGCCGGGTACCAATGATGGCGGTGGGAACCACTGTCGTTCCGGTCTCGAAAGCCAGCCGCGCAGCCCCGGTGTGCCCCCGGTAGAGCCTGCCGTCAGGGCTGCGAGTGCCCTCTGGATGGATGCCGAAGATGTGCCCATGTTCAAGGATAGAGCGCGCCGTTTCCATGGCTCCCAGCGACTTGGAGCCGCCCGACCTGTCCACGGGGAAGACTCCGACTGAGCTGAACCACCACTTCTTGAACTTGCCCTTTATCCCCTTGCCGCTGAAGTACTCGGCCTTGCCCATGAAGTGGATCATCCGCGGGCAGGTGATGGGCAGGAGGGCATCGTCAATGACGGCCAGATGGTTGGAGGCGATGATGGCAGCCCCCTGCTTGGGAATGTTCCCCGTGCCTTCAACGGTCGGTTTGAACCAGGTACGCGCCAACGGACCGAGCAGTTTGACGAAGAACCAGTACAGCACAGAGACTCCTTGGTAGCGAATGCATTCGGCCGAGGTTACGATGGTTCTATGACCGAGCACAAGGATAACGACGCCGGAAAACAGTATAACAGCGAGGCAGGAACCGGGTCCTCGCAGGTGGACGAGGAATGGGCGGACTTCCTGAATTCGCACGCTGACCAGCTGGGTTCCCTGGAATCGTCCAGGACGGCCAAGGAATTCGAAAAGAAGGCACGAAAATCCGAGAAGAAGGCGGCGCTGAAGGCCGAGGACTTAAAACGCGACTCCTTCGTCGGCGGCTCCGGACCGCGCGATTTTCAAGGCAGGAGCTGGCTGGACACCGACGAGGTCATGGACCAGTCGTCGAACTTTGTGCCTCCCAACCCTGACCTGAGCGACCTGGGCAGAAGGCGTGCGTCCTTCATGATCATGACGGTGCTGGGCCTGGTCTGCTTCTTTCTTACCATCTTCATCCCCCGCTGGTCCGGCTTGACCGGACTGCTGGCGGGCCTGCTCCTGTTGATAGGCATCGCGGGACTGATCATCGACCGGAAGAATTTCCGCGATTCCTCAAGCGGACTCTTCGATGACGACGAACGACACTACCGGCGATGATGCTGTGAACAGCCATATATAAGCAACCGAACTTAAACCAAGACCGGACGGTGCGTCCGTTCCTCTTGCTGGCAGCGGGACTGCGCTTCTTGGGCTCCGTGAATCCAGGCCGTCAGCAGGTCGGCAGCCCGGCCCTGGTCCACAACCTCGGTGGCCAGTTGGTAGGCCTGGGCAAACCGGACGCTCAAATCGGCCTCGGGACCGGCATCGATCTGCGTGCCGTCGGCCACGATGGCCGACGCCGCATTGAGCAGAGCAGTGGAACGGGAGGGCACCGGCTTTCCAGCCAGGAAGTCCCTGACCACGCTGGCGTTGAAGGCGGGATCACCACCGCGCAGGTCATCCAAATCCACCGGGTCAAGGCCCAGTTCACGGGTCGGGTCGAAGGACCGCTCCTCCACCTTGCCCTGGTGGATCTCCCAAATGGAGACCGGACCGGTCGGGGCCATCTCGTCAAGGCCCTCGACTGAGGTGTAGACCATGCCCTCTTGACCGCGTGAAGCGAAAACCTGGGCCATCATGGAGCTCAGCTGGCGCTGGGCGCATCCGATGGCCACATAGCGCGGGTTGACCGGGTTGGTCAGGGGTCCCAGCAGGTTGAAGACGGTCAGGATGCCCAGCGACGAGCGGACAGGCCCGGCAAAACGCATGGCAGGGTGGAAGGTCTTGGCGAAGACGAAGGTTATGCCGTAGCGGTCAGCCATGGCAGCCACCTCCCGGGGCGGCAGGTCCAGAGGAAGGCCCAGCTGCTCCAGACAGTCGGCGGTGCCGCTCTTGCTGGATGCGGCCCGGTTGCCGTGCTTGACGATTCTGACCCCTGCTGCGGCAGCCACGATGGCACCCATGGTTGACAGGTTCACCGTCGCTGCCCCGTCGCCGCCGGTACCGACGATGTCGGTCACATCACCCCTGACCTTCAGCGGCACCGCATGGCCCACCATGGCTTTGGCAGCCCCTTCGACCTCCGGGCTGGTCAACCCCAGGGCGGACTGCATGGACAGGACAGCGCCCACCTGCACCGGGTCGGCATTCCCGTCCATCAGGTCGTTCATGCACCACTCGGCCTCATCCGCGCTCAGGTGTCGACCGGACACCAAGGAGTTCAGGACGGATTTCCAGCTGAGTGGCCGCATGGTGACTCTTTTCCTTTGAAGAAGCAGGGCTGGATGCCCCGCTGTTTGCCCTAGGTTTACTGCCCTGCCCCTCCCTTGCACAAGGCCATCCCGTATTCTGGTCACTTTGCTACCAATATATGGAAACGGCCACCGCCCTTGTGAGCGATGGCCGTCGTCAGATCAGCACCCTAAATGAATCGGCAACCCTATCTGCAGAAGCGGCTAATGATTATGCGTGCCTGTCATTTCTTCTCGTTCTGGCCATGGCACATCTTGTACTTGCGTCCAGAGCCGCAGGGGCAGGGGGCGTTGCGGGGCGTGCCCGGGAATGTGCGGCCATCAGACCAAGGCGAGCGATCCTCTACAGCCTTGGGTCTCTTGTTGGCAGGAACTTTGCCCTCGGCATGGCTGATGGGGGCAGGCCCGACCGGGGCCGGAGCGCCAGCGTCAGCGGCATCCTCCTCGGAATCCTCCTGGATGCTGCCAGCCGGAGCACCCTCGTCGTGCTCCTCGACAGTCTCGTCGATGTCGGTGGTCTCGTCCTCGGTGTCAGGCTCTTCAGGCGCCTGATAGTTGACCGGCCCGGACTGGCCCTCCTCGTTCTCCTTATGCTCCTCGCGGGCACGCCGCTCGTTCTCCTGGCTGGCCGCGATCTGCTTGAGGTCCACGTTGAAGAGCAGCTGTACGGTCTGTTCCTTGATGGCGTCGATCATGGAGTTGTACATCTGATAGCCCTCGCGCTGGTACTCGACCAGGGGGTCGCGCTGGCCCATGCCGCGCAGGCCGATGCCGTCCTTCAGGTAGTCCATCTCGTAGAGGTGCTCACGCCACTTGCTGTCCAGAACCGAGAGGACCACCTGACGCTCCAGCTGTCTGGAGCCCTTCTCGCCCAGCTCATCCTCACGCTCCTGGTAAATGGAATCGGCATCCTCCACCAGCTTGTCTGCCAGAGCCTTGACGGCCTTGTCGCCCTTCAGGCCCTCCAGAGAGTCCATGGTCTCATCCTGGTCAAGACTGACTGGGTAGACGGAGGCCAGTGCCTTCCAGAGCTCATCAGCATTCCAGTCCTCAGGCTTGTCCGAGCCCTTCTGCGCGCCCCGGATGTATGAGGCGATGGTCTCGCTGATGAAGCGGAGAATGTCCTTGTGGATGTCCTCGCCCTTGAGCACCGCCTGACGCTCGCCGTAGATGACCTGACGCTGTTTGTTCATCACGTCGTCGTACTTCAACACATTCTTGCGGATCTCATAGTTGCGGGATTCGACGGACTTCTGTGCGTTGCGCACGCCTTTGGTGACGGTCTTGGACTCGATAGGCTCCCCCTCCGGCATGCTCTTGGAGGACATCATTCGAGCCACCAGCTGAGAGTTGAACAGGCGCATCAAGTCGTCTTCCAGGCTTAGGTAGAACCTGGACTCGCCGGGATCGCCCTGGCGGCCTGAACGGCCGCGCAGCTGGTTGTCGATACGGCGGGACTCGTGCCGCTCGGTGCCCAGTACGTACAGACCTCCCAGCTTGACGACCTCCTCATGCTCGTCCTTGACCTGCTCCTTGACGGAGTCCAGCATCTCGGGCCAGCGCTTTTCATACTCTTCAGGGGTGTCTTCGGAGGAGTAACCCTGCTCCTTGAGCTTCTGATCGGCAAGGAACTCCACATTCCCGCCCAGCATGATATCGGTGCCACGTCCTGCCATGTTGGTGGCCACGGTCACAGCCCCCTTGCGCCCTGCCACGGCCACGACCGCAGCCTCGCGCGCATGTTGCTTGGCGTTGAGGACCTGGTGGTCGATGCCGGCCACGTCCAGCAGGGAGGAGACCACTTCGGAGGACTCCACCGAGGCGGTGCCCAGCAAGATGGGCTGGCCCTTGGTATGCCGCTTGGCCACATCGCGGACGATGGCGGTCAGCTTCTCCTTCTTGGTGCGGTAGATCAGGTCCGGCTGATCCTTGCGGATCATGGGCTTGTTGGTGGGGATGGGCAGCACGCCCAGCTTGTAGGTGTTCATGAACTCGGCGGCCTCGGTCTCGGCCGTTCCGGTCATGCCCGCCAGCTTGTCATACATGCGGAAATAGTTCTGCAGGGTGATGGTGGCAAAGGTCTGGTTCTCTGCCTTGACCTCCACGCCCTCCTTGGCCTCGATGGCCTGGTGGAGGCCCTCGTTGTAGCGACGGCCCTTGAGCAGGCGGCCCGTGTGCTCGTCCACAATCAGGACCTCGCCGTTCTGGACTACGTAGTCGCGGTCGCGCAGGAAGAGCTCCTTGGCCTTGATAGCGTTGTTCAGGTACCCGATCAGGGCGGTATTGGCGGGCTCGTAGAGGTTGTCGATGCCCAGGTAATCCTCCACCTTGGTGATGCCGGGGTCCAGGATGCCGACGACCTTCTTCTTCTCGTCGACCTCGTAGTCCTCATCCCTGGTGAGCTTGGGGACCAGCTTGGCGAACTGCCGGTACCATCGGGTCACGTCGCCCTCGGCAGGGCCGGAGATGATCAGAGGAGTTCGCGCCTCATCAATCAGGATGGAGTCCACCTCGTCCACGATGGCAAAGTGGTGGCCACGCTGAACCAGCTCGTCCTTGTCCCAAGCCATGTTGTCACGCAGGTAGTCGAAGCCGAATTCGTTGTTAGTGCCGTAGGTGATGTCCGCCTGGTACTGTCTGCGGCGCTCGGCAGGACGCTGGTCGGTGATGATGCAGCCCACGCTCATGCCCAGGAAGCGGAAGATGCGCCCCATGAGCTCACTCTGGTAGGAGGCCAGGTAGTCGTTGACCGTGACCACGTGCACGCCCTTGCCCTCCAGGGCGTTCAGATAGCTGGGCAGGGTGGCCACCAGGGTCTTGCCCTCGCCGGTCTTCATCTCGGCGATATTGCCCCAGTGCAGGGCCGCTCCGCCCATCAGCTGGACATCGAAATGCCGCTGGCCCAAGGTGCGCTTGGAAACCTCGCGAACTGTGGCAAAGGCTTCTGGCATCAGGGAATCGAGGGATTCGCCGTTCTCCAGCCGCTGCTTGAACTTGGGCGTCTGGCCCTTGAGCTCCTCGTCGCTCATGGCCGAGATCTGATCCTCGAAGGCGTTGGTCGCCTTGGCCACCCCCTGAAGCTTGCGAATCTGACGACCCTCGCCCATACGGAGGACCTTGTCCAAGACTGCTACCACGTTGCGCTCCCTACCGTTCTTTTATGGCCTTCGCACACCCTCAGCTGACGTAGGCCTAGACCCTGATCATCTTACGCGAATGCACCGATTTTCTCGAAACCGATGGTTCTGCAAACCCGGCTGTGGCCTTGGCAGCCGGACTTGGCATTGAAGAAGGGCGATTCTCCGGAGGCCAGGCCATCCTGCCGCCGGAAAATCGCCCCACAGTCCAATACCCCTTTTTGCTCTTACTTCTTCCGGCCTACATGCTCAGGCGTATCAATCTCGAAGACGCCGTAGCTCCATCCGTGCCGACGGTAGACCACCGACGGCCGCCGGGTCTCCTTGTTGACGAAGAGGAAGAAGTCATGGCCGATCAGCTCCATCTCGTACAGGGCCTCGTCAATGCTCATTGGCTCGGCGATGTGCAGCTTGCGGCGGATGACGATCGGGGTGTCGCCCACCTGCACTTCGACCGACTGGCCCGGTGCCAGGTCCGATGCCACGGCGCTCTGGGCGCTGTTGTCGGAGTTGGACTCCTGGCCCTGATCGCTCTGATCGCCTGCCTGATCATCCACGGGCAGCTCGGCGGGCAGAGGCGGATGCTCCAGTCCGCGGCGGTGGTCCTTGCGGCGGTCGCGGACCCGGCGCAGACGCTGGGTCAGCTTGTCTAGGGCCATGTCCAGTGCGCTGAACTCGTCGGCGCTGGAAGCCTCGGCGCGGATCACGGTCTTGCCGGCCTGGACCGTGAGCTCCACCCTCTTGGCGCTGTCAGCCTGGCGGGGATTGCCTTCATGCGTCAGAACGACCTGGGTGCGCTGTGCATCGGGGGCGATGGCCGTCACCCTGTTCATCTTGCTGTCCACAACATCGCGGAACCGCTGCTTGATCTGGGTATGTCGACCGGTAATGACGATCTCCATGGGAATCTCCTTGCACTTGTGAGCGGACGAACCGCTGGTGCGATGGCGGACTTGGTCACCATCGACTGTGCTTCCGATTGTATCCGAAGATCAGGGCTGACTCACTGATTGAGCTTGAGGCCAGAGCGGGATCCCGACCCTGGTCCGGTCCTTCAGTTCCGCTATGCTATATCCCCGAGACCTCTCGGATGGCCGCGGCCCCTCCTCCTGGGAAGGGCTGAGGAACTTCCGGGCTCCACAGAGCACGATGGCGGATAACGTCCGCCCAGGGCGACCTGAGAGATAGCGCAACAGAGAACAGACCGCTCGCCTGGTCAAGGCGGGCAAGGGTGAAACGGCGGTGTAAGAGACCACCGGGTCGACGGTAACGCCGACCGCATGGCAAGCCTCATCGGGAGCAAGGCCAAGCAGAAGGCATTCAGGGGTTGCTCGTCCCGCCTTCGGGTAGGCCGCTAGAGCCTGGCGGCAACGTCAGGTCAAGATGGATGGCCATCCGTCGTCCGGATTTTATCCGGACGATGACAGAACCCGGGGTATATGAGAGGTCTCATCTTCCCTCTTACCTTATGGTGCCTTGGCAGCAATCAGCTCCATCGAGAGGATCATCAGAGACGAAAAGCTCCGCTGCCACTTGGGTGAGAAGGCCGGGACTGTGGCCCTTGCGGGATCCAGCACTCCAGAATCGCCGTTTGCGGACCTTGAGATCCAGTCCGGCTGTCTTGCGGGCCACCTTGCGGCCAAGTTCGTAGGCGGAGTCGACGAAGAGTCCCTCACGAGATGCTTGGGCCACTACCTGTGCAGCCAGTCCCGGATCCAAACCCTTACGTGTCATCTCCGAAAGCACTCCCCGCTCCCCCATGGTGCGATGCAAGCAGGAATGCAACAGATCCTGGGCATAAGCCTGGTCATCCACCAGGCGCAGCCTGATCAGCCGGTCAATCACCTGATCGACCACGTTCGTGTCAAACCCCTTATTGACCAGGCGACGGGCCAAAGCTCCGCTGGAACGAGCCGCCGCATCCAGCAGGGTCAGGGCAGCCTCCTGGCAGGCATCTGCATCCTCTGCATCTGCTCGTGGGGCTGCAGGCGCGGAACTTCCGCCAAAGCCGCCAGCACGCGGGCGACGGCCACGACGGCGGGTTCTCCTGTCGGAACCCCGGGCAGAACGGCGGCCAAGGGAATGACGACCTGGCAGGGATCCATCACCCACATCAGCATTGGCAGCATTGTCTATATCTTCCAGACTGCCTCCGAACTGGGCTCCATGCCCCAGACCCAGGGCAGCGGCCTGCACTGGGCGGCCGTCTTCCTTGTAGCTGTCATCCTTCTGGGCAGAATCAAGAGCTGCTCCGATACCTGCTGATCCCGCCGAACCTGCCGGACCAGACAAACCCACAGTGTCTGCCTGCAACCGGTCCGACCGAGAATACTTCGACTCTGTGCTGGAGTCGGTGGAATCCTCGGCCTGCGCCAGACGGACAGGATTTTCCTTGAGGAAGTCCTCGGCCGAGATCATCGCGTCATGCGGCCTGGGCAGTGGGCACAGTGTTGTTGATGTCGACAGGAGCCGAGTCGTCTTTCTTGCTGCCTTGAGCAGCATCAGCTTGATCGACCTTGTTGTCCTCGGAGGGGGCGGGAATAAGGCCGAAAGCAACCTTGACCTTATCCTCAATCTCCTTGGTCAGGCCGGGGTTATCCTTGAGGAACTGACGAACGTTCTCCCTGCCCTGACCCAGCTGATCGCCCTCGTAGGTGAACCAGGATCCCGACTTCTTGACGATGTTGGTCTGCAGGGCCATATCCAGAACCGAACCCTCCTTGGAGATGCCCTCCCCGTAGAGAATGTCGAATTCAGCAATCTTGAAGGGCGGAGCCATCTTGTTCTTGACCACTTTGACCTTGGTGCGGTTGCCCACCGCCTCGTCGCCGTTCTTCAGGGTCTGGATACGGCGGATGTCCAGGCGGACCGAGGCGTAGAACTTCAGTGCCTTGCCGCCGGTGGTGGTCTCCGGGCTGCCGAAGAAGACGCCGATCTTCTCCCTGAGCTGGTTGATGAAGATGGCCGTGGTGTTGGCCTGTGACAGGGCGCCGGTCATCTTGCGCAGGGCCTGGCTCATCAGCCGGGCCTGCAGACCCACGTGGCTGTCGCCCATGTCGCCCTCGATCTCGGCCTTGGGGACCAAGGCGGCCACCGAATCGATGACGATTACATCCAAGGCGCCCGACCGGATCAGCATGTCGGCGATCTCCAGCGCCTGCTCGCCGTTGTCCGGCTGGGAGACGATCAGGGAGTCCGTGTCTACGCCCAGCTTCTTGGCGTACTCAGGATCCAGAGCGTGCTCGGCATCGATGAAGGCAGCCACTCCACCACCGGCCTGTGCATTGGCTACCGCATGCAGCGCCAAGGTGGTCTTGCCCGAGGATTCTGGACCGTAAATCTCAACGATGCGGCCACGGGGCAGTCCACCAATGCCCAGGGCCATGTCCAAGGCCAGGGACCCGGTGGGAATGACCTCCACATCCTGGGTGGGCTTGTCGCCCAGACGCATGGCCGAACCCTTGCCGAAGCTCTTCTCCACCTGCGCGAGGGCCGTGTTCAAGGCTGCCTGGCGACGGGGGTCGACCCCGCCCTCCTCTTCCTTCTTCGCCTTGCCACTGTTGCTCTGACGTGCCATATGGCTCTCCTTCTTCGTAACCGACCTTACGGTGACGACACCCTGATTGACGACCTCACGATTGACAGCCTATCCGCCGTCGGAGCCCGTCTGCGGTCCCGGCGCCCGATGTGGTCGAACGTGCCGATGGTCACCGGACCATAAGCATCAGTATACCTGACAATGCGAACAAATGTTCGAAAATCACCCGGAATACGTCATGAATTCGCGGAGGATAAAACCCGCTGATCAGGCTGCCGGCAAGGGCGGTGCATTGTGGTCCTTCCCCCAGCGGCGGGAGTCGGGGATCTCCATCTGATCGCAGAGGACATTCCAAACCACGCGCGGCTCCACGCCCGCATCCAGGGCCTCTATTACGGTCATGGCATCCAGGGCGGTCAGCCTCTGGTCACGGGCCAGACTGCGCCCGTAGACCCGGCCGAAGACCTCCTCCAGCAGCTGCCAGAATTCCCGCTCACGCACCAGACATCACCTTTCGTCCAAGACCCACCCTGTCACACACCTTCTACGGCTGCAACCGACAGTTGGCAGAAGAGGGCGCCTGGTTCCTCAGAACCGGACGCCCTCAAGAACGATCCGCCGGATCCTCCAACCGGACCAGACATGTTTACTCCTGAGTGGACTCCAGATAGTCCGCCACCATCCGCAGGGTCTGCGGCACACCCAGGCCCAGCGCGTCGGCGATGGAGCTCAGCAGTTCAGAACTGGCCTCCTTCTGGCCGCGTTCCACCTCGGACAGGTAGCCCAGGGACACGCCGGCCTTCTCGCTGACCTCACGCAGGGTCTTGTGATCATTGGTCCTCAGCTCGCGCAGCACGTGGCCCAGGGCCTCGCGCAGGGAGACGGTGTGGGGGACGGCCCGGCCATCGCTGGCGGAGGCTGCCCGCTGACGGCTGGCCTCCATGCCGTCCTCCTCCATCCACATCTTGTTCAGATTGGCCTGGCGCTCCTCCTTGGCCTTCTTGGCGGCCTTGGCGCGGATAACCTGTTGCTGGGCGAAGACGACGGCACGACGCTGGGCAGGTGTCAGATCACGAACCCGTGCATTGCGCTCCACTCCGGGTGCAGCCGGCTTGACATCATAGGTATCGTTGGTTCGAGTCATCACGGTCTCGGTGCTGGCCATAGCAGCCCCTTTCGCCATTATCGTGTTCAACTTCTTACACATTGACCAACAGACGAGCCAGTAGATTATTCCAGGGGAGGAACCCGAAATGCTTGCTTTGTGACCAAGGTCACGTATGCGCAAGAAAGAAATCAGGGAACATGAGGGATGGCTCAATACAGGCACCCTCTTGCTTTGGCCTGCCGACTACAGCATTCCGCAGGCAGAAGGTTCGACATCGACTTGCGGAAGCCGTAAAAACCGTAAAAGCGACTGACCGCATCAGGCCGTCAGCCCCGCGAGCGCAAGGCCCGATCCAGCTGTTCCAGAATCCGCATGACCGTCCCCCGGCGCACCTGTTCCCGATCGCCATCCAGATGCAGCTCATAGGCATAAGTCCGGTAGACATGGGACTGAAGGCCAGTCTCTATACGTCGACCCATCACCCGGGCGGGCAGAGCCAGACCGATGTAGACCAGCCCAGCAGGATCACCCCCATCAGGACCAGGCCCAGCCACACCTGTAGTGGCCATGCCTATAACAGTATCTTCGTGCCCCGGCCTGGTGTAAAGCCTGGCCGTGCCCTCGGCCATCTCCTGGGCAACCCGGGGATGGACTGCGCCCTGGGTGGCCAGCAGATCCTGGTCCACTTTGAGGATGGCTGCCTTGGCGGCGATGTCATAGGTGACGGCCGAGCCCAGAAAGACGTCTGACGCCCCGGGAATCCTGACGAAAGCATCGGCCAGCAGTCCCCCGGTCAGCGATTCGGCTGCAGCCAGCAACAGGCCAGAATCACGGCAGGTGTCGATGATCCGTCCAGCCAGGTCGTCGCAGCGGGCCTGCACGCTCTTGCCGATCATCGCCGCATCCCTATCAGGTATTCTGCCCCCGAGTAGAGGCAGAGGGCCAGGGCCACCAGGATGACCACACGGGTTGTCACCAGGTACCAGGGCCAAACAGGCGACAGGGGCACCATGAGCATACCCAGACCGATGCACTCAAACAGGGTCTTGTACTTGCCAGCCCGGGAGGCGGCGATGACCTGGCCCTGCTTGTTGATGACCAGGACCCGCAGCAGGGTGATGCCCAGTTCCCGCACTAGGAAGAGCAGGGTGATCCACCACCAGAGCTCGCCGAAGACGGATGCCACAATCAGCGCTGAGCAGATCAGCAGCTTGTCGGCAATGGGATCCATGAGCTTGCCCAGTTCGGTCACCTGGTTGTATCGGCGGGCCAGCCACCCGTCAAGCTTGTCGGTCGAGGCGGCGAGGATGAAGAGCACTGCGGCGGTCCACCGCATGCCAGGTCTGCGCTCGCCCCAAGGACCGGCCATCAGATCCAGAGCGATGAAGATCAGGACCAGGAGGATACGGGTGTAGGTGACCAGATTTGGGGGAGAATTCCATCCTTCGAGAAGCCTACGCCTCTCACGACCGGTCTCTGACTCGGCATGCTCCTGCATTGCCACTCCTTATACGCGATACTCGTGCGCTCGGGCCGTCCAACAATACATGCCGGGCGGCAGTTTCATCATAACGGTAGACCAGACCCGGCTCATCGGGCCGATGTTCAGCCCTGCGCTTGCTCATCGGGGGCAGGATCCATGGAGGTGGCGTCGCCTCGGATGAAGGCCAGGGCCTGCTGCAGCTGCGGCGGCTGAATGAGCACCTCGCGGGCCTTGGAGCCCTCCGACGGCCCTACGATTCCCCTCGACTCCAGCAGGTCCATCAGCCTCCCTGCCCTGGCGAAACCCACACGCAGTTTGCGCTGGAGCATGGAGGTGGATCCGAACTGGGTGGTCACCACCAGCTCGGCCGCCTGGAGCAGCTCGTCCATGTCGTCGCCGATCTCCTCCTGAATCTCGTTCTTGTGGTCGGCCTTGTCGGCCATCTGCTCGATGTCTTCGCGGTAATGGGGTTTGCGCTGGGTGCGCACATAATCCACCGCCTTGCGGATCTCGGACTCGGAGACCCAGGCTCCCTGGACGCGGGTGGGCTTGGCCTGCCCCATGGGCAGGAAGAGGGCATCGCCCTGGCCGATCAGGGTCTCGGCGCCAGTGGCATCCAGAATGACTCGGGAATCCGTCGAGGAGGATGTGGCAAAGGCCAGTCTGGAGGGGATGTTGGCTTTGATCAGACCGGTGACCACGTCCACCGAGGGCCGCTGTGTGGCCAGGACCAAGTGCACGCCGGCCGCACGTGCCAGCTGGGTGATCCGCTGGATGGAGCTCTCCACGTCGTTCTTGGCCACCATCATCAGGTCGGCCATCTCGTCGACCACCACGACCAGGTATGGATAAGGCGCCACCTTGCGGTTGGAGCCGGCCGGTGCGTGGACCTTGCCCTCGCGCACGGCCTTGTTGAAGTCCTTGATGTGCCGGAATCCGAAGAACTGCAGGTCGTCGTAGCGGGCATCCATCTCCTTGACCACCCACTCCAGGGCCTGGGCGGCCTTCTTGGGCTCGGTGATGATGGGCGTGAGCAGGTGAGGAATGCCAGCATAGGCACTCAGCTCCACGCGCTTGGGATCCACCATGATCAGGCGGACCTGTTCTGGCGTGGCCCGCATAATCAGCGAAACTAGCATGGAGTTGATGAAACTGGACTTGCCCGAACCCGTAGCGCCGGCCACCAGCAGGTGGGGCATCTTGGTCAGGTCGGCGGTCACATAGTGGCCTTCCACATCCTTGCCCACGGCGGTCATCATGGGGTTGTCGTCCTGCTTGGCCTTGTCGGAGCGCAGCACGTCGCCCAGGTGGACGATCTCGCGGTCCACATTGGGAATCTCGATGCCGATGGCCGACTTGCCGGGGATAGGAGACAGGATGCGAACGTCCGAACTGGCCACCGCGTAGGCGATGTTGCGCTGAAGATTGGTGACCTTCTCCACTTTGACGCCCGGCCCCAACTCCACCTCGTACTGGGTGACCGAGGGGCCACGCAGGAAGCCCACCACCTTGGCGTCCACATCGAACTGCTGGAAGGTTGACTGCAAGGCCTTGATGACTGCGTCGTTGGCTGAGGTCCTGACCGCGTGAGGCTTCCCCTTGACCAGCAGGTCCGTGCTGGGCAGCACATAGGGCCGGCTCTCGTCCACCTGGCGGTCATCGGAGGAGCTTGACGCGTCGGTACCCTGTGCTCCCGCACCCTGGGCTCCGGCTGTCTGGCTCCCTGCTCCCGAAGCGGGCTGGCCATCCATCTGCACGGTGTCGGCTGCTGCTGCGGCGGCGGCCCAGGGGTCCGAGGCCCCCACGCCGGACAGCGCGGCCGGATCCACCTTGGGGTGCCCATGCTCCCTGGCATCCAGCAGAGCAGCCGTGGCCGGGGCCTCCACCGCGGGCATGTTCTGCGTGGACACGTGATCAGACTCGGCACCCTGCGCCGACTGATCACTCTGGTCAGCACCCTCCAGCGAGGCCGCCTGGGAGAAGGGCTCGTCAGCCTCGTAACGCTCAAGATGGGTGTCCGTGTCCTTGCCGATGCGGCCATGCAGCAAGCGACTAAGCCAGCCAACCACCCCGTTCCTGCCGGAGTTCTGGGTATCCTCCTGGTCCGGCTCCTGGTGGGTGGGCACGCCGGGCTCCAGGGGCAGGGTGTCATCGCCCAGTCTGACCTCGTTGGGGGCGGTCTGCGGCGAAGCCGAGCTGGAGTCATGGGTCCTCTTGCCGCGCAGCCAGGCCATGAGGTCACTCATATGGAATCTAAAGGTGATGAAGAGACCGAAAATGGCCACAAGAACAAAGATGACTACGGCGAAGACCTTGGACAGCCCCCAGGCCAGAGGCGACCCCAGAAAGAACCCCAGAAGGCCGCCTGAGTCACTGATGGCCTTCATGTCAAAGCCGCGATAATCCGAGGCCATGAGCACGTCCAGAATGGAGCAGACCGACCAGAGCACCACCATGAGTCCGCCCACCACAGGCAGGTTGCCGGCCTCGCGCCCGGTGTAGCAGACCAGCCGGAAGGCCGCAAAGAGCAGAACCACCGGCAGGATGATGCTGCAGAGTCCCAGAACGCCCGCAGCCAGGGCATGCAGCCCCCGCCCCAGAAAGCCGTTCACGCGGAACCATTCGCTGGCGCAGAAAAGCACGGCCAGGATGACCAGTACGAAGCAGAGTCCGTCCTTGCGATAGGCGGAGTTGTCGCCGTTTTTGCCGGCCACGGCACGAACCAAGGATCCCATGCCCCGGGGCAGGGCCAGCAAGACCTTATGCCAGAAGGGTTCCGGGTCTTGGCTGTCCTTGGATGCGGTCCGGCCGCGACCGCGTGCGTCTGCTTGCTGCTTACGTGTCATAACCCTTTCAGCCTACCCAGAACCCCGGTCCGCATCGGGTTCTCCGGGTCAGTGTGCACAACTCTTTCAGACGGGGGCCGCCAGGGCTAGCATCGTTGGCATGACACCAGCCGAACGTCAGAGCGCCGTGGCCTTCGCCATGCGCAACCTGCTTCTGGATGACCGTCGGCCCAGTCCTTTGGCTCTTCAGGCGGCCAGCGACTTTATGGCGGGCAGAAGGCAGGCCGAGTCACTGGCCGACCAGGCCCGACGCTTGGAGGCACAGAGCAGTCATAAGAAGGCCAAGGCAGATACCCCGGCGGATGCCCTCTTTCTGCGGAGCATCCTGATCTGTCAGCGGCCTTGGGCGACCGAGGGAGATCTTGAAGAGCTGCGGGACATCCACCGTCGGCTGCTGCCCAGTCTGCCGGAAGGGCGAGTGCTGCGCCGACCCCAATCAGACGACGATGCCAGCCTGTATCCGGCGGCCATGCTGGAGCAGGGTGCGGCAGCCATCGGCCAGGAGCTGGCGGCCGAACGCAATCTGGCCAATCTGGATCGTCCGGTCTTCACGGACCGCCTGGTTCACTATTATGACGAGCTCTCCTATCTGCACCCCTTCGCCGACTGCAACGGCATGACTCTGCGCATCTTCCTCTCACGCTTGTCCCACGATGCAGGCTGGGACCTGGATTGGGGACGGGCTGATCCGGCCGCCCACCGCCGGGCCATCCAGCGAGCGCTCCGAGGCAAGACCGATGATCTGCAGGTCCTGATTGCGGGCATAGTCCGCCCGGTCAACCCAACTCGAATATTCCTGATCGCCGGATGGGACCAGGGCCCAGCCCACTGAGTCGGCAGCTTCAGCCCGGCAGCCGCTCGTTGCCGCTACGCTTGGCGGCCTCGATAATCTGGGCACTCTGACTGATTAGTTGTGTTGCACCAGCCTGGTCGTGGTCGCGGATGCGCCCCCAGTATTTTATTTTGAGCTGCACATACCGTTTCCGTGCGCGCAGGTCGGCCATCCGCTGGTCCAGCCGCTGTTCCTGCTCGTCCAGGAGTTCGATCTGCCGTCCGGCGGCCTCGGATCCCGCCGCGCGGTTGCCCAGATACTCCCGCATGTGCTCCAGGGACATGCCCGTGGCGCTCAGGCAGGAGATGGTCTCCAGCAGGTCCAGATCCTCCTGGTTGTAGCAGCGGTGGCCGCTTGAGGGATCCCTGGCGATGGGCGGAATGATGCCGATGGTCTCGTAGTAGCGCAGGGTAGTCTCCGGCATCCCTGACATGAGCGAGGCCTGGCGAATGGTGTACCAGGGCCCGGATTCCTGGTCGGCCTGGGTTTGGGCGGTCTGGGTTTCAGCCTGGGGCTGCATGATGGTGGTCATACCCATCCAGCCTAGGAACTTCAAGTACTTGAAGTCAAAGCGCTCCCAGATGGTGTCTGGTCACCCTTCCCTGGTCTGAAAGGTCGGCCTGGGCATCCGCCTGGTCGAAGCAGCCTTGGTCGGCCTGGTCCACCAAGTCCAGGGCCTGCTGAGCCAAGTCCGGGGCCAGGGCATTCAGCCAGTGGATACGCGGATCCCGGCCGAACCAGCCCATCTGCTTGCGGGCCAGGCGCTTGGTCTTCTGCGCTATCAGCTCGAAGGCGGCATCCAGGTCGGTGCGGCCGTCCAGGTAGTCCAGAATCTGCTGATAGCCCAGGGCACGGGAAGCCGTGGGCCCCAGGCGGTTTCGCAGCCCGCTCACCTCGTCAACAAGCCCCCGGTCGCGCATGGCCTGGGTGCGCTGGTCGATCCTGCGGTCCAGCTCCTCCCGGGGCAGGTCCAGTCCCAACTGCAGGGCGGGCATCAGGTAGCGATATCGGGGCAGACTGGCCGAGTAGGGCCGTCCAGTGATGTCCATGACCTCCAGGGCCCGCACGGTCCTGCGCACATTCCGAGGATCCATCCGGGCCGCAGCCTCCGGGTCCCGCTCCTGCAGCTCGCGGAAGAGCAGCCCGGGGCCCTCCTCTTGGGCCAACTCCTCCAGCCTGGCCCTGACCGACGGGTCAGTGCCAGGGAAGGACAGGCCATCAATGACAGCCCGGGTATAGAGCCCGGAGCCGCCCACAAGGATTGGCCTGATTCCTCGCGTCCGGAGGTCGGCTATCAGGGACCGGGCCATGGCCTGGAAGCGGGCCACGCTCATGGCCTCCTCCGGCTCGATGATGTCGATCAGGTGGTGGATCACCGCCTGCCGCTCCCCTACCGAAGGCTTGGCCGTGCCCACATCCATCCCCCGGTACATCTGGTAGGCATCGGCATTGACGATATGAGCCGTCTGCCCGCGCGCCTCAAAAGCCTGTGCTAGGGCCACTCCCAGGGCGGTCTTGCCCGAGGCTGTGGGACCCACGATGGAGACGATGCGGGGTCCCTCCCCGGCGGGCTGCTCTGGTTCAGCGGATGTCATAAACCTGTCCTGCCTGCGGATCCGGGTCAGCGATCAAATAGTGGGGCCCTGCCTGGGTGACGGTGCAGGTGACCAGGTCGCCGGGCTTTGGCGCAGGCATTCCCTTAGGCACGCCGACGTGGACCAGTACCCCGGTGCGCTCATGCCCGGTCACCCGGTGGGTGCTGCCGTCATGCCGGCCGTGCCCGTCGCCGATGAGCACCTCCACGTCTTTGCCCGTGAAGGCCTTCATCTGCTCCATGGTGATGGACTCCTGCAGGGTATGCAGACGCTCGAACCGGTCCTGGACCACGGCCTTAGGAAGCTGGGTCATGCGCGCGGCAGGTGTGCCGGGCCTAGGCGAATACTCGAAGATGTAGGCCGACGAGAAGCGCGCCCGGCGCATCGTATCCATAGTGGCCTGGAAATCCTCCTCGGTTTCCCCTGGGAATCCCACGATGATGTCGGTGGTGATCTGGGCATCGGGCATGGCGGCCCGCACCTTGTCGAGTATCTTCAGAAAGCGTTGGGACCGGTAGGAGCGCCGCATGGCCCTCAGGATCCGGTCGGAGCCCGACTGCAGGGGCATGTGCAGCTGGTGCATGACCGTGGGAGTCTCGGCCATGGCCGCAATCACATCGTCGGTAAAGGCAGCTGGATGGGGCGAGGTGAAGCGGATCCGCTCCAGCCCGGGCACCCGGCCGCAGGCGCGCAGGAGTCGGGCGAAGGCGTAGCGGTCCCCCGTCGACCAGCCGTAGGAGTTGACGTTCTGCCCCAGCAGGGTCACCTGGCGGGCTCCGGAGCCCACACAGTCCCGGACCTCGTGCAGGATGTCGTCCATGGACCGGTCCCGCTCCCGACCGCGCACCGAGGGCACGATGCAAAAAGTGCAGGTGTTGTTGCAGCCGACCGATATGGACACCCAGGCCTGCGAGCGCGAGGCCCTGACCTCCGGCAGTCGCCCGGGCAGATTCCGCAACTCCTCCGAGACCCCCACCTGGGGCCGCCCGTCCTCGCGGGCCTTATCCAGCAGGCCGGGCAACGAGCGGATGTCCCTGGTGCCGAAGACCGCATCCACCCAGGGCGCCGCCCTCACAATCCGCTCCCGATCCTTCTGGGCCATGCAGCCGCCCACGGCGATGCGCGTGTCGGGCTTGTGCTGCTTGAACCGGTGCCAGCGCCCGATGGTCCCGTACATGCGCTCGGTGGCGTTGTCGCGCACGGCGCAGGTGTTGAGCACCATCACGTCCACCTCGTGTGCGCGAACCTGCTCGGGCGTGGCCTGCTGGTAGCCGTGGTCTTGCAGCACCCCGGCAATTCGCTCGGAATCGTGCTCGTTCATCTGACAGCCCAGGGTCCGCACATAGTAGACGCCCCTGCTGCCCTTACGCTGAGCGGTCATGCTCATGCCCTCGCCTGCTTCCATAAGCCATGATTGTATGCGCAGGTCGGGTCCCGCGGCCATCGGGGCCTGTGCGTACCATGAGTCATGGTTACGAACGGCGGCATGGGAGGTTCATGTGATACTCGACCGTAACAGTGCCATGAGCGCATCCGAAATGAAGCAACGGCTGTCAGACTTGGACGAAAGGGACCGCCCCAAGCTGAATATCGACGAGATAACGGAATTCGTCAATCTCATGCAGACCTACGAGGGGGCCATGTACGAGATTTCGACCAAGCTGGACGTGCTGGACACCGAGTTCCAGGTCAGGTTCAGCCACAACCCCATCCATCACATGGAGCGCCGGCTCAAGAGCGTGGACTCGCTGATCGGCAAGCTGCACCGCAAGAACCTGCCCGTCACCATCGCCTCGGTGCGCGATCACATCTTCGATGTGGCCGGCGTGCGTGTCATCTGCAACTACCGGGACGACGTCTACTCGGTCTCCCGCTATCTCTCCGACCAATCGGACATCCAGGTGCTGAGGGTCAAGGACTACATCCGCAATCCCAAGATGAACGGCTACCGCAGCCTGCACGTCATCTATGCCGTGCCTGTCTTCCTGACCTCGGGCCCCCACTACACGCCGGTCGAGGTTCAGTTCCGCACCATCGCCATGGACTACTGGGCCTCCCTGGAGCACCAGTTGCGCTACAAGTCCGACCTACCCGACGCCCGCCTGGCCGAGCATTCGCAGACCCTGCTGGACTGCGCCCGCTCCCTGCAGAACATCGAGGTGCAGATGCAGTCCATCCACCGCGACATCTCAGGTTCGCCCCAGGAGCAGGATTCCGACGACGAAGCCATCAGCGGCAATACCGATTAACTGAATCCTCACAGATCCTTTACCATAGGAACCAGGCCAGGTGGAAGGGTTGGGGCTTCCGCCAGGTCCCAGGAGGTGGCCCTGCCTTCAAGGTCGGGTCTCCTCCTGTACCACCATCCCTCAGAAGTCAAAATTGTCGGGATCCGCGCCAGTGCGTTCATCCCTGTTCATGGCGGCGATGGCCTGCATGTCCTCGTCGCTCAGCTCGAAGTCGAAGACCTGCGCGTTCTGCTCAATCCTGTCCTTGTGGGTGGACTTGGGGATGACGATGACCCCGCGCTGCAGATGCCAGCGCAGCACGATCTGTGCCGGTGAGCGGTCGTAGCGCTCGGCCATGGCCTTGAGCCTGGGGTCGGCCAGCAGGTTGCCGCCGGTGCCGCCCAGGGGGCTGTAGGCCTCCACATCCACACGCAGGGTGCCGTGGCAGTAGTCGATCAGGTCGCCGTTGACGAACTGGGGCGAGGACTCAATCTGGTCGACCGCCGGCTTGGTGCCACTGATAGTGTGCAGCTCGTCCAGGTGGTGCTTCTGGAAGTTGCAGACCCCAATGGCCCGCACGCGCCGCTGGGTGTAGAGCTCCTCCATGTCCTCCCAGGCCTGCTGCCAGCCCTGGGCGGGCCAGTGGATCAGGTAGAGGTCCAGGTAGTCCACGCCCAGCCGGTCCAGGCTCTCCTTGAAGGCTTCCTTGGCCCGCCCAGCGCGGATGTCCTCATTCCAGAGCTTGGTAGTCAGGAAGACATCCCGCCGGTCAACCCCGGAGCGGCGCAGGCCCTCCCCCACGGACTGTTCGTTGCCGTAGATCATGGCGGTGTCGATGTGGCGGTAGCCCGCCTGCAGGGCCCAGGTGACGGCCTGGCTGGTGGCCTCGCCATCAGGTGTTTGGAAGACCCCGAGCCCCAGCTGGGGAATGCTGACCCCATTGTTGAGGGTGATGACGGTGTCGGTGACGTTTCCGGTCATATAGGCATACTCCTTGCCGGCCGATCAGAGGCCGTAACGTGTTGCCTGTTCATTCTATCTGCCAGGCAAGATGGGCCGAACCAGCGATAACGGCTTTTTGACAGATGTCGATGCACGAAACCGTGCTTGGGCATGTTCTTCATGCATCCGGCCTCCTGCCGGGCCAGCCCGACAGGGCTGAGCGCCGCAGAGGCTCATACCCCTTAAATCGTGCAACACACAATCAGAAAGAGGCAACCGCAACGGCGGGGTGTAGGCAAGGAACCACCCCGCCATTGCGGCCAGAGCAAACACCCTTTATACAGCCAGCCCGCCATGTAGACTTGAATAAGATAACTATCCGCCACAGGCGGGAACGACAAGGAGGAGCAGATGGCTTTCAACGGGAATCCGCGGCCGCAGGCCCCATACAGTCAGTACGCGCAGCAGCCGATGCCGACCATGCAGGGCGGTGAGCCCTACAGCATGGGCTCGCCCATCGACGCCAACGCGGCATACAGCTTTGAAAAGGCGGAGCGGGTCTCAATGTCCCGCGCTTATGCGGAGATGGCCGTCGGCCTGCTGGTCACCGCCCTGACGGCCTATCTGACCGCCCGGACCGGACTGCTCCTGGCTTTCATGCAGGCCACGGGCACCCTGGGCTGGATCGGCATGGCCGTGGTCCAGGTGGCCTTCGCCATGATTCTGAGCGCCCGGATCATGCGTATGCGCACCTCCACCGCCCGGGTCATGTTTTACCTCTATGCGGCCCTGATGGGCTTCACTTTGAGCACCATCTTCATAACCTACTCACTGCCGTCCATCATGCTGACCCTGGTGATCAGCGCAGGCTTCTTCTTCGTTCTGAGCATGCTGGGGCTGACCACCCGGCGGAATATGCTGGGCATGGGGTCCATCTTCATGGCCGGCCTGCTCATGCTGATCCTGGTCCAGCTGGTCATGCTCTTCGTGGCCCCTTCGAACACGGCCCTGCGCGTGGTCTCGGCCATCGGCATCATCCTCTTCGCCGGGCTGACCATGTACGACGCCCAGCAGACCAGGGTCATCTTCGCCACCTACCGCAGCCAGGGGCCGGAGGCCATCAAGCGGGTCTCCATCCTCTGCGCCCTCAACCTCTACCTGGACTTCGTCAACCTCTTCCTCTACATCCTGAATCTGGTCGGCGACCGGAACTGACGAAAAAATCCCGCCCCGGCATCGGGGGCGGGATTTTTTATATCTTTTCAGGCATCCTGGTCGACCCTGGCCAGCAGACCACGCAGCACGTACTGAAGGATGCCGCCGTTGCGGTAGTACTCGGCCTCGCCAGGGGTGTCGATGCGCACCTTGGCCGCAAACTCCACCCTGCTGCCGTCGGGCCGCTGGGCACACACCTGGACCTGCTCAGGCAGGGAGCTGTTCAGCGCATCGACGCCAATCAGGTCATAGGTCTCCTGACCATCCAGCCCCAGGCTCTGGGCCGACTGACCTGCAGGAAACTCCAGCGGCAGCACGCCCATGCCGATCAGGTTGCTGCGGTGGATGCGCTCGAAGGACCTGGCGATGACGGCCCGCACGCCCAGCATTCGGGTGCCCTTGGCCGCCCAGTCCCTTGAGGAGCCCGTGCCGTACTCGCTGCCGGCCAGCACCACCAGGGGCGTGCCCTGCCTGGCATAGTCCTGCGCAGCATCGAAGATGGTCGTCTCCTGGCCGTTCAGGAAGTCGTAGGTGAACCCTCCCGGGCGCACATTCAGCCCCACCGAGGCCAGCAGCTGGTTGCGCAGGCGGATGTTGCCGAAGGTGCCCCGGACCATGACCTCATGGTTGCCACGCCGGGATCCGTAGGAGTTGAAATCCCTGGGGGCTATGCCATGCTCCTGCAGGTAACGGCCGGCCGGTGCATCGGCCTTGATGGCCCCTGCGGGCGAGATGTGGTCAGTAGTGACCGAATCCCCCAGCATGGCCAGCACCCGGGCCCCGTGGATGTCCTCCAGGGGGTCGGGCTGAGCCTTCATGCCGTCGAAGAAGGTCTGACGACGGATGTAGGTGGAATCCTGGCTCCAGTGGAAGAGCTCGCCTTCCGGCACCTCCAGCTTCCGCCAGCGCTCATCCCCGCCGAAGACATCCGCATAGTCGCGCAGGTACATGTCCCGGTCCAGGGCGGTACCCACCACAGACTCGATAGCCTTCTGGGAGGGCCAGATGTCCGCCAGCATGATCGGGTTGCCCTGGCTGTCCTGACCCAGGGGGTCGCGCCAGGGGTCGAAGTCCATGATGCCGGCCAGGGCGTACGCCACGACCAGGGGCGGCGAGGCCAGGTAGTTCATCTTCACATCCGGGCTGATGCGGCCCTCAAAGTTCCTGTTGCCCGAGAGCACGGCCGTCACCGTCAGGTCATGATCAGCGATGGCCTGGTGGATTGCCGGGTCCAGGGGGCCGGAGTTGCCGATGCATGTGGTGCAGCCGTAGCCGACCAGCTCGAAGCCCAAGGCGTCCAGGTCCTTGCTCAGGCCGGTCCGGTTCAGATAGTCCGTCACTACCTGGGAGCCGGGAGCCAGCGAGGTCTTGACCCAGGGCTTGGGCTTGAGGCCCCGGGCGCGCGCCTGACGGGCCAGCAGACCGGCGGCCACCATGACCGAAGGGTTGGAGGTGTTGGTGCATGAGGTGATGGCCGCGATGACCACATCCCCGTCGCGCAGGCTGAACTCGCTGCCGTCGGCCTCCTTGACCGGCACAGCCTCGCCGTTGCCCCTGCCCTGATCGCTGTAATCCTTAAGGTCCCGTTGGAAGGTCTTCTGGGCCTGGTCCAGCGGGATGCGGTCCTGAGGGCGCCTGGGACCTGCAATGGATGGACGCACCGTAGACAAATCAAGCTCCAGCACCTGCGAATACTCGGGCTCCGGGCAGTCGGCATCCTCCGGGTCCATCCACAGGCCGTTGGCCTTGGCATAGGCCTCCACCAGACGCACATGGTCGTCACTGCGGCCGGTCAGACGCAGGTAGTCCAGGGTGATTTGGTCGATGGGGAAGATGGCGCAGGTGGAACCGAATTCAGGGCTCATGTTGCCCAGGGTGGCCCGGTTGGCCAGGGGGACTTGGGCCAGGCCCTTGCCGTGGAACTCCACGAACCGGCCCACCACGCCCACCTCGCGCAGCATCTGGGTCACGGTCAGCACCACGTCGGTGGCGGTGACCCCTTCGGCAATGGATCCGGTCAGCTTGAAGCCCACGACCTGGGGCACCAGCATGGAGATGGGCTGGCCCAGCATGGCCGCCTCGGCCTCGATGCCGCCTACGCCCCAGCCCAGCACACCCAAGCCGTTGACCATGGTGGTGTGGGAGTCGGTGCCCACGCAGGAGTCCGGGTAGACCAGGGCCGGCCCCTCCCCCTGGGTCCTGTCCCTGCGCATGACCACCTGGGCCAGGTATTCCAGGTTGACCTGGTGGATGATGCCGGTCCCCGGGGGCACCACGCCGAAGTTTTGGAAGGCCTGCTGGCTCCAGCGCAGGAAGCGGTAGCGCTCACTGTTGCGCTGGTATTCCAGATCCATGTTGTGTTCCAGGGCACCGGGCACGCCCGAGCTGTCCACCTGAACGGAGTGGTCGATGACCATCTGCGCGGGGATGAGCGGGTTGACCAGGGAGGGGTCGGCGCCCAGGGCCTTGACGGCATCGCGCATGGTGGCCAGGTCGACCATGCAGGGTACGCCGGTGAAGTCCTGCATGAGCACCCGGGCGGGGGTGAATTGGATCTCCCTGCTGGACTGGGCCTTGGGGTCCCAGTCCAACAGTTGATCCAGCTGGTCCCGGGTCACCGTGGTTCCGTTCTGGTGCCGCAGCAGATTTTCGGCCAGGATGCGCAGACTGTAGGGCAGGTGGTCGATTCCCGGCAGGTCACTGATCCGGTAGTATTCGAACTCCTCGGAACCTACCTTGAGCTCGGAACGAACGGCATCTTGTGCGGATTCTGACATGCACCACCCCTTCCCTGGACGCTCAGGCGCCGGCCCTTGCGCCCACGTGGACCGGCGGCAGGAGGACCCCAGGCCGTCAGTGACGCTATCTGCGCTTTTTAGGTTCCATTCTTAGCGCCCATGTGTTACTTGGCGTATGTAACGTGCGCATGCCGGATAGCCCAAGACGGCCAGGACCATAAGCAGGGCTCCCACCAGGGCAAAGGCCACGGTTGTGACCAGGGCCGGACCAGTGGGCAGGCTGATGGCAAAGAACTGCGCCACCATGGGGATCAGGGCCCCGATCACCCCGGCTGCAGCGAAGAAAAGGACCAGTAGGCCCCTCCAAGAGCGCAGGGGCCGGGCCACCTGGGCCAGGACCAGCACGCCCATACAGAAGAGGACGATGGCGCAGACCGACCGCCAGCGCCCCAGGTCACCGGGCCGGGCCAGGTCCAGGCCCAGCAAGCCGGGCAGGCTCCAGGCCGCCGCCAGCACAATCAAAGCAGTGGCGATGCCCGAGGGCAGGGCGAAGGTAACCACGCGCTTGAGGAAGCCTGGCCGGTAGCGCCTGGTGTTGGGGGCCAGCGCCAGGAAGAAGGCCGGCGTGCCGATGGTCAGGGCGCCGATGTAGGTGATGTGCCGGGGCAGGTAAGGGAAGGGGATGCCGGTCAGGACCACTCCCAGGGAGATCAGGGCCGAGTAGACGGTCTTGACCAGGAAGAGGCCGGCCACACGCTCCATGTTGGCCATGACCTGCCGGCCCCGGGCCACCACGTCGGGCAGGTGGGAGAAACGCGAATCCACCAGGACCAGCTGGGCCACAGCCTTGGTGGCGGCCGCCGCATTGCCCATGGCGATGCCCAGGTCCGCCTCCTTCAGAGCCAGGGAGTCGTTGACCCCGTCGCCGGTCATGGCCACCGTGTGACCCTTCAGGTGCAGGGCCTGGACAATGGCCTTCTTCTGGTCGGGCAGGACTCGGCCCAGCACGTCTACGCCCTCCAGGACCTCGGCCAAGGCTGCCGTGTCCTCGGGCAACTGACGGGCATCCATGGCCCTGGGGGCACGGTCGCCGGTCAGGCCCACCTTGTTGGCGATAGCTGCCACAGTGGCTGGGTTGTCGCCCGAAATGACCCGACAGCGCACACCCTGTTGGCGGAACCAGGCCAGGGTCTCGGCAGCGTCTTCGCGGATGTGCTCCGAGCAGGTGATCAGGGCTAGGGGCTTCAGGTTCCTAGGCAGGTCGGGGCTGCTGGTGAAGTGGTCAGGCTGGTCAGTGCTCGGGTACCCATCGGGGGCGGACAGCATCAGCACCCGATAGCCGCGGTCGGCCAAGTCGGCCACCTGCTGGTCCACCTGGGGCCACCTGCCCGCCTGGGATGCCAGGAGCACCTCCGGAGCGCCGAAGTACCAGATTTTGCCGGACTGGTCGGCCACGGCGCTCCACTTGCGGGCCGAGGAGAAAGGCAGGCGGCTGACGGCCCTGCCGGGGCGCAGGTCGTCCATCCCCTTGAGGATGGCACGGCCGGTGGCGTTGGGGCTCTCCTCCGCGCAGACGTCCACCAGGGCCTGCCGCAGTTGCTGGGCCGGCAAGTCCTCGACCAGCGGATGCAGGTCGTCATAGACGATGCCCCCGTCGGTGATAGTGCCGGTTTTGTCCAAGTTCAGGGCGTCCACCCGGGCCAGGGTCTCCACGGACTCCATCTGCTGGACCAGGGTCTGGTGGCGGGCCAGGCGGATGGCAGCCAGGGCGAAGTTCAGAGAGGTCAGCAGAACCAGACCCTCAGGGATCATGCCTACGACCCCGGCCACAGCAGACACCACGGCCTGCCGCCAGGCTCCGGTGGCCAGGGCCGTCTGGAAGCCGCCGACGGTCCGCATCTGGGTAAAGATAAGCAGCAGGCAGAGGGGAATGACCACCACGGTCATGACCTTGAGGATGGTGTTGATGCCCTCGTTCAGGTCGGAGCGGACCTTCTTGTAGACCTTGGCCTTGGCTGTCAGCGTGGCTGCGTAGGAGTCGGCGCCCACAGCGGTGACCTGGGCCAGGGCCATGCCTGAGACGGCCGTGGAGCCCGAGTAGACCTGGTCGCCTGGCGTGTGCTTGACCGTGCGCGATTCGCCGGTCAGCATGGACTCGTCCAGCTCCAGGCCGTAGGTGTCGATGATTTGCGCGTCGGCTGGCACCTGATCCCCAGAGCGGATCCAAAGCAGGTCCCCCTTGACGATGGCATCGTGGGGCACGGTCAGGTTGCACCCATCCCTGCGTACCGTATAGTCGGAGGCCACCAGGATGGACAGCCCGTCCAGGGTGTGCTTGGCCTTGAGTTCGGTGGCCACGCCGATACCGGTGTTGATGATGATGATCAGGCCGAAGACCGCATCCCTCCACTGGCCTGTCAGCAAAACCACCACCATGGCGGTCAGGATGATCCCGTTGAAGAGGGTGAAGACGTTGTCTCGGATGATCTGGCCCAGGCTGCGGGAGGTTTGGTTCTGGGAGACGTTGACCAGGCCCTGGGCCTTCAGCTGCTCCACCTCCTGGGAGCTCAGCCCCGGCCGGTCGGTGTCCGGAAAGCCTGTGCCCGCTGTCGGCACTTGCTCACTGCCTGTGCTCATCCTCGGCCCCCTCTCGGTCGGCGCTCAGGCGCACGGCCATGATCCTCGCATGCGGTCCGTCGTCCACAATGGTCTGCAGGGCGTCGGCAAGCAGAGGCGCGTGCGGATGCCCGGCAGGATCCACCGGGTGGACCGTAGCCGCATAGTAGAGCCTACCTGGGTCAGGATTCCAAGCCTTGGCGCTTTGAGCGAACTCTATCACAGGGATGCCGGCCTTCCGGGCCGCCTTTAGGGCAGGAGTCCAGTCGCCGGCTCCAGGCTGGCGGATCAGAATCAGACTGACACCACGGTTGACGGCATCTTGCACCCCATCCTGCTGATCGCCGGTGGACTGCGCCGAGGAGAAATAGCCCTTCATCCGTTCCGCCTTCAACGATGCCAGGATGCGGCCGTCAAGACCGGCATCCGAGTCCTTGTCGCCCGTCGGCGGGCAGCCAATCAAAGCCACTAGCGTGTCGGAGCGATCCACGCCGTCATGAGGCACGGTACCCGCGTGCCAGGAGTCGCCCACGGCCCTGTCCTTGGGGGCGCAGCCGGTCAGCATTGGCAAGCCTGCCAGCAGAGCGACCGCCAGCAGCAGACCCGCCAGCCGCCTGAACACTGTCGAGACATGCCCGGCGCGGCTCATGTCAGCGCCGCCTTCCCGCCGTGCGGGTGAAGATCGCCATGGTCTCCACATGGTGGGTCATCGGGTAGATGTCAAAGGCCTCAAGATGCTCAGGGCTGTAACCCAGGGAGATCAGGGTGGCCGTATCCCTGGCCAGGCTGGTCGGATCGCAGGCCACATAGATAATGGTCCCAGCCCCGCTGGCAGCCAGCAGTTGGCAGACTTGAGCCTTGGCGCCGGCCCTGGGCGGATCCAGCAGGATCAGGTCGGGATGCCCCAGCCCCTTGGGCGGACCGCCAGCCAGGACCCTGGCCACGTCCCCACGACGCAGGACCACTCGGTTCAATCCGGCCCGCTTTACGTTGTTTTTCGCACAGGCAATAGCTCCGGCGGAACCTTCCACGGCCAGAAGCCGGGCCCGTCCGTCGGCCAGAGCGGCCAGGGGCAGGGTGAAGAGCCCTGATCCGCAGTAAAGATCCCAGATGACCGGTTCGGCTACCCCATCCAGGGCCTGCCTGGCCTGGTCCATGACCGCCTTGGTCAGCACGACCGGTGCCTGGCGGTGGACTTGCCAGAATCCGTCAGCCCGGACCTGGTACTCAGGTCCTGCTCCGGCCTCCAGCCGCTCTGTCAGCAGGCGGCTCCCCTCGTACAGGCGGCCATCCACCAGCAGGGCGTAGTTGTCGCCGACCGGTCCCCCGTCGCGCGGCTGGGGCACAGCCAGGCGTATGCGGGCTCCCGCCGGCAGGTCGCCTTCCCAGATGCCCAGTTCGTCAGCCACATCCAGCAGTTCCTGGGTGGCCAGGGGCATGGTCTGAATCGGCAGACGGTCATGCGATCCCCGCCGACGCATGGAGGGTCGGCCCTGGTCGTCGGCCACCAGCTCGATCCGGGTCCTCCAGTGCAGACCGCCGAGCTCTTTATCGCCCGGAACCCGGACCACTGACACCTGGGCGTCCACACCGCCCAAGCGGGCCATCTGCTGGCCAATCAGATCAGACTTCCAGGTCAACTGACCGGGCAGGCTGACGTGAATCAGATCGGCCCCGCCCAGGCCTCCTCCCCAGGCCAAGGGCCCAGCCAGGGGCCAGACGGGATCATGGCGGTCGGGGCTGGCTTCCAGCACCTGAGTGACCTCGCCTGTGGCGAACCTGCCGGCCCGGCCATGAGGCTCGTCCAAGAGAACATCCACCAGCTCCCCAGGCAGGGCAAAGCGGACGAAGACCACCCGGCCGTCCTCCAGGTGGCTCACGCAACGGCCCTGGTCGGCATAGCGTTCGATGCGCAGACGAACCCTGGTCTCAGTCATGATCGGCATGGGCCTCCTGATCGGCATGACGACGATGGTAGGGGCCGCCAATCAGCAGCCAGCTAATCCAGATGCCCAGGGCAAACAAAGGCAGGCCCAGAATCAGCCGTGCGGCGCCCAGCAACCCGACGGAACCGGCCAGGTAGAGCGGCACCTGGACCAGCAGGCGCAGGGCGAAGACGGCGATCCAGACCAGAGTGGCCTGATTATAGGCCCGTACCAGTTCCGGTTCACTTCGCCAGGATGCCAGCCATTGTCTCCAGCCTGAGACGACGGGTCGGCGCACGTACTCCACCACCAGGCCAATCCCGGGCATCCCTGCCAGCAGCGAGGCCCCAAGAACGATGATCCAGAATCCGTTGGTCAGGAATCCTGGCAGGTAATAGTTGCGGGCATCCCGGGTCAGCCATGCGGCCACCAGGCAGATGCCCACCGAGAGCAGACCGGTCAGCGCACCCAGAAAGGATTGCCGCTGGAACAGACGAATCAGGAGCTGCACCAAAGCCAAGGCCGCCGAAAGCGCCACGGTCAGCCCCAGACGGCCGGTCACCAGGAAGAAAACCAGAAATACCAGCCCCGGCAGCAGGGACTCGACGATCCCCCGCCATCCGCCGATGGCCTCCATGACGGAGAAATCGTCGTCGACCAGCGCTGCCAGCCCGGAATGCTTCTGCTTCACAGCCTTACCGGACCTCCGAGAACATGGGTCCGCGCGACAGTGTGGTCTTCACCTCGGTCTGCTGGTCCGAGTCGAAGGGGCCCTTCGGCTTGTCGGGGATCTGCGCACCCTCATTGTCCTTGGACTCAGGGTCTTCGGCTTCTCCTCGGCGCTGATTGGGCGTGATGGGCGCATGCATGGGAACCAGGTCACGTGGGGCCAGGGGCTCGTCGCCACGGACCACCACCAGGTCGGCCAGGTAGCCGTCAAGGACGTCCTTCTCCCTGCCACCTTTGGCCGCCGGGCCTGAGAAAATGCCTCGCAGCATCCAGCGGGGTCCGTCGATGCCCACCACCCGGGTCAGCAGGTTCTTGCCCTTGACCTTGACGGGCAGGGTCAGCTCCTTGCCGAAAACGCCGTCCACCTCCTTGCAGGAGGGATTAGCCTGGAGCAGGTCGGACCGGACCTCGTCCCACAGGCCCAGGGACTTGGGGGCCGCAAAGGGCTCCAGCTCCAGACTGGAGGACTTGTAGGTGATGGTGGCTCCCAGCACGTCGCCGGTCTGCGAGTTGGCCTTGAGCCTCAGCTCGCTGCCCTGCAGGAAGGGCAGCAGCAGGGCGCCGATGTCCAAGTACTCATCGGTGTCGGGGGCCTCGGGATCCATGCTGTCCCAAGGACCCTTCCCGCTCTGCTCGGCTTCGTCCCGCTCCGCAACCGTCTCCGCCGCAGACATCTGGTCGGATTCCTCAGCATCCTCGGACTCGTCGAGCTCCTTGGACTGGTCCTTCTGATCCTCGACGTCCTCCTCGGCCTGCCGCTTGGCGTGTTTCTTTCCGAAACCGAACAATCCCATGATGCCTCATTTCCTCGTGAGTCTGTGCAAAGGATAACTAGTCAAGCCCCAGGCGCAGCTTGCCGCCGGGGATGGCGTCCAGCAGATCCTTGGTGTACTGGCGCTGCGGGTGGTCGAACACCTCGTCGGTGGTGGCGTGCTCCACCAGCCGGCCGTGCTGCATGACCACCACCTCGTCGGCGATCTGCCTGACCACTGCCAGATCGTGGGTGATGAACAGGTAACTCAGACCTTGCTCAGCCTGCAGGTCGTTGAGCAGCCGCAACACCTGATCCTGAACCAGCACGTCCAGGGCGGAAACGGCCTCGTCGCAGATGATCACATCCGGATTCAAGGCCATGGCCCGGGCGATGGCGATGCGTTGACGCTGACCGCCGGAAAGCTCGTTGGGGTAGCGACCCATGACCGACTCGGGCATCTCCACCATGTCCAACAGCTCCTTGACCCGTCTCTGCCGGGACTTGGCGTTGCCGATCTTGTGGATGCGCAGGGGCTCCTCAATGGAACGGTAAATGGAGTACATCGGGTCCAGGGAGCCGTATGGGTTCTGGAAGACCGGCTGCACGTGCCGCCGGAATTCCATGAGCTGACGGCCGCCGAAGTCGGCGATGTCCTGTCCCTCGTAGGTCACCCGGCCCGAGGTGGGCCTGAGCAGGTGCAGGACCATGTTGGCCACTGTGGACTTGCCGGAGCCGGACTCCCCCACAATGGCCAGGGTGGTCCCTCGCTTGACCGAGAAGGAGACGTCGTCTACAGCCTTGAACATTTCTTTGCGCCGGGGCAGCCTGAACTCGCGGGTCAGGTGTTCCACGGTGATGACGTGCTCGCTGCGCTCAAGGGTGCTCTCACCCTTGACATGGTGCTCCAGCAGGCCCTCGGCATCCTGGCCGCGCTGCTTGGCGGAGATGATGCGCTGGGAAGCCAGCGAGGGCGCGGCCTGAACCAGGCGCTTGGTGTAGGGGTGCTGGGGGTGCTGCAGGACCTCCAGGCTGGGACCGGACTCCACCACCTGGCCCCGGTACATGACCACGATGTGCTGGGCGCGTTCGGCCGCCAGACCCAGGTCGTGGGTGATGAAAAGCACGGCAGTGCCCAAGGATTCGGTCAGGCTGCGCAGGTGGTCCAGAATTCGCTTCTGGACGGTCACATCCAGGGCGCTGGTGGGTTCGTCCGCAATCAGCAGGTCGGGACGGGAGGCCAGGCCGATGGCGATCAGGGCGCGCTGGCGCATGCCGCCTGAGAACTCATGCGGATACTGCCGGGCCCTGGTGGCGGCATCGGGCAGTCCGGCCTCCGACAGCAGACCGGCGATGCGGTCGTTCATGTCCGAGCCGGTCACGTGCTCCTTGGCCAGCCTCCAGGCCTTGTCGTCATCCACACCGGCATCGATCAGGGACTTGGCCACGCCCCAGCGGGTCTCTGAGCCCACATCCCACTCGGTCTTCATGGCCTCCATGGTCTTGTCTACGTCGGCAACCCCGGCATCGCTCAGGGCCTGACGGGCAGCTTCGAGCAGACCGGGCAGGTCCTTGGATGAGATGAAGAGCTCGTCGTCAGACTTCTTTACCTTCACCGCCTCGTCACCAGCCAGGGCCTTTGCCAGCCGGGAGCGCTTCTCCCGGGAGACGTCCATGTGGTTGGCGGTCAGCGCCTCCTTGACCTGGGAGCCGATGCGCCAGACCGGGTTCAGATTGCTCATGGGGTCCTGCGGGACCAGGCCCATCTGGGAGCCGCGCAGCGCCTCGTAGTCCTTGCGGTCCAGGCCCACCAGCTCGCGGCCATTGAGCCGGATGCTGCCGCCGGCCACCTTGCCGGTGCCGGGCAGAAGGCCCAGCACAGCCATGGCCGAGGTGGACTTGCCCGAGCCGGACTCCCCCACGATGGCTACCCACTGGCCGGGGTATACGTTGAAGGAGGCGTTGCGAACTGCGTGGACGGTGCGCCCATCAGCGGTGAAGTCCACCTGCAGGTCCCGCACATCGAGCAGGGGCTGATTCTCCTGATTGGCGGTCGTATTCTTGTCTGCTTCAGTCATGCTTCCTCACTCAGGCCGTTCTGCTCTTGGGATCCAACGCATCCTTGACCGCGTCACCCATCATGATGAAGGCCAGCACGGTGATGGCCAGGGCTGCGGAGGGATAGAAGAGGACCGAGGGATTGGTGGTCAGAAGACTCTGGGCCGTCGAGATGTCTCCGCCCCAGGAGACCACTGTGGAGGGCAGGCCGATGCCCAGGAAGCTCAGAGTGGCCTCAGAGACGATGTAGGTGCCCAGCGACATGGTGGCCATGACGATGACCGGGGCCAGTGAGTTGGGCAGGATATGCCGGAAGAGGTTGCGCAGAGGCGTGGAGCCCAGGGCCGTGGATGCGGTGTTGAACTCCAGGTTCTTGGCTTCCAGGACGGCGCTTCGGGTGATACGTGCCATGTTGACCCAGCCGAAGAGGGTCAGGGTCAGGATGATCTTCCACAGTGAGGTGGAGGTACGGAACATCTGCAGGAGCACGATGGCACCCAGAATCATGGGAATGGCGAAGAAGATGTCGGTGATGCGGCTGAGCACTGCGTCAACCCAGCCCCCGAAGAATCCGGCGATTGCCCCGATGAGTCCGCCGAAGACGGTGACCAGGATGGTGGTCATGATGCCGATGGCCACCGAAGTCCGGGCCCCGTGGATGACGCGGCTGTATACGTCGCAGCCCTGCAGGTCGAAGCCGAAGGGGTGTCCCGGCCGGCCTGGCTCCACGGAATTGGACAGGTTGCAGGCCATGGGGTCCTGCTTGGCGAAGAGGTTGGGGAAGAGGGCCACCAGGATGACCACGATCGCCAGGATTGCAGAAATGATGAAGAGCGGGTTGCGCCTCAGGGTCTTCCAAGCGTCGGCCCACATGCTGGTAGGCGGCACGTCCTCATCCACCGAGTCCACTTCGCGCAGGGGCGTCTCGTCGATGGGGGCCACGAACCGCTCCTGCCCCGGCAAGGGGTCGGGGAAGTATACGCGGGCCTGGCTTTCGTTCTGTTCGCTTGACTCGTTCATAGCTGTTTCACTCATAGTCGGTCCCTCTCCCTCACGCATACCGGATTCGCGGGTCGAGCACTGCGTAGAGCAGGTCGACCAGGAGGCTGGTGATGACGAAGATCAGGACCAGAATGGTCACGATGGAGACCACCAGGGTGCCTTCGCCCCTCAGGATGGCCTGGTAAAGGGTGTTGCCCACACCCTGAATGTTGAAGATGCGCTCGGTGATCATGGCCCCGCCCATCAGTCCGCCGATATCGGCGCCCAGGTAGGTGATCACGGGAATCAGCGAATTGCGCAGCACATGCCGCACGATAACGGACCGGTTGCTCATGCCCTTGGCCCGGGCCGTGCGCACGTAGTCCTCGGAAATGTTGGAGGTGATCTCCGTCCTGGTCAGACGGATGATGGAAGCCATGGACACCGATCCCAGCACGATGGCCGGCATGAGCAGATCAATGAAGCCCGGATTGGCCCCGGCGGTGGCCGGCAACAGATGCCATTTGACGCCGAACAGGTACTGCAGGATGAAGCCCGTGACGAAAGTAGGCACCGAGATCAGCAGCAGGGAAAAGACCAGGATGATGTTGTCCGACCACTTGCCCTTGGTCAGGCCGCCGATGATGCCGAAGATCACACCGAAGACGCCCTCGAAGACGAAGGCCATCAGGGCCAGCTTGATGGTCACGGGGAAGGCCCTGCCGATCACGCTGATCACGGGCTGGCCGGCGAAAGTGTTACCGAAGTTCAGGGTCAGTGCGTTCTTCAGGAAGAGCACGTACTGCACGATGAAGGGCTTGTCGAGATTGTATTCCGAACGTATCTGTGCGGCAACGGCCTGGTTGACTGGCTTGTCCCCGAACATGGCGGCCACAGGGTCGCCAGGAAGCGCGAAGACCAGCGCGTATATCAGCAGTGTCGTGCCGAGAACGACGGGGATCATCTGCAGAATACGTCGCAGAAGATATTTTCCCATCGGCTATTCTCCTTTGTCATCCGCGACCGGGATCGGCATGGGGATCGGGGTCGCCGCAAAAATTCTTGTTTGAGTCTACCAGCACACCTCAACAGGGGCGCAAGAACACCAAGGCCGACGGGGAGTGGATCCTCCCGCGCCGGCCCGGGCGGTGTCAGTTTTGGGGTGTGGGATTCAGGCTCCCCTCACCTCACTTGCTGATGTTGTAGTATGCGGGGACGCCCTTCCAATTGAAGGAGAATCCCTTGATGTTCTTGGCGGCCACGCCGTTGGAGTTCTGGTAGTAGAGCGGGACTGCGGGCAGGTCGTGGAAGAGCAGCTCCTCGGACTGCTGGTAGATCTTGTTGGCCTCGTCGATGTTCTTGGCGGAGGCCGCCTTGTCCATCAGTTCGTCGAACTCGGGGTTCTTGTAATCGCCGTCGTTGGACCCGTTGCCGTTGGCTGCCGAGCTGGCGAAGTTGCTGGACAGATAGCTCTCGGGAGAGGGGTAATCAGGCTGCCAGCCGGAGCGGAAGGCCGAGTCGGTGAACTTGCGGTTCTGCACGTTGGAGCGGAACTCGCTGAAGGTGGGCAGAGGGTTGCCCGCAGCCTGGATGCCCAGGGCGTTCTTGATGGAGTTGGTGACGGCGTCGTAGATCTCCTTGTGGGCACCATCGGCGTTGTAGGCGATCTTGAAGGTGTCGCCCTCGCCCCAGGGGGAGATCTTGTTGGCCTCGGCCCAGAGCTCCTTGGCCTTGGAGGGGTTGTACTTGAGCACGTCGGATCCCTTGATGCTGGTTGAATAACCGGGGATAACGGGGGCAGTGAAGTCGTGGACCTCCTTGGCGGTTCCGGACAGCACCTTCTTGATGATGGTTGGCCGGTCGATGGACATGGAGATGGCCTGACGACGCAGGTGGCCCTCCTCATCCTGGCCGAAGTGCTTCATGTAGGTGGGGATGGTGAACATCTGGATGACCGAGCCTGGGTCGTTGATGGCCTGGACCGTGTTGTCGGTCTGGAAGGTCTTGCGAGCCGAGGCAGGCAGAGTGTCCAGCACGTCCAGATTGCCAGCCTGCACGTCGCGGTAGGCTGCCGTGGCATCAGTGTAGGCGCGGAACTCAACGCCGCCGTTCTTGACCTTGATGCCGCCCTTGTAGGAAGGATCCTTGACCAGCTTTATGGACTTGTTATGCTCCCAGGACTGGAACTTGTAAGGTCCCACGGTCACTGGCTTCTCTCCGAAGGCCTTGGTGTCCTTGTAGAAGGACTCAGGCAGCGGCGCGAAGGCGGTGTAGCCCACTTGGATGGGGAAGGTGGAGGAGGGCGAGGTCAGATCCACGGTGAAGGTTTTGTCATCGATGACCTTGAGGCCTGACAGCTGGGCATCGCTTGGGGTGCCCTCCTTCTGCAGGTCGTCATAGCCCTTGATGTTGGCGAAAAAGCTGGAGCCCAGCTGCTTGTTGGCGATGCTGGACGCCCAGGACCAGGCCTTGGTGAAGGACTGTGCGGTGACCGGGGTGCCATCCGAGAACTTCCAACCGTCGTTGATGGTCACGGTGTACTGGGTGTTGTCCTCGTTGGCCTTGATCTGCTTGGCGATCTCGTTGGCTGGCCTGCCCTTGTCATCGAAGCGGACCAGTTTGGAGAACATGACGTCGATGGGGTTGCCGCCGCCCACCTCGTTGGTCATGCTGGGAATGAGTGGATTGGCCGGCTCCGGGTTGAAGACCGAGATGACGGCATCCGAGCTGCCGCCATTGGTCCCCTCGGCAGAGGAGCCGGATCCGCCGGATCCGCCGCAGGCGCCCAGCGTGAGCGCCATGACGCACAGTCCGGCGCCAGCAATGGTCAGGGCCGATTGCTTCTTCATATATACTGCTCTTTCCTTTGGTTGGTTTCCCAAATCCGCCGCCAGTACATAAGACCCGGGTGCGGGTCCGCTTTGGTGCGGATCCGGCCGGGCCAGCGACAACGGATTATGCCGTTTCCGGCACGATCATCACTGTTTCTTTGACAACTCCGCAAGGTTCGGGTAGCTGTTCCAGCACAGTGTCAATCCTTGCACATTCTTGGCTGACGCGCCCTTGTTGTTGGCATAGTAGAGCGGTACCGCGGGCATGTCCTGCAGAAGAATCTCCTCTGCCTGTTGGAAAAGCTTGTTGGCTTCGTCGGTGTTCTTGGCCTTGGCAGCCTGCTTCAGCAGATCGTCGAACTTGGGGTTCTTGTAATCGCCGTCGTTGGACCCGTTGCCGTCCGCTGCCGAGCTGGCGAAGTTGCTCATCAGGTAGCTTTCAGGAGAGGGATAGTCGGGCGACCAAGCCGACCGGAAGGCCGCATCCTTGTAGGCGCGCTTGTTGACGTTGCCTCGGAACTCGCTGAAGGTGGGCACAGGGGTGGCCTCGGCCTTGATCCCCAGTGTGTTCTTGATGGAGTTGGCCATGCCGTCATAGAAGTCCTTGGCACCGCCGTCGGCGTTGTAGACCAGCTGGAAGCTCTTGTCGGCCGGCCACTGGCTGATGGCGTCGGCCTTGGCCCAAGCATCCTTGGCCTTCCTGGCATCGTACTTCAAGTTATCGGAACCCTTGAGGTTCTTGGCATAGCCAGGGATGGTGGGTGCCGTGAAGTCGGTAGGCTGCACGCCCAGGCCGCCCAGAACCTTGTCGATCAGCATCTTACGATCCAGAGCCATGGAGATGGCCTGGCGACGCAGGTGGCCCTCCTGATCCTGGCCGAAGTGCTCCATGGTGGTAGGAATGGTGAACATCTGCAGGACGGAGCCGGGCTCGTTGTAGCCCTTGACCAGACTGTCTTTCATGAAGGTCTTCTGGGCCGAGGTGGGGATGGTATCAATCGCGTCCAGGTTGCCAGCTTGCACATCGGCGTAGGCCGAGGCGACATCCGTATAGACCTTATAGTCGATACCGCCGTTCTGAATCTTGACATCACCCGTGTAGGAGGCGTTCTTGCGAAGCTTGACCATTGTGTTGTGCTGCCAGGAATCGAACTTGTAAGGACCCGAGCTTACCGGGTTCTCCCCGTAGGCCTTGGTGTCCTTGTAGAAGGACTCAGGCAGCGGCGCGAAGGAGGTGTATCCCACCTGGATGGGGAAGGTGGAGGAGGGTGAGCTCAAATCCACGGTGAAGGTCTTGTCATCCACGACTTTCAGACCTGACAGCTGGGCGTCAGCAGGCGCGCCCTCTTTCTGCAGATCGTCATAGCCCTTGATGTTGGCGAAGAAGCTAGATCCCAGCTGGCCATTGTTCACATTGGCTGCCCAGGACCATGCCTTGGTGAAGGACTTGGCTGTAATGGGGGTGCCGTCCGAGAACTTGCGCCCATCGACCAGAGTGACCTTGTACTGATCCATGTCGTCGTTGCCCTTGATCTCCGAGGCCAGATCATTGTGGGCCTTGCCGTGGTTGTCGAAACGGACCAGCTTGGCGTTGATGGCATCCACCACCTGCCCGCCGCAGCTCTCCACAGTATTGCTGGGAATGAGCGGCTTAGCCGGCTCACACCCATGGATCGAAACGACGGTATTGTTGCCTGACTGGCTGCTGGACGACTGCTCGGCACCCTCAGTGCTGGTGCCGCCGCCACCGCCGCAGCCGCTGGCCAAAAGCGCCAAGGCACAGATGGCTGCGGACACGAGCGTAAGCTGTGAACCCTTCTTCATTGCTGCTCCCCTTGTTTATATATTTGTTGATCGTTAGCGTCACGTCTGCAACCAAGGACACCAGGATGACCGAACCTCAAAGATCCCTGACCGACGTTAAAGCCACAATACGCCATATTCTGGTACGCGGATGTTTCGTAGAGCAAGTCCCATCTCATTTGCCGAATCTCAGGCCCGTGGAAAAGCCTGCCTGTACCGTGCGCGCAGCTGCTCGATGGATACGTGAGTGTAGCGCTGGGTGGTTCGCAGGGAGGAGTGGCCCAGCATCTCCTGAACCTCACGCAGGTCGGCTCCCCCATCCAGCATATGCGTGGCGGCCGAGTGCCGCAGAGCATGGGGGGCGATGTCGGGCACTCCGGCTTGGCCAGCCGCTTGGTGGACCACCTTGCGGACCTGCCGCTGACCAACCCTGCCGCCAAACTGACCCAGGAAGAGGGCCTGACCTGCCTTGCGGGCCGATTTGGCCGTTGCACACGCCAGGATCGGCCGCCCCTCCCCCAGCCAGCGGTCCAGGGCACGATCGGCGGGCAGGCCGTAGGGCAGGACCCGCTCCTTGGAACCCTTGCCCAGGACCTTTACAGTGCGGCTGTGCCGGTTCACGTCACCCAGGTCCAATCCGCAGAGCTCGGCAACGCGCATGCCCGTGGCGTACAACAGCTCCAGCATGGCCGCATCCCGCACATGCAGGGCCGCCTGAACTGTCTCGTCCACCCGGGGCTCGACCGGATCCTGGTCGACCGTATCCATCAGGGTGCGGGCCTGGTCATGCGTCAGGATCCGAGGAAGATGCTCGGACTGCTTGGGACTGCTCAGGGCCAGGGTGGGGTCGGTCTTGATGCGGCCGTGCCGACTCAGCCAGCCGAAGAAGGACCTCAGTGCGGCCGTTTTCCGGGCCATGGTCGAACGGGCGTGGGTCGATGCCTCGTGGGCCAGCCAGGACCTGATGGCGGCCAGATCAATCTGCGAGGGGTCATCGATGCCGCGCAGATGCATCAGGTGCAGAAAGCCCGCCAAGTCAGCCCGGTAGGAGCGGACCGTATTGGGACTCTTGCCTGCCACCCGGGAAAGATAGTCGGCGAAGTCCTGCAGATCCTGTTCCACTATGGGCGCTCCCTTTGCTCGGCTGTGCGGTATCTGCAATACAGTCTAGGCGCTTTCACCCTCGTCGCAGCCGCAAGCGATACTGATGAAGGAGGTGGAAGGCCATGCGTTTGCCAGCAGCCATACCGGCCGGAGCACGGCTGGTGGTCAGGATTTCCTTGGGGTCGGACCCGGAAGACGGAAGGCTCAAGTTCCGTGACTACGTGGGCCACGTGGTCGACTGGGACGGGCATCGGCTGATCCTGGACAGGGATCCGGCGGCCAATGGGTCGCGTCCCGGGGAGCGCGTGACCCTTCAGGCAGCAGACATGGTGGCGCTGAAGCCGGTTCCGGAACGCCGCTCACCCCGCCCGGACCCTCCGGATCTCAGTCGATGACCGGCGGGTGCAGCACCAGGGCCCTGCTGGTGGTCAGGAAGGCCGAGACCTGCTCGCCACGCAGGGCCGAATCCAGCAGATCCTGCCGCCAGCCGCCCTCCTGCGGATCCAGTTCCAAATCAGTTGTGGGCATCTGCTCCTGGTCGCCCAAGGCAGTCTTGTAGCGCCGGAAGGGATCGGCCCGGAGGAAGAAGTCCCTACGCTTTTCATCGGCCTCCGGCTCCTGATCGCGCAAGAGAGAGGCCATGCCCTGCAAATTCTCGACAAGGGCATCCAGAAGGTCCGCCACCTGGTCGGCATTCTCTTCCACCATGGCCCGGGTCCGTTCCGGGTCGGTCAGGGCCACACGGGTCATGTCCCGCCAGGATCCGGCCGCCAGGGCCGAGGCCACACGGCGGTCAGACGATTGCGCGAGCATGTCGGCCAGGGCAGTAGCCACCACATGGGGCATGTGCGAGATCAGTGCCGCAGCCCGGTCATGGGTGGCATCGTCCAGGGCGATCAGTCGGTTGCCCAGCCCCTGGGTGACCATGTCGGCCACAGTCAGGAAGCGGCTGTAATCCGTCTGTTCATCGACGCAGAGGGCCCAGAGAGCATCTTCCAAGAGGGCCGGGTCCGAATCCTCATAGCCGGAGCCTTCGCTGCCCGCCATGGGATGGGCGCCTACATAACGATCGGCCAGACCGGCCTGTTCGACCTGCCTGCGGACCGGACCCTTGACGCTGCCCACGTCGGTCAGGGTGGTGCCACGGGTCAGCACCGGAGCCAATGCCTGAAGCACGTCTGACATGGCCCGCAAGGGAGTGGCTAGGACCAGGACGTCGGGCTTGCCCTTGGCCAGCTCCTCCAGGGTATCCATGCAATGGATCCCCTGGCTGCGGGCCTGCTCATAGGGACGGTCGTTATGGTTCCATGCGATCACGAACCGACCCCGGGCAGCCAGGCGGCGGGCCAGTGATCCACCGATCAGGCCCAATCCCGCCACGGCAATCTTGTGGGCCGAGGTCAGCACCGGCGAAGCGGCCATGCCCGCTATTGGGTGCATGTGTTGGAAGGGCGCGGATTCATCTACCATAACAACTCCTTGCTGATCGTCTCGGAACCGGGGCCTTCACCCCGAAAGGCCCCCGCCCTGGGCAGCATCCATTCACGGATGGGGGGCGCCGGATGCGGGGTGCTCGGATGGACCGCCAGGGTCTTGAGCCAGTCCCCCCTGTCCAGCAGGTCGGCCAGCACCTGATGCAGACCCTTCTGCCATGGTGCGGCGTCGATGCTGGCTACGAAGCTGTAGGTCCCGTCGTGCCCCTTGATGGGCCGGGACATGAATGATGTCATGTTCAGGCCTGCATCCCGCAGACGGTCCAGCAGGTTGGCCAGCACGCCCGGCCCGGTATTCAGGGGAATAAAGGTGACGATGGACTCGAAATCCCCGCCTGATGCCAGGCGTCGTGCCAACCCTGCGGCCTGATCCCGGGGTGCCAGCATAAGAAAGTCGGTGCGGGCCCCCTGATAGTCCTGAACCTCTCGCCGGTAGGTCTCCAGCCCGTAGAGGCTCCCGCAGATGCGCGGCCCCAGAGCCACCTGATCGGGGCCCAGATCACGGCAGGCCGCAGCATTGGAGTTGGCTGTCACCGGATTCAGGCCGGTCTCTTTGACGAAGCCCTTGCACTGGGCCAGTCCGTGGGGGTGGGCGCCGACCTGGCGCAGATGGCCGTGGTCGGCCCGAACGAAGGCATCGAAAACGATGGGCAGGCGAACCATGCCGAATCCTGCCACCGCTTGAGCATCAATCAGGGCGTCCATATTGGGCACCACATGGCCCTCCACGTTGTTCTCCCAGGCCAGTACTCCCCAACCTCGGCTCCCCTCCACGGCGGCCACGATGGCAGCCGCATCCGTGCAGGGCCTCAGATCTGCTTGGCAGCCCAGCCTTGTCTCCATGAGGCTGGCGGCCTCAAGGGCGGCCTGATGGGTGAAGGTCCCCTCGGGACCCAGGAAGTGCAGAGGAATGCAATCGGGCAGGGTCGCCGGTGATTCTGACAGAATCTGGCTCATGCCGATCGCCCCTTACGGCGCAGGGGGCCGTCAGCGAACCAAGAGGCAGGCAGGCAGATGGCCAGGGTCTGAATCAGGACCAGCCCGCCCATCCAAAGGAAGACCGCATACTTTGCAAAGAAGGCAGGAAAGCTGGCATAGGGCATGAGCACATCGCCGCCCGGTCCCCGCATGGAGAGCAGCCAGACCGCGACCGTCGAGGCCACCAGATGCAGGGCCAGACCCATGGTGCCGCTGTCGCATCGAACCCACCAGGCAGCCAGGGCCACCAGCAGATAGGCCAGGACCATACCCCAGGGCAGACCCTGGGCGGCCCCGGAACGCTGGACCAGGGTCCCCAGCACGCCCACCGCCAAGCCGATGGGCAGGCCCAGCAGGCAACGGAAGGGATTTGCCTTGCCGGACTCCCCCGCCGAATGGGAGGCGGCCTGTTCCTTGGATTTGGAAACCTGAGAGTTCATGGGTCCAAGACTAGTCCGACCCGGTCACCGTGGGTCGGCCGGGTCGCACTGATCTGATTGTGAGAGAAGGCTTACTTCTTGTTGGCCCTGCGCTGGCGGGCGTTCCACTTGTACCAGGCATCCCTGTCCAGGATGATCTTGCGCACACGGATGGACTCGGGAGTCACCTCCACGCACTCATCATCGTTGGCAAAGTCCAGGGACTCCTCCAGGCTCATGTCGATGGGCGGTGTCAGGGTCTCCAACACGTCGGCGGTGGAGGAACGCATGTTGGTCATGTGCTTCTCCAGGGTGATGTTGATGTCCAGGTCGCCGGGCTTGTTGTTGATGCCCACGATCTGTCCCTCGTAGACAGGCGACTGGGGTTTGACGAAGAACTCGCCGCGGGCCTGGAGCTTCTGCATGGCGTAGGGGCTGGCCTTACCGGAGCGGTCAGAGACCATGGATCCGTTCTGACGGGTCTTGATGTCACCCGCCCAGGGGGCGTAGCCGGCGGAGATGGACGAGGAGATGCCGGTGCCGCGAGTGGCGGTAAGCAGGGCGGTGCGGAAGCCCAGCAGGCCACGGGAGGGCACAGTGAACTGCATCCTGACCCAGCCGGAGCCATGGTTGGTCATGGTCTCCATGCGGCCCTTGCGATCGGCCATAAGCTGGGTTACCGCGCCCATGTACTCCTCGGGCACGTCGATGGTGTCGGATTCCATAGGCTCCTGAAGCTTGCCGTCCACGGTCTTGGTGACCACTTGGGGGCGTCCCACGGTCAACTCGTAGCCCTCGCGGCGCATCTGCTCGGCCAGGATGGCCAGGGCCAGCTCGCCACGGCCCTGGACCTCCCAGGCGTCGGGCCGGTCAGTGGGCAGCACCTTGATGGAGACGTTGCCGATCAGCTCGCGGTCCAAGCGGTCCTTGAGCATGCGGGCGGTCAGCTTATGGTCCTTGCCCTCGGTGCCGGCCAAGGGCGAATCGTTGGTGCCGAAGGTCATGGAGACGGCCGGGTCGTCCACGTGGATCAGAGGCAGGGGGCGGGGGTCGTCCTGATCGACGATGGTCTCACCGATCATGATGTCCTCCACGCCGGCCACAGCCACGATGTCTCCGGGGCCGGCCTCCTCCACCGGGAAGCGCTGCAGGCCCTTGGTGCGCAGGATTTCGGTCAGCTTGAAGTTCTCGATGGACCCGTCCACGCGAGACAGGCCGTACTGGCGGCCCTTGGTCAGGGTGCCGTTGTAGATGCGCACCAGGCCCAGACGTCCCAGGTAGTCGGAGGCATCGATGTTGGTCACATGGGCTTGCAGGGGCGCGCCCTTCTCATACTCCGGGGCTGGGATGTTGTTCAGGATAGCCTCAAAGAGTGGCTCCAGATCGTCGTTGTCGGGCACAGCACCGTCGGCAGGCTGGTTCAAAGAGGCCTTGCCGGCCTTGGCTGCACAGTAGATGACCGGCAGGTCCAGGAGGGAATCCAGGTCCAGATCCACTCCCTCTTCGCTCACGTCCTGGGCCAGGCCCAAGAGCAGGTCGGTGGACTCGGAGACCACCTCGGAGATGCGGGCATCGGGCCGGTCGGTCTTGTTGATGACCAGAATGACGGGCAGCTTGGCCTCCAAGGCCTTGCGCAGGACGAAGCGGGTCTGGGGCAGGGGCCCCTCGGAAGCATCCACCAGCAGGACCACCCCGTCGACCATGGAGATGCCGCGCTCCACCTCGCCGCCGAAGTCGGCGTGGCCGGGGGTGTCCACCACGTTGATGGTGATGCCGTCGGGCTGGCCCAGCTTGGCTGCCAGGGGGCCTGTGTACTTGACGGCGGTGTTCTTGGCCAGGATGGTGATGCCCTTCTCCCTCTCCAGATCGTTGGAGTCCATGACCCGGTCGGGCACCTCCTCCCGCTCGGAGAAGACGTGCGACTGCTGCAGCATGGCGTTGACCAAGGTGGTCTTGCCGTGGTCAACGTGTGCCACAATCGCCACATTTCGTATATCGCCGCGTACCGCCATCAAAACCTCATTCTCGTGAATGCTATCCATGCCCTGCCGGCCTGTCTGCCGGCTGGCGTGGTCCCGGAACTGGACAAACAGAGACAAGTGTAACCGCCTTGTGTGACAGGCGTTCACTGCTCCTCGCCCTGGGTCGAGCCATGTGCCGGATCCGGGGACTGGAGCTGGCCGGACAGCTCCTGGCGAGCCTGGGCCAGGGCCGAGTCCTCGTCGGGCAGGAATGGAGCCAGGGAGGGCAGATCCTCCAAGGATTGCAGTCCCATCCGCTCAAGAAAGAGGTCGGTGGTGACCAGCAGGGCGGCATGGGTCTGCTCGTCCAGGCCTTCTTCACGAACCAGGCCGCGCACCAGCAGGGCCCGGATGACCCCGTCGGAGTTGACCCCGCGGATCTGGCCCACCTGAGCACGGGTCATGGGCTGGCGGTAGGCCACGATGGCCAGGGCCTCCAAGGACGCCTGGGAGAGGCGTGCCGTCTGGCCGTCCTTGACGAAGGCCGCCACCACAAGCTGGTAGGCGGCCCGGCTGGTCAGCTGCCAGCCCCGGGCGGTCCGACGCAGTTCAAATCCTCGGTCGCTATAGGATTCAGCCAACGATTCCAGGGCGGCATTGACCGGGTCAGGATCCACGGCCAGCACCCGGGAGAAGTCCTCTGCAGTCAGCGGTCGGTCCGTGGCCACCAAGATGGCCTCCAGACAGGCGGCCAGTCCGCCGGGAAAGTCCTGCACGTCGAAGTCCACATATTCGGGACGGGTATCGGGAGCCGAGGTTTGGCTCATGCGAAGTCCCCCTCACTGATCAAGGCCGTTTCCGGCTCCTGGGTCTGTCCTATCCAGCGCAGGTAGAGCGGCTGGTAGGGGCCATCCTGGCGATACTGGATCAGCTCCTGCCTGAAGAAGATCAGCACGGCCAAGAATCGTGCCACCACCTGCGCCCGACCCTTGGAGGAGGCGACCAGATCGGCGAAGGCCACCGGCTGACCAGGCTGTTCCAGCAGGGCCTGGCGAACCTGGTCGGCCTCCTTGTTCAGGTCGACCAGGGGCACGTGCAGCTGGTCCAGACGAACCTCTGGGGCCGGAGCGTTGACCAGGGCATTGGCGCAGAGCAGCGCCAGATCCTCTGGTTTCAGGGTCCAGACGAGATCAGGCAGCAGATGAGCCAGCTGAGGCTCCAGATGGCCAGGATGCGGGTAGCGGCCCGAGTTGGCGGCCAGCCTGGCTCGAAAGTCCTGCCCCGCCTGTTTGAAGGCCCGGTACTGCAGCAGCCTGGCGAAGAGCAGATCACGCTCCCGAAGTGCATCCATCGAGGCCTGGTCGCGCATGGACTCGTCCTCCACAGGCAAGAGGGCAGCGCTCTTGGCCTCCACTAACACCGAGGCCACATCCAGGAAGGCGCTCGCCTGGTCCAGTCCCTGACTGAAGTCCAGGGTGCGCACATAGTCCAGAAACTCCCCGGTGATGGAGGCCAGGGAGACCTCCGTCAGGGTGAGCTTTCGGTTGGCCAGCATACCCAGCAGCAGGTCGAAGGGTCCCTGGTAGACATCCAGGTCGACGGCGAAGCCGTCCGCTGATCCGCTCACGCCACGATGCCACGGGCGATCAGTTCCCGGGCGACCTCCCGATACTCCTTGGCGGTCTTGTGCTCGGGGGCAAACATGGTGATGGGCTCGCCGGCCACCGTAGCGTCGGGCAGCTTGATGGACCGGCTGATGATGGAGTGCAGCACCTTGCCCTTGAAGGCCTCGTAAATGCGCTGAAGCACCTCATCAGAATGCAGGGTCTTGGTGTACATGGTGACCAGCACCCCGTAGATTTGCAGGTCAGGGTTGATGCGGCTGCGGACCTTCTCAATGGACTGCATGAGCAGGGCCACGCCGCGCAGGGCGAAGAACTCGGCCGCCACGGGAATGATGACACCGTCCGCAGCGGTCAACGCGTTGACGGTCAACAGACCGAGCGAGGGCTGGCAGTCGATGATGATGGCGTCATACTCCTGCCGCAGGGGACGGATGGTGGCCGCCAGGGCCTGTTCCCGGCCGACCTCGGTGACCAGCTGAATCTCAGCGGCCGACAGATCGATGTTGGCCGGAATGATGTCCAGACCGTCAAAACGGGTGTGCCGGACCACCTCGTGAACATCCAAGGAGGTGTCGAACATGGCGGTGTAAATGGTGTTGTCCACGCTGTTGGCATTGATACCCAGACCCACGGTGGCCGCGCCCTGGGGGTCGAAGTCCACGATCAGCACCCGTCGCCCATACTGGCACATGGCCCCGGCGATGTTGATCGATGAGGTCGTCTTGCCCACGCCGCCCTTCTGGTTGCACATGGCGAGGACACGGGCCGGGCCGTGCTGTTTCAAAGGCTCCGGGGCAGCGAACGTCTCATACTCGCGCCCTAACAAATCCGTAGGCATGCCTCTACCCTATCAAGTTTCCGACCGCATTCGCGGGTTGGCGGGTCAACGGGCGCGAGGATGGGCCGTCTGGTAGGTCTCCATCAGGGCCTGGGGGCTGACGTGTGTGTATATCTGCGTCGTGGTCACCGAGGCATGGCCCAGCAGCTCCTGGACTGAACGCACATCAGCGCCTCCCTCCAGCAGATGGGTGGCGAAGGAGTGCCTCAGCGTGTGGGGATGCAGGGGCCTGTTCAGACCCGCCCGGCGGCCGGCATCCCTGACCACCTGCCAGACCGTCTGCCTGGTCAGCCGCTTGCCCCGCTTGTTGAGGAAGACGGCCCGCAGCTCCCTGCCCTTGGTCGCCCGACTGCACAGGGTGGCCCGACCCAGATTCAGATAGGCCTGCATGGCCTGGCAGGCGTAGGAACCCATGGGCACCAGACGCTGCTTGTCGCCCTTGCCGGTCAGACGAACCACCCGCTCGCCCAAGTCCATGTCCTCCAGGTCGGTGCCGACGGCCTCCGAGACCCGGCAACCGGTGGCGTACATGAATTCCAGCAGGGCCTTGTCCCGCAGGACCACCGGATCCTTGGACCCGCCCATGGCGGCCACATCAAGCAGCCGGGTCACCTGATCCACATCCAGCACGTCCGGCAGGGCCGAGGTGCCCTTGGGAGCCTTGACGGTGCGGGAGACATCCTGGTCGGTCACACCCTGTTTGAGGGCGAACCGGTGCCACTCATGGACGGCAGCCATCCTGCGTGAGCGGCTGGCTGGACTCTCGTCGGCCAGATGGGCCAGAAAGCCCTCCACATCGGCGGTTTGGATCTGCCCCAGGCTGGTGATGCCCCTACCAGACAACCAGCGGATGTACATGTTCAGATCGGACCGATAGGCCTTGACCGTGGCCGGGGCAAGACCCCGTTCCAGACCGGTGTAGGCCAGGAACTGATCCAACAGGGCTGTCATCCCCTCCTGATGATCACTGTCCACTCCCGCTTACCCTCCGGTTCTCTTCATCAGCGCTGTTCTTTGGCCATATTCTAATGCCCCGTTTCCTTTTCCATGCTCCCAACGCGCTCAAGACCCAATCGGACCGTTCAAGGGACCCCCGAACCAGCCTCTGGATCCCTCTTGCCAAAGGAACCGTCGGTAGGGGCCGGCCTCCCTGGTGATGGTATCGGTCAAGTTCATTTTGACCATCATGACCGGGCCCGGATTCAGGTGGTTACTGACCATGGTGAAGAACTCGGTGGAGCTCATCTGGAAGGGTATGGTGATGTCCTGATAGGCATCGACCATGATGAGGTCGTAGCGCTGACGGGTGACCGCCGGGACAAGGAGGTTGGTGGAGACGGTCACGATCAGCAGTCCCGAAATCAGGATGATCAGGGCAGTCCAGATGGCCGCGGCCATAATGCACAGGTAGAGCCTGTCCGAATCAGGATTCCTGTCGGCCCAGTGCCCCCCAAGGCACCCAGAGCCAGGTGATCATGATGGTCCATACGATCTGGGAGGACGAGAGGTAAGGAGCCAGCAGGCGGGAGGCCCCCGGTTGGGCGGCCTGGCAGCCATGCCAGAGAAGAACTCCGCCGCCTAGAGAAAGACCCGCAGCCGAGGGACGGGCCGTGACTGATTGATCGCGGCGCCTGCTGATTCTGGAGATTCTGCCGAGACGGCCGATGCATCTAGGCTGTGGTTGTCGTTCATGGCGGCTCCCGGCATCATTGTCGCCAATCAACTTACCGTCCCCCTGAGGAATGGTCGAATATGCAAAGAACCCCGCGAAAGGCGAGGTTCTTGAAACGTGGCGGCCAGGTCCGCTGATCAGGCAGCGACCGGAGCGTTCACATCGGCAGGCAAGGCCTTCTTGGCCTCAGCCACGATGGCGTTGAAAGTGTCGATGTCGTTGACGACCAGATCGGCCAGGGCGCGGCGATCCAGCTCGATACCGGCCAGACGCAGACCCTGGATGAAGCGGTTGTAGGTGATTCCCTGGGCGCGGCATCCGGCGTTGATGCGCTGGATCCACAGCTTGCGGAAGTCGCCCTTGCGGGCCTTGCGGTCCCGGAAGTTGTATGTATATGAATGAAGCAGCTGCTCCTTGGCCTTGCGGTAGAGACGGGAGCGCTGGCCACGGTAGCCTGACGCCCGTTCCAGAACGACCCGACGCTTCTTATGCGCGTTGACTGCCCGCTTGACTCGTGCCATAGATATTCCTCAGCTTTCTAAAATCTCACTCGACGCGACGGCACCCGCTCAGCGGGCCAGCATCCTCTTCATATTCTTGGACTGGGTCGGAGCGAGCACCTCGTCAGTGGACAGGTGACGACGCTTCTTGGCCGACTTGTGCTCCAGATTGTGGCGCATACCGGTCCCGGCGTGCATGAGCTTGCCCGAACCCGTGGTCCGAACGCGCTTGGATGCGGCGGAGTTACTTTTCATCTTCGGCATTGCTGCCCTCCTTGGATTTCATCTGCTTGGGAGAAGTATTGTTGGAGCCAGCAGTCTCCTTTTCGTCGGCCTTGGCAGCCAGATGGGCCGCCTGGCGGGCCTTGCGCTCGGCACGGGCCTGGCCACCCCGCCGACGCTGCTCAGACTGGGTGTGGACCTTCTTGCCCTTAGGCGACAGGGTCATGATGATGTTGCGCCCCTCCTGCTTGGGGGCGAACTCGATGGAGCCCAGATCCGCGACGTCGTCAGCCAGCTTGCGCAGGAGCTCCACGCCGCCGATGGGCCGGGACTGCTCGCGCCCACGCAGCATGATAGTGACCTTGACCTTGTCTCCGGCGGACAGGAAGCGGCGCACGTGCCCCTCCTTGACCTCGAAGTCGTGGTCGTCGATCTTCAATCTGAAGCGGATCTCCTTGATCTCCGACATGCTCTGGTTGCGGCGCGCCTCACGAGCCTTGATCTTCTCGTTGTATTTGAACTTGCCGTAATCAATGAGCTTGGCGACCGGAGGCTTGGCCTTGGGTGCAACCTCGACCAGGTCAAGGTTGGCCTCCTTGGCCAGGTTGAGGGCGACGGAGGTCGCAATGATTCCCACCTGCTCGCCGTTGGGCCCGATCAGGCGTACCTGAGACACTCGTATATCGTCGTTAATCCTTGGTTCGTCGCTAATGATGACTCCTTCTCAAATACCACAACATCCACTGCCTGCAGCCAATCCACATGAGTCCAGGCGAAAAGACCATCGCTGCAAACGACGCGCTTTCGCATTCATGAGCGATTCTGTAAAACACAACAGAGCACCGCCACTTCTCGAACCCGAAGTCATAAGAGACTTCCAGGTGGGTCACCCGCTTTCTTGATTTCTCAAGCCGAGTGATATATTAGCACAACGCCGATGAGCGGTCAACTCCGACCGACCTGATCCTACGAGTCCTGGCTGACCAAGCGCCAGGCCTCTTTCACCACTTCCAGAAAAGCAGCAGGATCATGCGCGAAACGACCTAGGAACACCCCATCGACCGTCGGCCAAAGCTCAGTCAACAATCCCGGAGCAGCGGCCCCTCCATATATGAGCGACAGATTGCGGCATTTGAAACCAAGCTCATTTTTGATAATCGAACATACCTTTCGAACGTATTCAACTGGAGCAGGGCTGGAAGCCCCGACGGCCCAGACCGGTTCATATGCAATCCAGGCTGGAAGGTCAGGCTTCTCACCCAGTCCCATTTCAATCTGCTTTAAGCAATAATCAGCGGCCGCGTCAGGCCCTTGGTTGATGAGCTCGCCCACGCACAGCAGGGGTGTCAACCCATTGCGCCAGCATGCACGAACCTTTCGCCCGATGAGTTCATCATCTTCCCCATACATGCGACGGCGTTCCTCATGACCCACTTCAGCCACGGTCACACCCAGGTCAAAAGCATCCAGGGGCGAGACCTCCCCAGTAAACGGGCCACGGTCTTGATCGCATACATCCTGAATGCCGAGATGAACATCCGCGGACAGCAGAGCCTGTCCAGCCTGCTCCACCGTAAGGTAATCCGGCAGAACCGCCATGGTCACCTTGTCCAGCGGGAGGGCTGCGGCATTGAGAAGATCGGCTAATCGTCGACAATATGCCAGTGTCTGTTTCCTTGTAAAATACATCTTCAGGCTTATGGCCACAATCGGCTTGTTCATCTTCCCCACTTAGCGCAATGAAAATTGACTGTCTGCTGCCCACGGATTCATCATTGCTGATGAAGCTCAAATTGACGGATGCGCGCCACCTTTGGGCCACTTCTGGAATCAGGATCGAACTCACTGGCCAGATAAGCCCTTAACAGGCATTTGGCTGTTTCGGGTCCCAGAACCTGAGCACCCATGGCGATGATGTTCGCATCATTGCTGCGGCGTGCACGCTCGGCTTGATATATGTCCGATACGCAGGCGCAATAGGCTCCCGGCACCTTATTGGCCGAGATCGAAACGCCTAAACCCGTCCCGCAAAGCAGGACGCCTCGATCCGCTTCACCCCGAACCACAGACTGCGCAAGGACAATGGCCACGTTGGCGTAGATTGGATCATCAGTAGGAAAATCGATCACCTCGTGACCCAGGCGTCTTGCCTCCTCCATAAGCACATTCTTCAACCCTGCAGCATTAGGATCGGCTCCGAACGCCAGTCTCATTATCTTTCACCTTTCCTTGAATCTCGAATATCGACTTATCGGGCTAGCGGCCTATACCACAATGCCTAGGACGGCATCCACCAGCAGCAGAGCAATCAGACCCGCCACCGATTGGACAGTCACCAGGAAGCTCCATGTCTTCAAGGTCTGAGGAACTGTCATGTCCAGATACTCCTGGAAGAGCCAGAAGGCGCCATCATTTACATGAGAGAAGATCATGGCTCCTACGGCGATGGCTAGAACAGCCAGCGCCTTATGCAAATCATCAGCTTGCGCAACCATCGGAGCAACGATGCCCGCTGCAGCCGCCACAGCGACCGTGCCAGACCCAAGAGCAACTCGGAAGAGCGCGGCGATCAGCCAGGCCAGCAGAACGGTGGGAATGGCCCACTTGGCCGTGGTTGTCGCTATTTGATCGCTCAGACCAGTGCTCTGCAGCATTTCCTTAAGGCCGCCGCCTGCGCCAATGATCAGCAGAACATTGACCACACCTTTTAGGCTGGTCTTGCTCTGACTCAATGTTTTCTTGGCGGTCATGCCCGAACCGAGCCCCAAGAAGATCAGCGCGTACAGGGCCGACAGCAGCAAGGCGACTACAGCATTTCCAAAGAATTGCGTAATCACATAACCGACGGAGCCCTTGGAGAAGACCGCCTTGCCGATGGTGCCGATGATCAGCAGAATTGGGGCCAGCAGAACCGAAGGCAGCGATTTGAGCATGCTAGGGGCCTGTGCCAGGGCGTCGTCCTTGGTGGCATACTCAGAGCCGTCGCTTACCTGATAGCGAAGGTAATACCGTTGCATGAGCTTGGGGAACAGCCAGACACCGGCCGCGAACACAGGAATGCAGATTACGATGCCGATCATGGAAACCAACCCGAGGTCCACCCCGATTGCGCCCGCACCGATGACGGTAGCAGGGCCGGGAGGAAGCAGACCATGGGCGGTCATCATACCGGCTGCCATAGGTATGGCTACGTAAAGCGCACTGGTATGAGTCCTCTTAGCCACAGAGAACACAATTGGGATAAGGAGCACGAAAGTGACCTCGAACAAATTGGGCAATTCGATGATCAAAGCCACCAGACCTACGGCAAGGGGGATCAGAGCTTTCTTGCTCTTGCCCACGATCACGCTGGCTATTCGTTCGGCACCGCCGCTGCTGACGAGCATCCCACCGATAATGGCTCCCAAACCTATCACGATACCGGTGGTGGACAGCTGAGAACCGAATCCCGTAGTAAAGGATTTGACGGTCTTCTCCGTGCCCAGGCCATTGACCAAACCAAGGCACAAAGATGAGATGATGAGCGCCACAAAGGGATGTAGTTTGCAGTACACAATCAAAACTATTAAAACAATGATGGCGGCAATGCCGCTGAGAACTGGAAGCATGACACTCTTTCCTTGAATGTATGACCAAAAGATGGCCCCGGAGCCATAAGGATGCCGGGGCACGTCGAACAGTCAGGGAAGCGGATGACATCCGTTGTCGACCTCTTTCGCCTGACCGCCGGCAGGATCTTGACGATCAGCGATTGACCCTGCTTGATCCGATGGCGCAGGCAATGTTGAAGGCATTCTGGCTTGAGGTGATGTTGGCCTTGTTCTGACCAACCAGATCGAATGCCGTTCCATGCGCAGGCGTATCTATGAAGACAGGAAGACCGCCTTGGACAGTGACTCCACCGTCAAAGCCCATCAGCTTTATAGCGATCTGGCCCTGATCGTGGTACATCGTAACGACACCGTCATACCTGTCCTTGGCGCCAATAAATATGGTGTCAGCCGGATAGGTCCCATCCACGTTGACACCGGCCTGCCGAGCCTGCTCGATACCGGGACGAATGATATCGATCTCCTCACGGCCAAAAATGCCGTTCTCGCCATTATGGGGGTTCAAAGCGCAAACACCAAGGCGGGGTTCTGCTATGCCCGAGTCATGCAGCAAGTTGTGCAGCAGAGTGATTGCGCTGACCACACCATCCTTGGTGATACGGCCCGGCACGTCCTTGAGTCCCATGTGACTGGTCACCCTTGAAGTCCACAATCCTGGAATGATATTGATTTCACTCGTAAACCCATTGAATCCCAGTTTCTTGGCGAACCAACGGAGTTCGTCGAGCTCGTTCATGCCGCCCAGGTGCAGGCTGGTCTTGTTCAGCGGCATGAAAACCATGGCTTCAATTTTGCCATCGCGCGCTAGATCAAGTCCACGACTGAGCTGATGCAGTGCGCGCTCGCCGGCTACCTTGGACGTCTGCTTGACGGGGATAGCGGTTTCAGGTAGCGAATGATCGTCGAGAACGGCTACCGCATCATCATTAGGCTGACCAGCAATGGGGACTTCGAGGCCGGCCTTCTCGGCCGCGGACTCCACCTCAACCCTGTCAGCCAAAACATAGATGTCGGCGGACTTACGGTTTTTGGGATCAGCGAGCAGTCTGACGCCAAGTTCAGGGCCAATGCCGGCCGGATCGCCGAATGTCATGGCAATACGCGGTTTTGTTGATGCATTTGCACTCATATGTACTCCTTTGTTGGATATGGTGTTGGTTTATTTCCCCAAATCATTGACCGATAGGTTCATCGTTTCGAAGGTCACGGCCGGGAAAGTAGTTTCTGCAGGTATCCAGCGTTGTGAGCGCAGACAGACAGGACATCGCCCCCGTAGTGCTCACAGATGAACATGCCCTGGTATCCGCAGCTTTGGGCATAATGGACCGCCCAACGGTAATCGATGATGCCGTCACGCAAGGTTGTGGGTATAGCAACATGCCAGGAACCGTCAGGGGCTTCGTCGCGCTGATAGTTCTTCAGATGCCAGTAAACCGCATATGGAAGCGTTTTCCGATAGGTTTCGCGCCAATCATCGATCCGCCGGCGCAGACGTACCAGGTTGCCTACGTCAGGATTGAGACCCACGTTGGGCAGGCCTACTTCGGATACGAAATGAACGGCGGAGTCAGCGCGGCCCAAATAGGTGTCCTCGTACATCTCCAAAGACATGACCATTCCTGCGCCATTGGCATGCCGGCCCAGCTCTCTGATTCTGCGCACCGCAGTCTGCCAGCGTTCAGGGTCGTCAGGCGGATCTACCGGACCTTGTCCCAGCCAGAACCAAAAGGCCTTGCGTTGCGAGGGGCTCAAGGGCTGATGCAGTCCGGTTGAAAAGACTTTCATGCCCATCTCTGCCGCAGCGTCAATGCTGGCGTGCGCATAAGCCAAATTGCTCTGCCCGATTCCCGGCTGTATGACGCTGGCGCGCTGCACATGCAAGGAAGGCAATTCAACCCCGCAGCTTCGTGCAGTCTCCACCAGTTCATGCCTCCTTGCAGGGGTCATGTCCGCCGGCCTGATCCAGGCATCCGACAGTTCGGCGTAATGGAAACCGGCAGCTGCTATCGCTGTGAAAACCTTGGCCCAATCGCTTGGGTCGGCCTCGGACATGGATCTACCGTCGGCTCCTTGCAGAGGCGCTCCATTCAGGCAAGTGGCAATCACTGGCTTATTGATCACGGCCATGCTCATGAGAGCACCGCCTTGTCGGCATTGCACTGTTCTTCGCTGGCCAAATCCTTAAGTAAGGGGCTTACGGCTTGGACAATCATGGCAAATGAGATCGCTCCTGGGTCTGGAGTACCCAGATCCTTGCTGCCATGGGCTTTCGCGCGACCCTTCTTGGGAAGCATATCGGCTGTCTCCTCAGCCCCATGGCGAGCGGCTTCTGCAGCGTGACTCCACGTATTTGCCAGCGAGTCCCCGCAACTCGCAAAAGCTTGCACAAAAGGATGCACGGCATCGACCATGGTCTTGTCTCCCGGTTTCGCCCCGCCAAACTCCATAAGATGCTTGTCAGCGTCGCGCCAGCCCTCTGCAATCTCCTCCTTGCCAGGTCTCGATGAATCAGAGAGATGACCTGCTAGGGATGCCAGCAATTCGCCCCAGAGCGCTCCTGACGTGCCGCCTGCCTTATCGGCCCAAGCTTCAGCGGCTTCCTTCAATGCAGTTCGGCAGCCGGACCCAGTTGCAATTGCTTCATCTGCAGCTTTTGAGGCTGCTTCAGCACCGCGCTGCATGCCGAGTCCGTGATCCCCGTCACCCGCCACTGCATCTATCCGTCCCAGATAATCCACATTGTCGTCAACGCATTGCATCACAGTCTGCATGATTCTGGCCATGCTTTGAGCAGCCTGTTTTGACTCCGGAGTGGCCTGCTGTTCTTTTTCAGTCGGACCATCCTCCTGCACAGACATTTCAGCATCTATATCCGTCTGATTTGCATCTGTACGATCGCCCAGGTGCAAAGCCGGCGTCTCCGCGCAAGCACACCAAAGAGGCTCCAATTCCTCATCCAGCCAGCACAAGGACAGCGACAATCCGTTCATGTCAAAACTGGTACAAAACTCCCCCACCAGAGGTTGGATCAGTCGCAGACCCAGCTGTGACAGACGTCGCTGGACAGCATCGTATACCGCAAAGAGCTCATCGGACTTAAGGGCGCCCAAGCCGTTAAGAATGGGAGCCACATGCGCCTCATGCATTTGACGATCCACGGGTCTTTCATCCATGAGACGTCGGACCAGCAGATCCGCCAAACCGTCGATAGTAGGCCGATCTGTTTGGCCGATTCCAGGCTCTCCATGGATTCCGAGCCCTAGCGACATACGGCCTTCAGGGACGCTGAACAGTGGTTTGTCCGACCCGGGCAGCGTGCACCCGGAAAATGCCACACCCAAGCTTCGTGTGCAGGCATTGGCACGCATAGCCAAGGCCTCCACAGAATCCAGGTCCATTCCCGCCGCACAGGCAGCTCCAGCGATTTTGAAAACCGCCATATCGCCCGCTATGCCCCGGCGTTCCTGGATTCGATCTGGAGGGGCGGAATACAGATCATCGGTAACCGGCAGAACCCGTACATCATGGCCTTCAGCACGAAGCGTGCGTGCAGCCTGGTTGAAATTCAGCCGATCTCCTTCGTAGTTGCCGAAGATGAGGATTATGCCTCGCCCTTGATCGGCTCGACGGCAAACGTCAACAACCTGCCTGGCGGACGGAGATGCGAATATATTGCCTTGCACGGCCGCCTGAGCCATGCCTGGCCCCACGAGTCCCGCGAATGCCGGATAGTGTCCCATGCCTCCGCCAATTACCAGCGCAACCTGATTATCCCTGGAACGTGTTGGACGAATCACGCCGCCTGGGCATGCCTTGACATATCCAGGATTGGCCTGGACGAATCCTCTGATCGATTCCGTTGCGAATTCACCGACATCATCAATCCGACACGCCATCGTGCGCATTCCTCTCTGTCCCCGAGATCTTCACCCGGAAAGGTGGTGAGCCCAGGAGCATGACACTGGGCTCTTCTGTTTTTCAGATCCGCTTCAGGACATCGCCATCCCTCACGGCACTTTCAGTAATAGCAAAAACGCCCACTAGAAGCGAATATTTTACGCATAAATGGTGATATCGCGCATCGAATACCAGATATTTTTGCAAATATTTTCACTTATTAGGTATTTATTGGAATGTGAATCACATGAAAACGACATGCTGCATGAACTGCCAAGCGTTTGGATATAGTTTGCATCGAACAGGTCGATCAGCCCATGCCACAATGCACGCCTGTATTTGCTGGTGGAGCAATCCCGCCTACTGCCGGACCAGATGTGCTGCCGTCGTCTGGTCAACGACCAGGTGAGTAACCAAGCCGGCATTAAGAGCCGTAGTCAAGGCTTGAACCTTGTTTTCATCGGCTACGATGAACAGACGGGTCGGCACCCTGAGCAACTCCTCTCGGCTCAGTCCAGTCGACCTCTTGTTGATAGCCAAATCACGCATGCTGCCGTCGCTGCGGTAGAAGGTGGAAGTCACGTCCCCTACTACATGCTCACGGTTGAGCTCTTCGCGATCATGACGGGACAGCACTCCCGAACCGAACAAAGGACTGGGCGTGGCCCCGTACGGGGTGCCAACAGAGGTTATGATCAGATCCAGGGAACGCCGCAATTCCAGCATCTGACGAATGCTGGTCTCTTTCCACATCATCTCACGGGTTTCACTGGAATCGAAGATGGCAGGAGCAGGGAACAAATGAACTTGAGCGTCATATGCAGTGCCGAAGCGAGTGAGAATCTGAGTAAAATAATTTTCCCCGAAGGAAAGCGTATTCCCGAAACCATGAAGCTGCAGAATCTCAACACCCGATAGGTGCTTCGGTATCAGCTGAAGGGAAAGGGATTCTGTAGTACGACCCCACGCCACCCCGATGACCATATCGGAATTGGCCATCTTCCAGATCTGCGATTGAGCGGCATCCCCTACGGCAACCCTTCGCCTGGTGGCATCCAATATCTCACCAGTACCCACGACAACTGCGTGGATATGGAACTTCTCCTCAAGGTGATGTCTCAGCTCGAGCGCCGAGTCCTCCTGGCGATTGATGGTGAATTCGATGATGTGGCGGCGTTTCGCCTCAGACAACAGACGTGAGACCGTTGATGCGGACACATCAAGCTCTCTTGCAACGGCAGCAACTTTCATGCCGTGCACCCAATAGAGTTCAGCGGCATCCGCCATCCTGCCTCTGGCGACATCAGGGCGTAAAGCCATGGAGGGTACCCCCTATCCAGCTCTTCAAGCTGTATTCAAGGGTACCGCGTTATTGTCCTGGATCCTGAAGCTCTGGCTTGGTCCCATCGTGGACGAAGTAGACGTCATACCAGGTGAGAAAGGAGTACACGGTCCAGATCTTGCGGCGGGCGTCGTTGCGTTTGGCATAATTGTCGTCCAGCATGCGCAGCAGACACTCCTGGTCGAAGAATTCAGCCACCCACTCCTGCTCGAACATACTGCGGACCAGACGATAGTAATGCTCCTGATGCAGCCAATCCCGGATGGGCACAGGGAAGCCCAGCTTCTCCCTGGCGGACCACTCGCGGGGAATATGGCGGTTGGCGGCCTTGCGGAAGGCAAACTTGGTGTTCTGATCAGTGATCAGGTATTTGGTGGGCGCCTTCTCGGCCACATACATCAGCTTGCGGTCCAGCAGGGGCACCCGCAGCTCAAGGGAGTGGGCCATGGTCATCTTGTCAGCCTTAAGAAGGATGTCTCCGGGCATCCACAGATGCATGTCCAGATACTGCTTCTTTTTGATCTCGGACAGGCCGCTCCCCTTGATCCGGGCGTAAATCCTCCCAGTGATCTCAGAGACCCGGGGAGCCTCGCGGTAGGGCGGCCTGAGCAGTCTGCCGGCCTCGTCTTCGTCGAAGACCCTGGCCTGGCCGATGAAGCTCTCCTCGGCAGGGACCAGATTGGCATACAGGTGCCAGGCTCCGTGGAAGTGTTTGCCTTTGGCCCAACGGCCGATGGCATACCTGGCCTTGCGAGGCAGCCTGCCCAGAAGACGGGTGGCATCCTTGATGATGCGCGATCGTGTGTGCACGCCGTAGTCGACGTACCCGGCGAAAAGCTCGTCGGCGCCCTCCCCGCTCAGAACCACGCGCAGATCGCGGCTGGCCAGCTCGGAAAGGAAGAAGAGCGGCACGCAGGAGGGGTTTGAATCCGGCTCATCCATGTACCACTGGATCTGGGGGAAGTAGCGAAAGGCCTGATCACCGTCCAGGGACTCGGCGGTGTTGTTGAGCTTAAGCATGGAGGCCAGCTCGCCGGCCTGGTCACACTCGTTGTAGGTGCCCTTGCCGAAGCCGATCGAATAGGTGCGCCGGGGGCGCGCCAAGGCGGCCACATAGCTGGAGTCCACCCCTGAGGAGAGAAAGGAGCCCACCTCCACGTCAGCCACCTGGTGGGCCTTGACTGAATCCTGGACAGTTCGATCGATGGAGTCGACCAGATCCCTCAGGCTCTGTCTGCTCTCGCCGAAGGCCGGGTCGTAGTACTGGCGGATGCTCATCTGACCGTCACGAAAGGTGAACCAATGACCCTCCGGAAGCTTGAAGACCCCCTTGAAGAAGGTTTCGGGCAGGGCCGAATATTGGAAGGTCATGTAGGGGCGCAGAGCCTGAGCGTTGAGTTCCTTGCGAAAGTCCGGATGCTGCAACAGGCTCTTGATCTCCGAGGCATACATGAAAGTGCCGCCCATCTGGGCGTAGTAGAAGGGCTTGATGCCGAAATGGTCCCGGGCCCCAAAAAGCTCGCCGAGGCCACGGTCCCAGATGACGAAGGCGAACATGCCCCGCAGGTGGTTGACCACCTGGTGGCCCCACTGCTCGTAGCCGTGCAGGATGACCTCGGTGTCCGACTCGGTGGAAAAGGTGTGGCCAAGGTCGATCAGCTGGCGGCGCAGTTCGCGGTAGTTGTAGATCTCCCCGTTCATGGTGATGGCCATGGAGGAATCTTCATTGAAGATGGGCTGGTCGCCCCCCTGCAGATCGATGATGCTCAGGCGACGGAATCCCATGGCCACCCGCTCATCGACGAAATGGCCTTCATTGTCAGGGCCGCGGTGAGCTATGATATCCGTCATCCGCTTAAGCACATCCGTCTTTTCCTCGGCGGTGGCATCGCTGACGAACCCGGCTATTCCGCACATTGATATGACCCCCTATCAAGCCATCAGCAAGTCCACAATAGACCCAAAAGACGATGGCTCTGCACTTGGCTCGTGCCGGAGCCTCTGCTGAGGCTCTGGCACGCCATTGGAAGAGGAATCGTCAGCGGGTCGCCCCGTCCACCAGGGGCAAATAGTCCCCGTAGCCCTCCTCTTCCATCCGATCCCGGGGCACGAACCGCAGGGCGGCGGAGTTCATGCAGTAGCGCTGCCCGCCACGGTCGGCCGGTCCGTCATCGAAGACATGCCCGAGATGGATGCCGGTCTGTGCCGTCCGCACCTCGATCCGGGGCCGGCCCAGCAGCTTGTAGTCCTTGCGATTGGTCAGCAAGTCGGGGTCGATAGGCTTGGTGAATGCCGGCCATCCGCAGCCCGAGTCGTACTTGTCCGCCGAGGAGAAGAGCGGCTGCCCGCTGACCACGTCCACGTAAATGCCGGGGCGGAACTCCCCGTCGTAGGCGTTGGCGAAGGGCCGCTCGGTGGCGGAGTGCTGGGTCACCTCGTAGCTTTCGGGATCCAGGGACCAGATGCGCTCGATGTAGCGCTGGCGGGAGGCGGCGCTGGCGATAGCCTCCAGAGGGATGTGGCAGTATCCGCCGGGGTTCTTGAGCAGATAGTCCTGGTGGGCCTGCTCGGCGGGATAAAAGTTGATCAGAGCCTCCACCTGCACAGCGGGATGACGGCCTGTCCTGCGCTCCAGCTCATCCAGGGCACGCCGGAAGACGGGCTCCTCCTGTTCGCGATGCTCGGGATCCCAGTAAAGGCCGCTGCGGTACTGCCTGCCTCGGTCGTTGCCCTGCCGATCCACGGAGAAGGGGTCGATTAGGTCGAGCAGGAGCAGAGTCAGGGTCCGCAGATTGACAACTTGGGGGTCATAGGTCAATCGCACGCTCTCCACAGCGTCGGTGGCGCCGCTGCATACCTGTTCATAGCTGGGATCGGGCTCAATGGACTGAGCGTATCCCACCTGGGTGTCAATGATCCCATCCACCTCCTGGAAGAACCGCTCAATGCCCCAGAAGCATCCCCCAGCCAGAACGACCGTGGCCGGGTTGTTGGTCGAAATCTTGTTCTTATCCATGATTCCTCCTCACATGCCGGTGCATGTCTCCGCATTCAACAGGAGCGGGAGAGCGCCTATTCCGTTTCTCTCGCCTCTTGACAGCCTTCTCACATTGTCGACCAGCCTGCATCTGCGGAGCAAAGGGCGATTATCATTGCTGACCATCTTTGAAACGACGTCAGGAGGAGGGTCATGCAGACGACGCAGGAAGAGGCAGGCGAAGTCGCGAAGCCTTCCGGAACCATCCTGGGCTCCCTAGCCGCGGCCTTCCCACGGACTCTGCCCATCATGGCCGGATTCCTGGTGCTGGGGATCTCCTACGGTTTTTTGATGACCAGCCGAGGATTCCCGGTGGTCTACCCACTGGCCATGAGCGCCCTGATCTACGCCGGGTCCATGGAGTTCGTGACCGTGGACCTGCTTATGTCCACTTTCAATCCCTGGGGCGCGCTGATGCTGACCCTGATGGTCAACGCACGGCACCTCTTCTACGGCCTGGCCATGCTGCCGGTCTTTCGTGGGACAGGCCGAAAAAAGCCCTACCTGATCTTCGGCATGTGCGACGAGACCTTTGCCCTGGAGTCCGCCGATCCTCACCCAGCCGGGACCGACAAGGGCTGGTACCTGTTCTTTGTCACCTTGCTCAACCAAATCTACTGGGTGGGCGGCGCCACCCTGGGCGCTGTGCTAGGCAACCTGGCGAGCTTCGACACCAGGGGGCTGGATTTCGTGCTGACCGCCATGTTCCTGGTCCTCTTTCTGGAGCAGTGGCGGCAGGCCGAGGCCCGCCTGCCTGCCCTGATCGGTCTGCTGGCCTCTCTGGCCTGTCTGCTGGTCTTCGGACCCGACCGGTTCATCATCCCGTCCATGGTGGCCATCCTGGCCATCTTCATCCTCTTGGACTTCCACAGACAAAAGGAGGCCTCATGACAACCGCGCAGCAACTGATCACCATAGGCATTGTGGTCCTGGCAACCATGGCCACCAGATTCCTGCCCTTCATAATCTGGCCGGAGGGGCGTCGGCCACCGGCCCTGGTGACCAGGCTGGGGCGTCTGCTGCCCGGCGCCGTCATGGGACTGCTGGTGGTCTATTCGTTGAGGCACACCAACCTGGTGAGTGGCGATCACGGGCTCTACGAGGCCCTGGCCCTGCTGGTCACGGCCTTGGCTCACCTGCGATGGAGGAACATGATGGTCAGCATCGCCTGCGGCACCCTGACTTACATGGCCCTGGTGCAGGGTTGGCTGACCTTCCTGGTCGGTCTGGCTGGTCTGGGATGATGGGGGCGCCTCAAAGGGACGAACGCAGGAAGAAGACTCTTATGCAGAATGACGGTCAATCAGCCCAGGTGCCTCTCTGCCGAATCTGGGGCGCAGGACAGTACTTCGGCAAAGAAAAGGCACGCGGCGGACAGGCTCTGGTTATCGCGGCGGATGGCGGACTGGAGCCGGCCCTGGAGCACGGGGACGAACCCGAACTGGTCGTGGGCGACTTCGACTCCCTGCCCGCCGGGAGCCGAAAACTGCGTACAGACATCCCCCGCCGGGTCCTTCCTGCCGAGAAGGACGACACCGACCTGATGGCTGCAGCCAAGGTGGGCTGGCAGCGGGGCTGCCGACGGTTCCTTATATATGGTGGCCTGGGCGGGCGCATGGACCACACGCTGGCCAACCTGAACCTGATCCATCTGATCGCCGCCAGCGGGGGCCGGGCCGAACTCTGGGGCCAGGGAATGCTGGTCACGGCCCTTGGCCCTGGCAGCCTGGACTTCCCCGCCTGGGACTGCCCGCCCAGGTCCATGGTCTCCGTCCTGGCTGCCGATGACCAGGCTCTGGGCGTGGTCGAGCAGGGCCTCAAATACCAGACGGACGGCATGACCATGACCAACCAGCAAGTGACTGGTGTCAGCAACGAGTTCCTGCCCGGCAGACCGGCCCACATAGCCCTGAAGCAGGGAACCATGTTCGTCACCTACCCCATCTCGGCGCCCGAGCCGGTCTGGATCACCAGCCTGGAAGCCAAGGCTGACCTGGGCTCCCTGGAGACCCGGCCCTCCCGGCGACTGGCCTGAGCCTCTTTTGACCTGGAACTCCATTTGGAAAGGAAAATGCATGACAGCTGCTTCAACCACGCAGTCAGCGACCCCGACAGCCCGGCACCCGCTCTTCATCTGCTACAGCCGCTGCTCCACCTGCGCCAAGGCCCGCACCTGGCTGCGTGACCACAATGTGGACTTCACCGACAGAGACATCAAGGAGGACCGCCCCGCCCAGGAGGAACTCACCGCCTGGCTGGACATGAGCGGCCTGCCCGTCCGACGATTCTTCAACACCTCAGGCCAGGCTTATCGCAGCCAGGGACTGAGCAAACGCCTGCCGCAGATGGACACGGAGCAGACTCTGCAGCTGCTGTCGACCGACGGCATGCTGGTCAAGCGTCCCATCCTGCTGGATGGCCGGCATGTTTTGGTTGGATTCCGTCAGCAGCAGTGGGAGGATTGGCTGGCTGATACGAACGAAAATCCTCACAATTCCTGATCGTTTTGTTGTGCAAACAAACAACAAAACCTACCATTTTGTTTGTTCGTTTTTTCCTTTGCATAACCAGTGCAATCGCTTGCTATAAGTACACAGGGTTCTATAAACTATGAGATGTTATCAGTAATCGGCCATATACGGTCCGGTATTTTTTGTGCTGTATACGGCCAATCTCCAAGGGAGAATTGAATGACAGTAAAGATTGGCATCAACGGATTCGGACGTATCGGTCGTCTGGCCTTCCGGCGCATCTTTGAGCTCCAGGCCCGCGGCGGCGACGCCTCCAACATCGAGGTGGCCGCCATCAACGATCTGACCACCCCGGCCATTCTGGCCTATTTGCTCAAGTATGACAGCACCCAGGGCAACTTCCGCCACGACGACGGCACACCGGTTTCGGTCACCTCCACCGACACCGCCATTGTGGTGGACGGCAAGGCGTACCCGGTCTACGCCGAGAAGGATGCCAACAACATCCCCTGGGTCAAGAACGACGGCGTGGACTACGTTCTGGAGTGCACCGGCTTCTACACCTCGGCCGAGAAGTCCCAGGCCCATCTGAACGCAGGCGCCAAGAAGGTCCTGATCTCCGCCCCCGCCAAGGACGATACCACCCCCACCGTCGTATACGGAGTCAACCAGGAGACCCTGAAGGCCTCTGACAAGATCATCTCGGCAGGCTCCTGCACGACAGGCTCCATGGCCGCCATGGTCAAGATGCTGGATGACAATTTCGGCATCCGCATCGGCTACATGACCACCATCCATGCCTATACCGGCTCACAGATGCTGCTGGACGGCCCCAAGGGCAACAAGCCCCGCAACACACGCGCTGCAGCGATCAATACCATCGAGCATTCCACTGGCGCTGCCAAGGCCATCGGCAAGGTCGTCCCCTCTGTGGACGGCAAGCTGCAGGGACATGCCCAGCGTGTGGCTGTCCCCTCCGGCTCCGTCACCGAGCTGACCACCGTCCTGGACAAGAAGGTCACCGTCGACGAGATCAACGCTGCGGCCAAGAAGGCCTTCGAGGGCACTGATTATTACGGCTACAACGACGAGGGCATCGTCTCCTCGGATGTGATCGGCGACACTCACGGCGGTGTCTTTGACGCCACCCAGACTGACGTCAACACCCACGGCGATGATCAATTGGTCCGCACCGTCGCCTTCTACGACAACGAGTACGGGTTCACCAGCAACATGATCCGCACCCTGCTCTACTTCGCCGAACTGGGCGACTGAGCATCAGACCGGTTTCTCCGGCCATAGCGATTTCGGGTCCGTTCCCATGCGGGGGCGGGCCCCTTGTCGTAGTCAGCGCCTCCGGGTAAGCGCCCGCATGGCCAAGTCGCAGACCAGGCCGATGACCATGCCCACCAGAAAACCGATGGCCATGACGGCCAAAGGGTTGTTCTTCAGCCAGGAGGATGCCATGTACCCCAAGGTCCACATGTAGACGGACCAGAGCAGACCGGCTAGAGCAGCCAGAGGCAGGTAACGGCTGAGCGGATATCGCGCCGCCCCGGCAGTCAGATTGACCACGGTCCTGCCCGAGGGCACGAACCGCGAGGCCAGAGTGAAGAAGCCTCCTCCCTGGAGCAGGGCCCGGTGTGCCCATGAAGCCACAGCCTTGCCTGCGGCACCGCGGAAGACGGCCAGACGGTTCAGCGGGACCAGCCGCCCCAGCTCATAAGCGCAAGCATCGCCGCCCGCAAAGGCCAGGGCGCATACCAGAAAGACCAGGACGGGCAGGGGTCGTCCCGAGGCTCGAAAGGCTGAAGCCGTAGCCAGAACCATGAGTTCCGTGGGTATGGGAATGATCAGCGCATCCAGGAAGGCGGCCAGGAACAGCACAGCCAGCCCCCAGCCACCAGTCACCGCATCAAGCAGCCAGGCATTGACAGCGGTCATGGACTATCCTTTCCACGCAAGGGCGCCAAAAACACCCCCTCAGCCTACCTAAACGGTCAGTACCTTAACATGGAGTCATGAGCAAGAAGAAGCGGCCGGACTCGGATGCCGCGACCCCGGCCATGGCCCAGCTGGAGCGTCTGGGAGTCCCCTTCACCATCCATGAGTACCATCACAGCGCCGACCACATGGACCAGGGGTACGGCATCGAGGCCGCCAAAAAGCTGGGCCTGGACCCGCGCATAGTTTACAAGACCCTGATGGCCGACACGGGCAAGGAACGGGTTATCGGCATTGTTCCAGTTACTGGCCATCTGAACCTCAAACACCTGGCAGCAGCCGTGGGCGCCAAGAAGGCCCGCATGGCCGACAAAGCCCAGGCCGAGCGAGAGAGCGGATACGTCCTGGGCGGCATTTCGCCCTTCGGGCAACGCACCCAGCACCTGACAGTGCTGGACCAGGGCGCTCTAGAGTTTGACACCATCATGGTCTCCGGCGGCAAGCGCGGCATCAGCCTGGGGTTGGACCCGAGGGATCTGATACGTGTCCTCAAAGCCAAAACCGCACCTCTAGCCGCCGACTGAGAGTTTTTAGCGCTGGTCCTGGCCCTGCGGCTGTGGAACTGTCCTGGTTGCCCGGGCGGGGCGCAAGGCGGCAGGCAGGACGAAGCGCATATGCTCGTCGACCGCCCGGGCTCGGGTCACCTGGGAAAACCCTCGGGAAGCCAGAGTCTCCAGCACCCCCTGAACCAGGTCTTCGGGAACCGAAGCACCCGAAGTGAGCCCGACCGAATCCATGTCCTGCAGCCAAGTCGGGTCCAGTTCGCCGGCATCGTCGACCCGGTGGGCCCTCTGCCCGCCTTGACCAGGAAACCGCGTCTCCAGAGCCTGACGGGCCACCTCGACCAGACGCACCGAATTGGAGGAATTGGCCGAGCCCACCACAACCATGCAGTCCGCCTGACCGGCCACCAGCTTGACAGCCTGCTGCCTGTTCTGAGTGGCATAGCAGATGTCGGAACCCGGCGGCTCCTCCATCCAGGGGAAGCGTCGACGCAGGGCTGCAGCCAGGTCGGCGGTCTCATCAAGGCTCAGGGTGGTCTGGGTCAGCATGACCAGCGGGGTGTCGGGCCCAAAATCCAAGGCCTTAATATCAGCCTCATGCTCGACCAGGTGAACCCGGTCCGGGGCCTCCCCCATGACTCCCACAGCCTCGTCGTGCCCACGGTGGCCTATGTAGATGATCGAGTAGCCGTCGCGAACGAAGCGCTGGACCTCCCGGTGGACCTTGCTGACCAGAGGGCATGAGGCATCGACCACGCGCATCCCCCGCCGCCGGGCCTCCTTGACGACCGAGGGGGCGATTCCATGGGCCGAGAAGACCACGGGCACTCCGGCACGAACGGCCTGGTCGGGAATCTGGTCCAGCTCATCCACAAACACGGCCCCCCGCCGTGACAGGTCTTCAACCACATGCCGATTATGGACTATCTGCCGGCGCACGTATACCGGAGGCAAACCCTGATCCTGGCGGGGGTTGTCTGCATCCAGGATGGTCTGCACAGTCTGGATGGCTCGGTCCACCCCCGCGCAGAATCCGCGCGGATCAGCAAGGATGACCCGCCCATGCCCCTGCAGGGTCGGCTGTCCGCACACGGTGGTCCGAAATCCTGCCACTGCCGCTCCTTATCGATGTCAATCCGGACGGTTCCGGACGCTGCAGGTCCATGGTAGAAAGCCTGGACAGCCCCCGGTAGTCCATACGCAACTCTTTCACCAAGAAGCCAAGACCACTGAGGCGCTAGGATGGTGGCGTACCAAGCATCAACGGCACTATGGAAGTGGGAGCATGCATACGAACGAAATGATGGGCGGGGCTCTGCCCCGGACAGGACAGCAGTACAGCATCCGTCACGGGGACTACGAAGCGGTGGTGACGGAGCTGGGTGCCATACTGCGGGTTCTGAAATACCGGGGAAAGGACCTGCTGGCCTCCTTTGACTCGGATGGAACCGTACCCTGCAGCAACGGGAACGTGCTGGTCCCCTTCCCTAACCGGATTGAGGACGGCACCTACGAATTCCAAGGCCACACCTACACCTTGCCCATTGACGAGCATGACCGGAACACCGCTATTCACGGATACGGCTACCGGGCCTACTGGCACCTGCAGGTTCTGTCCGAGGACTCCGTCAGCCTCTCCTGGCGGGTGCCCGACATGGCCGGATACCCCTTCGACGTGGTGGTCAGCGTCACCTACGCCTTGGACGACCAGGGGCTGACCATGACCACCCGGGCCCTGAACCTAGGCGACGAGGCTGCTCCCTGGGCCTTCGGCATCCACCCCTGGCTGGCCAATGGCAAGCGGGGCGTCGGGGACCAGGTCCAGAAGGACAACGCCCCCTGCAACCTGTCCATCCCCTGCCGCACTCACGTGGTGGTCGATCCGGACAGGCTGCTGCCCACCGGCACCGAACCCGTCCAGGGACGAACCGATCTGCGCCAGGGTTCTGTGCTGGGCGAGGATGCGGACTTCGACGATGCCTGGACCGATGTGGAGCGGGACGATGACGGCACCTGCTCGGCTTGGTTCACCCGGCCGGACAGCATCCGCATTCAGCTCTGGGGCGATGAGACCATCACCTCATGGCAGGTATGCACCGGGACCGGCTTCGACGCTGGCATGCGTCCGGCCGGCGTTGCCGTGGAGCCCATGACCGCCTACGCCAACGCTTTTCGGACAGGCCGGAATCTGGTGATTCTTCAGCCTGCCGCCGTCTACACCACCCAGGTGGGATACCGGGCACAAGAGGTCTGAGCTGTCTGGCCGGTCGACAAAGGTCAGCCCGGTGTGCGATAATCGGCAAGGCTTATAGGTTCATCAGTAGCAAAGGAGTCCAATCATGGGCATGCGCGGACGCAAGCGCAGGGATCGCCGCAAGAAGGCCGCCAACCACGGCAAGAGGCCGAACACCTGATCGTCTGCCCCGGCACCAACGGTGCCGGGGTTTTGCATATATACGTAAAAAACCATGGCTGCATACGCATGACCATGATTTCTGCAATAGCCTGAATGGCCGGCAGAACCGAGCTCTGCCAAGAAGCCGGCTGGATCTACTTGTCTATATTGCGATCCGGTGTCCCCTGCTCCAGTTCATCCATCTGATCGAACATCTGCTTGAGCCGATCCAGCAGACAGTCCGGTGCGCATTCGGGGCGCAGATACCGGCGCAACTCCTCGATGACCATGCGCTCCCGATCGTCGCAGCATGATTCCGGGTCGAAGCTGTCGCTGGGATCCACGCAGGAGGCATCCTGGTAGATGCGCAGGCTGGCGTGGGACACCCTGACGGTGCCGCCGTCATCGTAGGCGTAGTGACTCATCTCCACGCGTCCGTCCATGCTCCTGCCCGCTTCCTGGTATCCGATCTTCGGGGGCCCTCAGTGCCCCTTGCTGCTGATCTCTTTTTTTATACTAGGCCTGGCAGCACCAGCGCCATGTTGTTCCGCTGAGGGCTTGCCCGCAGCCCCACGCCCCTGCTGGTAGCCACGCTCCTGGGCATACCGCTCCAGCTCCTGACGCAGCTGCGAGCGCGCCCGGTTCAGCCGGCTCATGACCGTGCCGATCTTGATGCCCTCCTCGTCGGCCACCTGCTGGTAGCTCTTGCCGTCGATGGCGGCGTCGATGAAGACCCGCCGGCGTTCCGGACTGAGCCGGTCCAAGGCGGCCATGATCTCCTCAGGGGCGAAGGTCTCCATGTATTCCTGCTCGGCGGATTTGAGCCCCTCGGACCCATGCTCCGAGGCCGAATAGATGTCCCAGTCGTTGTACTCGCCGGTAGAGTCGTTGGCCCTCTGGGGGCGCCGCTTGGCCTTGTGGTACTGGTTGAAGTAGGCGTTGCGCTCGATGGTGGTCATCCAGGCTTCGAAGTTGCTGCCGGGCTGGAAGCGGTCGAAGGCCTTGAAGCCGCGCTCGAAAGTGTCCTGGACCAGATCCTGGGCGTCGTCGGGGTTGTTGGTCAGGCGCATGGCCTGTCGGTAAAGCACATCCACCGCAGGCATGGCCAGGGCCTCGAATTGACGTTTTCTGCTTTCGAGCTCGCTGGTATCTGCCACACCCCCTATTGTGCCATCCCCCCTCGCCCGTTGCGGTTCCGACCCGGTCGGTCCTCGGTTACCATAATGACTGAGGAGAAATCACGCTTATGGAAAACACCGAGTACCCAAGCATGGAGCAGGCGCTTCAGTCCGCCCCGCAGCAAGAGGGGTCGACTCGCCTGGGGGACTCCTGGCTTCTGGGGTTCGACACCGAGACCACGGGCACCAGACCGGGCAAGGATGGCATTGTTTCGGCCAGCCTGGTTCTGCGCGACCCAACCAAGGGCTACTCAGGGGATGCAGTAGCCACTTGGATAGTCAATCCGCACCGGCATATCAGCAAGGGGGCCAGTCGGGTCAACGGGTTCACTGATCAGCAGCTGGCCGCCGAGGGCATGGAGCCTGAGCTGGCCACCGAGCAGATGGCGGGATTCATTGCCCGCGCCCAGGACAAACGCATCCCTCTGCTGGCCTACAACGCTCCCTTCGACGTGCAGATGCTGGACGGGGACATCGCCCGCTGGTGCGCGGGTTCGGTCAAGCCCATAAGCGAGGGCGATCTGCTGGTGGTGGACCCTCTGGTCCTGGACAGGGAGATCTCCCATCGGCCGGGCCGCCGCACTCTGGGGCTGACCAGCGAGTACTACGGCGTCATCCCCCATGGGAACTTCCACAATGCCATGGCGGATACGGTGGCGGCCGTGGACCTGATCAAACCCATGACCGCCCTTTTCCCCCAGGTGGCCCGAATCACCATGGACTCCCTTATGGACTGGCAGCGGCAGGCGCAGGCCAAGTGGCGGGAACGGTTCAACCAGCACCTGATCTCCCAGGGCCGCCGCCCGGTCGCAGACACCTGGCTCTGACCTTTCATCACTGGGGAATGGTTGGCCCAGTCACTTCCGGTATGGAACCTGAAGCATATGTATATTTTCGGTCAAGGGGTCGCAGGACCCACCTGCCGCTGCCTGGCTGAGACTATAGACTTAGACTTGGCCTCGACCGGATTGCAGTCGGGCTCAAAGAACCAATCAGACGAGGAGGAAGACGGCATGGCGCTGACTATGGCTTCGGCCCTGGAACTGCTGCGCAAACGCGATCAGCTGCGCGAGGTGATTCAGGGTGACCGATGGGCCTTGGATCAGCCAGCGGATCACCATTTGCTCAAGCCCTTCACCGACGTCACCTACGACACCCGCCAGGCCGGGCCCGGCAGCCTGCTCTTCTGCAAGGGGCATTTCCTGCCCGAATACATGGATTCCTGCGGCCCCGAAGGCCCGGCAGCCTATGTGGCCCAGCAGGACCTGTCCGCCCACACCAACGCCCCGGGAATCATCGTCAATGACGTGCGCAAGTCCATGAGCCTGCTCTCGGCCGCTTTCTACGGCTACCCTCAGAACCAGTTGACCCTGGTGGGCATCACCGGCACCAAGGGCAAAACCACCACCGCCTACTACCTGCACGCCATGCTGAGCGAACTCTCCGGGGGCAGGGCGGCCCTGTTCTCTTCAGTTGACAACTGCCTGGACGGCCGCCATTATGCAGAATCCCAGCTGACCACGCCCGAGTCGCTGGACCTCTTCCGCATGATGCGCCAGGCGGTGGATGACGGCATGCGCTACCTGGTCATGGAGGTCTCCTCCCAGGCCTACAAGGTGCATCGTGTCTATGGGCTGACCTTCGACCTGGGGGCTTTCCTGAACATCTCCCCCGACCACATCAGCCCCATGGAGCACCCCACGTTCGAGGACTATCTCTACTGCAAGCGCCGCATAGCCTACAACAGCAGGCAGCTGGTCATGGGAGCCGACATCCAGAGAGCCGACCTGATCCGCCAGGATGCGAACACCGCCGGCATTCCAGTGACCACCTTCGGTTTCGGCAGACAAGAGGCCGACTTCGTGGCTCGCAAGGCCCCGGGCAAGGGCAACGACTATCTGATCGGCCCCTCCAGTGGTTCCATGATCCCGATCAGCCTGTCCATAGCCGGTGATTTCAACGCCTTGAACGCCATAGCTGCTTTTGCCATGCTGAACCGGCTGGGGCTGGAACCCGATGCCGATGCCGTCCAGGCCATGGAGAAGGTCCGCATCGCCGGCAGAATGGAATGCTTCCAAGCCGACAACCGGATCGTCTATGTCGATTACGCCCATAACTACGCCTCCATGAAGGCCCTTCTGGACTTTGTGGATGAGCGCTATGGCGAGCGTGACCCTCAGATCACTCTGGTCTGCGGAGCGACAGGCGGCAGGGGGATCGACCGCCGAAAGGGCATCGTCCAGGCAGCCCAGGACCGTGTCGATCGGCTCATCCTGACCTCTGACGACGAAAACGAAGAAAGCTCGGAACACGTGGCCCAGGAGATGCTGAGTTTCGTCACCAACGCCAATCTGGAGACCAGCATGGTGCTGGACAGGACCCAGGCCATCGAACAGGGTCTTGGTCAACCGGGCCTGCCCGGAGATCGTCTGCGGATCATTCTGGTCACCGGCAAGGGCGAGGAACGCTGGTTCAAGAGCAAGGGCCGCCACGTGCCCTACGAGGGTGACGACCACGTGGTGGCACGTCTTCTGGGCACAAAAAGCTACGACCTGGGAGCCACCGGCGCAGCCAAGGTCTGACGATCCCGACAGGTTCCTAAGATGGAAAGCCGAATGCCCCGCGGCAGGGTGGGGCGCACGAGCACATGGTAGGTGGTTTCAGAAACATGAAAGAATTCCAACCGGTCATACTGGGCACCGACATCAACACCTACGGTATGGCGCGAGCCTTCCACGAGGCCTACGGCTTGGTCTCCACCGCATTCGGCCACTACCAGCTCTCCCCCACCAAGTACAGCAGGATCCTGGACCTGCATCTGGTACACGACTTCACCAATCCCGAGGTCTTCGTGTCCACCTTGAACGAGTGGGCCGACGCTTATCACCGGGACCACCCAGGGGCCACCCTGCTCCTGTTGCCCTGCGGGGACACCTACGCCAACCTGTTGGACAAGTTCGGCGATCCCCTGCGCGCACGGTTCGTCTTCAACGCCATCGACAAGGAACTGAACCGGTCCCTCTCGCTCAAATCCTCCTTCTACGAACTCTGCGACCGCTATGACCTGCCCCACCCGAAGACTGTTTCAGTGGATGCCGATGATGTGAAGGCCGGCCGCCACCGCAACCTGCCCTTCGACTACCCGGTGGCCATGAAGCCCGCGGACAGCGACGAGTGGCTGGGCATCGACTTCCCCGGCAGGAAGAAGGCCTTCATCTTCAGCAATCCTGAGGAGCTGGACACCATGATCCGCAGGTCCTACCAGGCCGGGTACACCTCGCGGATGGTCATCCAGGACTTCGTGCCGGGGGGCGATGACAACATGAGGGTGCTTAATGCCTACGTGGACCGCCACCACCGGGTGCGCATGATGTTCCTGGGCCATCCCCTGCTGGAGGATCCCGCGCCTGAGGCCATAGGCAACTACGCGGCCATCATCCCCGACTACAATCAGGACATCTTCGACCGTATCAAGGCCTTCCTTGAGGACATCAAGTACAGCGGGGTGGCCAACTTCGACATGAAGTACGACCCGCGCGACGGCGTCTACAAGCTCTTCGAGATCAATCTGCGCCAAGGCCGCAGCAGCTACGTGGTCACCCTGAACGGATTCAACCTGGCCCGCTACTTTGTGGACGACCTGGTTCTGGACACCCCATTCGACGGACGCACCGTCTTTGGCCGGGGGCATCGCCTCTGGATGGAGATCCCCAAGGATATCTTCCGCAAATACTGCACCGATTCTGAGGACAAGCGACAGGCCATGACCATGATTCGCCGCGGGGATTGGGGCACCACCTTGGAGTACAGCAAAGACCGCAATTTCAAGCGCTGGCTGCTGATTCGACACATGTTTTCCATCTATCGGCGTCGTTACCGGCGCTACTTCCGTGACAAGAGGACACTGGCATGAGGAACTTCTTCGTCGTCCTAGGCGGCATGGGCACGCTGGCCACCGAGAGCTTCGTACGGGTGCTGGACCGGATGACCGGTGCGCACCGGGACCAGGATTTTCTGGACTACGTGGTCTTCAACCACGCCACCGTGCCCGACCGCACCGAGTTCATCCTGGGCCGCAGCAAGGATGATCCCTTCCCCTATCTGGCCGAGGACGTGCGCCAGGCCACAGCCATGGGCGCCTCCTTCATGGTCATGGCCTGCAACACCGCCCATCAGATTCTGCCCCGGCTCCAGGCCCTGACCCCGGTGCCCATTTTGAGCATGCCCCAGGCCACCATCGACTGGGCTGATCGGCACTACCCCGCGAAATCTCATCCTCGCATGGGGTACATGGGCACCGAGGGGTCCCGCCATGCCGCCATCTACCAGGGCCCGGCCGACAGCGCTGGCTACAAGCTGGTGGACCCAGACCAGGCCCTGCAGAACCGGGTGAGCGCGCTTATCTACAACGACGTCAAGGAAGGCCGTCTGGACCGGGACCGCTATCTGGGCGTCCTCGATACCTTCCTGAACGACTACCACTGCGACACGGTTCTGCTGGGCTGCACCGAGCTCTCGGTGCTCAACGAGGCCTACCCCTTGCCGCAGCTGCCCATCGTGGACTCCCAGGCAGTTTTGGCGCAGGTCACCCTTTATCGGGCTCGGGCTCTTCACGACCGGAACGATTCGGATCCTTCAGCCGCTGGGAGATGACGGCCGTCACCCCGTCCCCCCGCATGGTGACCCCGTAGAGGGCATCGGCGATGCCCATGGTCCGCTGCTGGTGGGTGATGATGATCAGCTGGGCATGCTCACGCAACTGTTCGAAGGCCTTGAGCAACCTGGTCAGGTTCACGTCATCCAGGGCGGCCTCGACCTCGTCCATGACATAGAAGGGGCTTGGCCGGGCTGTGAAGATGGCCAGGAGCAGGGCCAAGGCTGTCAGCGACCGCTCCCCGCCCGAGAGCAGAGAGAGCCGACGGACCTTCTTGCCGGCCGGGCTGGCCTCGACCAGAACGCCTGTGGTCAGCAGGTCATCCGGATCCTCCAGCCGCAACCGCCCGCGCCCGCCTGGAAAGAGGGTGGCGAAGATGCGTTCAAAGGCCTTGGCAGTGTCGTCGAAGGCCTCCTTGAAGACCGTGACCATGGTCGAATCCAGATCCTTGACCAGGGCCATCAGATCATCCCGGGAGCCTATCACATCCTGACGCTGCTCGTGCAGGTAGCGGTTACGGGACTCCAAAGCCTCGTATTCCTCGGTGGCCAGCGGGTTGACTTTCCCCAGGGCAGCCAGGTCCCGCTTGGCCTTGGCCAGCCGCTTCTCCTGCTCCCCGCGTTGGTAGGGCACTGTTTTGAAGGCTGGTGAATCACCTTCTTTCTCCGCCGCATCCTGGTCCAGAGGCACCGGATTGCCCTCGTCATCCAGGACGGGAACCGGACGGTCAGGGCCGTATTCGCGGATCAACTCCCCCGGCTCCATGCCCAGATCATCCTGAATGCGCTGACGTAGGCGGCCGTCCTCGCCGGCCAGGCGCTCCCGATCCAGATCCAGACCGTGCTCATCCTGCCGAAGACCGGCCACCTTGGGTTCCAGAGCGTCCCTGTCGGCCCGCAGATCGGTCAGCTCCTTGTCGTGGGCCGAAGCCTTGGCCTTGAGCTGATCCCGGCGGCGGGCCGCGCGCTCCATCCTCCCCTTGATCAGCTGGGCCAGCAGGTCGGCCCTGAGCGCGATCAGCCCCAGGGAGGCCATGCCGGCCTTGCGACGACGGTTCTCCTCTCCTATTCGCTGACGGCGGCGTTCAGCCTGATCGGCCTGATCTTGCAGCAGATCGATCTGCCGCAGCAAGGAGGCATGCCGCCGGTCGCTCTCGGTCCAGGACAGCTTGGCCTCCATCTCGGCAGTGCGGGCCTGGTCCAGAGCCGTCTCCAATTCATGCTGTCGGTCTTCCATGCCCTCCGGGTCATCAGAATCAGATTCCCTGTCCTCCTGGGCACGGGCCAGGCCTGCCTTGAGGTCCTCCAGTTTGAGTTCGTGCGTGCGCACCTGGTCGCGCACCTGAGCCAGCCGGTCATCCAGATCCTTGACCCCGGCCTGGGCTCGATCCGACTCCTTGTGAGCTGCCGCCAGCTCCCGGGTTGTCTGCTCAGCCTTGACCCGGGCCTCGGTGCACTTGTTGCGCGCCTCCTGCAGCTTCTGCTCAGCCTGCTCAAGGGCGGCACGGGCCGCTTCCATCTGCGGCTGCAGTGCCTGGGATTCCTCCTGGAGGGCCTCTACCTGTGCCAGGGCCTTATCCCTGCGCGCAGTCAGCGCCAAGTCACTAGTTGCCAGAGCGGATCCGCCTACAGCACCTGCCCGGTCATAGAGGTCGCCCAGGCGGGTCAACGCCTGCTGCCATCCGTCTTCCAAGGCGCGGCGGGCCTGATCAGCGTCATTGACGGCAGCTGTAGAGGCCAGCAGGCTGCGGACGGCAGCCAGCACCCCTTGGGCCCATTCAGGATCGGCAGGATGCTTCCGCAGGGCCACCAGGTCGGCAGCCGACCTCCAGGGGCCGTCTCCGGGCTTCATGTCTGCCCCCTTGAGCGGGCCTGATGCTGAGATCAGCGCTGCGCGTCCAAGACGGTCTCGGCGGGCTCGTTCCAGGGTCTGGTCGACCGTCTGACCATCCTTGGCCACCAAGGCCGAGGCGTAGTCGTGCAAGGCCTGGGCCAGGGGCTCCTCCCAGCCCTCCTCCACTTGGACGAAGTCGGTCAGCACACCCAGCAGGGCCGTATCCCCCGCCTGGGACAGGGCCTCGCCAGCGCCGCGATGGTCCAGCGTGTCCGCCAGGGCATCGGCCTTGGCCTGGGCCGATATGGCATCGGACTGGATTCGTCGCTCGTGCTCCTGAAGGTCGTTGAGCCTGCTGCGGGCCTGGTCCCTGACCTTACCTGCCTGGTCCAGGGCTTGTCTGCCGTCCTGGTCGGGACTTTCCTCCTGGTTATCCAGGTCCCGCACCCTGTTCCTGGCCCGCTCCAGGCCCTCTCTGGCCTGATCCTGCTGACGGGTCAGATCATGCTCGCGCTGTCTGGATAGTTCGAGGGCCGAGTCCTCCTTGGCCACCAGCTGCGCCAGGTCGCCCAGCCGAGCCTGCCGCTTTCTGGCCGCCTGCCGTAGCTCGGTCATGGTCTGCCGGTGAGCGGCCAGCCGCCGCTCCAGATCCGCACGGGCTTGGACACAGCCATCCAGGGCGATCCGGTCGGCTCCAACCTGGCCCTCCGTCTGATCGGCCTGGCCCTTGAGCTCGTCGGCCCTCCGCCTGAGCAACCCGGGGTCCTGCCCCTGATCGGTCACCATACTGGCCTCCAATGAACGGCTGCGCTCCCTGGCCAATGATGCCAAGGAACCGGCTCGCTCACCCAGCTTGGTCAGGTCGTTCCATTGCTGGTTGACTGCCTCCAAGGCCGGACTGGACCGTCGGTCCAGCCCCTCCAGCTGTTCAATGCGGAGCTTGACCCTGGTCAGATCATCCTGCCCGCGAGCCAGCCGTTCCCTGGTCCGGGCCATCTGCGAGCGCAGATCCTCCAGCTTTTTTTGCGAGGTCAAGGCGTCGTCGGCATGGATGCGGGCCTGGGCGTCCCGCAGGCTGACCTGGATCATGTCGGCCCGGCGGGAGACCTTGGCCTGGCGGCCAAGCGGCCCCAGCTGCCGATGAATCTCGCCGATCAGGTCATCCAGACGGGACAGGTTGGCTTCGGTGTTGGCCAGCTTGTGCAGGGCCCGTTCCTTGCGCTTGCGGTGTTTGAGGATGCCGGCCGCCTCCTCGATGAAGGCACGGTGACCTGCCGGATCAGCTCGCAGAATGGCATCCAGCCGCCCCTGGCCGACAATCACATGCATCTGCTGGCCCAGCCCGGTGTCGCTGAGCAGTTCCTGGATGTCCAGTAGGCGGCAGTCGGATCCGTTGATGGCGTATTCGGACCCGCCATTGCGGTAGATGGTTCGGCTGATGGTCACCTCGGTGTAGTCGATGTCCAAGGTCCGATCAGTGTTATCGATGGTTAGGGTGACCTGAGCCCGGCCCAGTGGCGGCCTGGAGGAGGTGCCGGCGAAGATGACATCCTCCATGGATCCGCCGCGGAGGCTCTTGGCCCCCTGCTCGCCCATGACCCAGGCCAGGGCGTCGACGATGTTGGATTTGCCTGATCCGTTGGGGCCCACCACAGCGGTGATGCCCGGCTCGAAGCGCAGGGTGGTGGCCGAGGCGAAGGACTTGAAGCCCTTGAGGGTCAGCTCCTTGAGATACATCAGGCGCGCTCCGCCTTAGGTTTGGCCAGATCGGGATTGGGACGCTCGGCCAGCAGGGTGCGGGCATCGCCGGCGGTGACGAAGCTGCCGCAAATCAGTACACCGCGGCCATAGCCCACCCCGGTCTGATCCTCGCTGTCAACCATGTCGACAGCCGCCTGGATGGCATCAGGCATCCGGTCGCGCCGGACCACCCTGTCGGGGCCGAAGACCCGCACAGCGATTCGTTCCAAATCTTCGGCCGGCATGACTCGGCCCTTCCAGGAGTTCTCGGTGACCACGACGCTGTCCAACACGGGCTCCAGCAGGCCCAGATAGTCCTCCACCTGCTTGTCAGCCATCATGGAAATCACACCCACCAGCTGCTTGAAGTCGTAGTTCTCCTCGATGGCCGAGCGCAGGGACTGGGCCGCGTTCAAGTTGTGCCCACCATCGATGATGATGGTGGGCGAGGTGCGTACCTGCTCGATCCGTCCGGGGATGCGCACCTGGCTCAAGGCCTCGGCCACCAGATCCTGGTCCAGGGCCCCGTTGACGGGGACGACCGTCTCAGCCGCAGCCAGGGCTGCCAGCGCGTTGTGGGCCTGATGCTCACCGAACTTGTCAATGGGCACATCCTTGTAGAGTCCCTGCGGCGTACGCAGCGTGGCCACCTGGCCGCCCACTGCGGGCATACGGGATACCACCTCCAGCTCGTTGCCGTCCCTCAGCAGAGTAGGGGCGCCCTGCTCGCGCACGGCCTGCTCGATAATGGGCATGACGGCCTCCTCATGAGGCTGGGCGCCGACGATGACCGTGGACTTGGGCTTGATGATCCCGGCCTTCTCGCCTGCTATCTGCTCGACCGTATCCCCAAGCCACTGCATATGATCCATGTCCACCGGCCCGATAATGGCGGCATCGCCATCAAGGACGTTGGTGGCATCCCAGCGGCCGCCCATCCCCACCTCGACGATGGCCACGTCCACAGGGGCGTCGGCGAAGGCCCAGACGGCCATGGCGGTCAGGACCTCGAAAAAGCTCATGGGAGCCCTACCCTGCTGGGCAAAGCGGTCGTCCACCATGGCGATGAAATCCTCGATCTGCTGGTAAAGGTCTACGAAGTCCTCATCTGAGAGCTCCTGACCGTCGATGGCGATTCGTTCATTGATCCGCTCCAAGTGCGGCGATGTATAGAGCCCGGTGCGCAGACCGTAAGCCCGCACCAGAGCCTCGGCCATCCGCGCCGTGGACCCCTTGCCGTTGGTCCCGGTGACGTGGATGACCCGGAAGCTGTGCTCCGGGTGGCCCAGCAGGTCCAGCATCATCCCCATCCTGTCCAAGTCCAGGTTGGGGCTGTCGTGCTCGGCGGGACGCGCCATGATGGCCCGCTCGACATCCCGAATATTCTGACCCTTGCTGTTGGGGTGTTCGAATGACATATTCTGCCTGCGCCTCCTGCTGGCTGTGGATGCTTCCCGCCTATTCTATGCGCGACCGACCCCGATTGAGGGCCGGAACAGCCGACTGTCACATCGGTCGAACGCACTACCATGGAACCAACATAGTCAGAACCGGAATTTCAAGGAGGCTGGACGTGACCGCATCCGCGCAGGAGCATCTACAAGGAGACACCGATCCCAAGAATGTGGACCTGGATGAGCAGAACATGGAAGACCGAGTGAACAACCGCACCCTGCGCCCCAACTCCCCCGCCTTCCAAGAGTTCATGACCACCGGCTGGCAGGCCCAGGAGCCTCAGATAGAGCCGCTGGAGTCCAGCAAATACACCGGACGCCGCCTGCGTGAGCTGGGCCGGCGTTTCCCCGGCGAACGACTGGTCATCCCTGCCGGATCCTACAAGACTCGAAACAACGATAACGACTACGCCTTCCGCCCAGACACCACCTTCGCCTACTACACGGGCCTGGGCGAGGACTATGAGCCAGGAGCCATCCTGGTCCTGGACCCAGTGGACCCCGACAGTCCGGAGGCCGCCAAAGGCCTGACCCACACCCCTGAGCTCTTCGTCCATCCCCGGGCCGATCAGTCCACCCGCGACTACTACCGTTCCTCTCAGTACGGGGAGTACTGGGTGGGTCCTCGAGCCGGACTGCGGGAGCTGGCCATCATGACCGGCATCCCCACCAGGGACATCGCCGCTTTCCCTGATGCCATTGCCAAGGATCTGGGGCCGGACCAGGGAGCGGTCAGGCTGCGTGTGATCCGCACCGCCGACCAGGAGGTCCTGAACCAGGTGGAGGCAGCCCGCAAGGCCAATGGCATCGGCGGCCCGGACCGCAATGAGGAAGCCGACGACAAGCTCGAAGAGTTCACCTCCGAGGCCCGCATGATCAAGGACGACTATGAGGTGGGCGAGATGCGCAAGGCCATCGCCGCCACCAAGGATGGGTTCGACCGAATTCTTACCCACTTGCCCCAGGTGGTGGGCCGTCCCCGCTCCGAACGGATGCTGGAGGGCGTCTTCAACGCCAACGCCCGCGAGAAAGGCAATGACGTGGGCTACGGGTCCATCATCGCCTCGGGCAGGCATGCCCCCATCCTGCACTGGATGCGCAACGACGGGACAGTCCAGAAGGGCGACCTGCTCCTGATCGATGCGGGCGTGGAGGTCAACAGCCTCTACACAGCCGACATCACTCGCACTTTCCCCGTAGGCGGCACCTTCAGCCCCCTGCAGAAACGTATATACCAGACCGTGCTCAAGGCCCAGCAGGCCGGCTTTGAAGCCGCTAGGCCCGGAGCCACCTACTCGGACATCCACCATGCTGTCATGCGGGTACTGGCCCAGACCCTGCACGAGTGGGGCATTCTCAAGGTCAGCGTGGAGGAGTCCCTCTCCCCTCAGGGCCAGCAGCACCGCCGCTGGCACGCCTGCGGCTGTGCCCATCACCTGGGTCTGGACGTGCATGACTGCGCCGAAGCCCGATACGAGTCATATCAGGGCGCCTCCATCACCCCCGGGATGATCTTCACCATCGAACCCGGACTCTACTTCAAGGAGAACGACCTGCTGGTGCCCCCGGAGTTCCGGGGCATCGGGGTGCGTGTGGAGGACGACGTGCTCATGACCGAGCAGGGACCCCAGTGGCTGTCTGCAAGCATCCCCAAGACCGTCGAAGAGGTGGAGGCCTGGATGAAGCAGCGGGCTGCTCTTGCCGGCCCGGACCGGGACTGATGTATGCCCACCCCTGACTTCGTGCTCAAACTGCGCCGGTCCATAGGTCATGACCTGCTCTGGCTGAACGGTGTGACGGCCTTCGTCAGCGATGACCAGGGCCGGCTCCTTCTGGGTCGACGTTCTGACACCGGCCAGTGGGCCCTGGTCTACGGAATCAACGAACCGGGCGAAGAGCCAGCTGACACCGTGGTCCGCGAAGTCAAGGAGGAGACCGGGGTGGATGTGATCGTCACCGACCTGGCGGCAGTCACATCCTCCCAAGAGGTGATCACCTATGCCAACGGCGACCGGACCATGTACATGGATCATCTGTTCATCTGTCAGCCTGACCCCAGCGGCAACACCGACCCCTTTGTGGGTGACGAAGAGAGCCTGTCGGTCGGCTGGTTCGACCCCGATCGACTCCCAGCCCCGCTGACCCAGACCACTGTCGAACGCATGGCTCGAGCTCGAACCTATCTGGAACGCCTGCAGGGCGGAGACGCCCGCACCCTCTTCAGGGTTGGCGGCAGGGAGCTGCCCGCAAATTCCGACTAGTCTCAGGCCGGCCATTGCACCCTTGGACAGCTCAGTCCTTGACGCATCAATCCTCGAAGAAATCCAGCGGATCGTCGATGAAGCGGCGCAGGCCTACCAAGGCTGCTCCCTTGAGGGCCGGATAGTCCGCCTGGGTGGGGATGAGCACCCGAATGTCCACGGCATCCCGGCCCAGGGTCAGCTGATTGAGCCGATCCTGCAAACGCTGGGCCAAGTTCCCTCCGAAGTGTGACCAGAATCCCCCTAGGATGACCGTATCCACGTCGACAATATTGATGGCTGAGGCGATGACCGAGATCATGGCATCGAGCCCACGGTCGATGGCATCGACGGCCTTGGCATCGCCCTGCTGCCAGCGCAGGTAGAGTTCCTCCATGGCCTGGGGCGTGACCGCCTCAGCTCCCGTGGCGATGTCAGCCGCCTCGACCAGAGCTCTGCGCCCGGCATAGGTCTCCAAGCACCCACGGCGGCCGCAACGGCAGGTGGGGCCGTTCAGATCCACCGAGGCATGCCCCAATTCACCGGCGAACCCATGGTCTCCGGTCTCGACGGCCCCGCGACGCACCACAGCCCCGCCGATGCCGATGTCAGTGGAAATGTAAATAAAGGAGTCGGTGGGCGAAAGCGGCCCCTCATGTCCGCCCGCAGGACGCTGGGCCGCGTAGCCGGGAATCTGGGCAAGGGCTGCCAGACGCGCCTCGTTGCCCACTCTGGGAGCTAGACGACGGACCAGAGGAAAGTCCTGCAGATCCAGACGTTCCCATCCCAGGTTGCGGGCCATGAGCAGGGTGGTGTCGCCGCCGACCAGACCAGGCAGGGCGAGACCCGAACCCACTGTACGGTAGTGCCGACGGGACAGCTTGCGTTCGATGGGCTTGGCCAGCTTCTCTAGGTCAGAGAAGACCCGATCGGGTTCCGCCTCATGCATATCATCTTTGACCCAGGCCGAATCGATCAGGGTGCCATCCAGATCCATGGCCAGACATCCGTAGCCATCAGTGTTGATCTGTAGGCCCAGGCCGGCCCAGTGTCCGTGTGCGATAGACAGCGGGGTGCTTGGTCGGCCATGGCTGCTCTGCGAAGTCTCAGGTTCTTCCTCGTGTACTACCCGATTCCTGAGCAGCAGCCCGGCCAGGAGCGACATGGTGGCCTTGGTCAGCCCCGTGGCCTTGGCCAGATCCGCCCTGCTGAGCGAGGTAGGCGACCGCAGAATGGTGTCAACGATGACCGAGAGGTTGTGGTTCCTCAGATCATCCTGATTGATGGAGCGCAGGGCAGTCACGGAAATCATCCTTCCAAATCCGGGCGGCAAAACCGCCCTACATGTCAGAAACCACCTTTCAGTATCACACATGAACCTGCCAAAATCCGCAAAGTTAACCGCCCCCCCCCCCGCGGATGAGCACGCAAAAGCCGGGGAGGAATATCAATGGCGAGCTTTAAGCAAGGCCCCGCCCTCTGCAGAAGGCGGGGCGCAAACAGGTCAGCAATTACTTCTTATGGCGTTTGCTGATCAAATCGTATGCTACGGCAATAATCACAACCAGACCCTTGATGATCTTCACAATGGCGGCATCCGCGCCCATGATCGACAGTCCCTGGTTGAGCACACCCATGATCAGTGCGCCTACCATGGCACCGGGGATGGTACCTACGCCACCAGCCACAGCCGCACCACCTATGAAGCAGGCGGCAATGGCGTCCATTTCAAACTCCATACCGGTCTGGGCCGTAGCCGAAGCCAGTCGGGACAGAGTGATGATGGCGGCGATGGCGGCAAGCAGCCCCATGTTGAGGAATATTTTGAAATCGACCTTGTGTGTATCGATGCCCGAAAGCACGGCAGCCTTTCTATTGCCGCCGACCGCATATATATCGCGTCCCAGCACCATTCGATTGAGAACGAACCAGTAAATGCCCACCAGCACAGCGATGATGACCAGCACGATGGGTATGCCGCCCTGAGTCTGGTTTCCGGATGAAGCCAGCAGATAGGTTACAAACCCAATGACTGCGGTGGCCAGCACACACTTGATGATCACCCAGCTCTTTGGCTCAGCCTGCAGACCGACCCGGATTGCATGTGACCGGCGACGAATCTGCATTACGATGACCAAGACTATGACCACTGCCCCAACGACCAAGGTCAGCACATCCAAACCAAACCAGAACCCGAAGATGTTGGGCAGAAAATCCTTGGAGATGGCACGGAACTCACGAGAGCGAAGGGGAATGGACTCACCGGCGATCACAGTTGCAAGACCGCGGAAAACCAGCATTCCACCAAGGGTCGTGACAAAGGCTGGTACGCCAACGTAGGCCACCCAGAAGCCCTGCCAGATACCCACAATGAGCCCGAGCGCAAGCATGAGCGCAATAGCCAGAAACCAGTTCAAACCCCAGTTCTTCATCATGAAAGCGCCCATGCCGCCGATGAAAGCCACCACGGAGCCCACAGACAGATCGATATGCGTACCGATGATCACCATAAGCATGCCGATGGCCAGAATGAGCACATAGGCATTCTGCTGGAAAAGGGCAACGAAATTGTTGGGGAAGAGCAGACGCCCCCCAGTCAGCACTTCGAAGATAGCGATGACCACTACCAGAGCCAGATAGATTCCATATTGTCGTGCATTGCCCAGCAAGGTGGCCTTAAGCGTGGCCACCTGCGGAGTCCCGCTGTCATTGGGCGCATCAGCGACCGACTGCTTCATTGTTGTTTTTCCTTCCTTGATGCTCATGCGAACACCGCTTCCTCACTGCAAGGGATCTCAGACGTCATGTACCGCATCAGCTCCTCTTGGTCGGTGGCATGGGCGTCCAGACATGCCGTGATGATCCCTTGACTCATCGTGTAGATTCGGTCACAGATACCCAGGAGCTCAGGCAACTCGGAGGATATGACCAGAATGGCCGAACCGGCATCTGCCAGCCGGTCTATGATCTCGTATATCTCGTATTTGGCACCCACGTCGATGCCGCGGGTCGGCTCGTCCAGCATGAGCACTTTGGGCTCAGTGGATACCCACTTGGAAAGCACCACCTTCTGCTGATTGCCTCCGGACAGGCTGCTCGCCGGCATCTCTATGCTCGGAGTTTTCGTCCTGAAATCCCGCCGATACTGCTCAGCAATCCGTTTTTCGCGGTCGAGATCCAAGACACCGTGGTGAGACAGGTGTCCGAGGTTAGCCATCGAGGTGTTCTCTCGTATGGACGCGATCAGGTTCAGGCCGTACTCTTTCCTTTCTTCAGTGGCGTAAGCCAGACCCGCGTCAATGGCCGAGCGCACATCGGGCAGGGAAATTCTCTTACCTTCCATGTATATGTCGCCGCTAGCCCCGACGCCGTACTGGTGACCGAAGATGCTCATAGCGGTTTCGGTCCTTCCGGCCCCAATCAGCCCAGCCATGCCCACTATTTCGCCTGCGCGCAGGTTGAAGCTGACTTCCTTGGCCACCAAGCGGTTGGAATCTTGTGGATGGTGGACTCTCCAATGCTCCACACGGAACATCTCCTTGCCGATCTGCGATTCGTGCACCGGATAACGATTGGTCATTGGTCTGCCGACCATATCGCGGATCAAGGCATCCATGTCCAGCGGGTGCTTCTTATCAACCCGGCAATCGCTGATGGTTCTCCCGTCCCTGATCACCTGGACGACATCCGCTGACGCCGCAATTTCGTTGAGTTTGTGCGAGATGATGATGGCAGTTATGCCACGTTCCCTGCGAAGCCGGTCGATCAAATCCAGCAGATGGAAAGAATCCTCATCGTTGAGCGCGGCTGTGGGTTCGTCCAAAATAAGCAAATGAACGTTCTTGCTGAGCGCTTTGGCGATCTCCACCAGTTGTTGCTTGCCAACGCCCAGGTTGGAGACCAGGGTATCTGGATCCTCGTCCAAACCGACCAGGGACATGACATCCTTGGCCTTCCGGCGTTGCTGATCATCCTGGATGAAGATTCCCTTGGTGATGGGGTTGCCCAGAAAGATATTCTGAGCAATCGTCATGTAGGGCTCGAGTGCCAGCTCCTGGTGGATGATGACGATTCCCTCGCGCTCCGAATCTCGTATGCTGGAGAACCTGCAGGGTTTGCCCTGGTAGATTATGCTCCCCGAATATGACCCATACGGGTAGACTCCCGACAGAACGTTCATGAGGGTGGATTTACCAGCCCCATTCTCACCGCAGATGGAGAAGATCTGACCCTGTTGGACCTTGATATTGACATGGTCCAATGCCGTGACCGGACCGAAGGACTTCACAATGTCCCGCATTTCCAAAATCATGTTTTGTGATGATGTCATTGGTGCCTTCTGAATTGAAGGGCATCCGCACTCATTGAACTTTGGCGAATGCCCTATAACGTTTCGTCACAGTCCTGCGTCGGCAGCAGAGATGTACCCACTGTCAACCAGTTCCTTCTTGACGTTGTCCTTGTCAACAGAGACCGGCTTCAGCAGAACCGAAGGCACATCCTTATTGTTGTTGTTGAATGTGTCGTTGGTCTTGGGCTTCTGCCCCTTGACCAGTTTCTCGATCAGAGCAGCAGTGGAATCAGCCAGCTTACGGGTGTCCTTATAGACTGTCATTGTCTGTTTTCCGGCAACGATATTGGCCACATTGGCCTTTTCGGCATCCTGGCCGGTAATGATCGGATAGTAGTTCCAGCCGGCTGCGTCTACAGCGTTTACAGTGCCCATGGCAATTGCATCATTGGGGGCGAGAACGGCATCAAGATGTCTTCCGCTGTTGTAATAGGAATTGATACGGTTTTCCATCTCGCTCTGCGCGTTTTGGCGATCCCAATTCTGTATGCCGATGCTCTGCCAATCCTCCATATTCTTGGGAACTCGACCAGACGGGGACACCAATGACCTGTTTTTAAAATAGGGCTCGAGGACCGACCAGGATCCCTGGAAGTAGTATTTGGCGTTGTTGTCGGTAGGCGAGCCCGTCATCAGCTCGATATTGAACGGCCCTTTTTTGCCGCTGTCCAGACCGAGCTTCTTAACAATGTACTGTCCTTGGAGTTTGCCCACCTCAGTGATGTTGAAGGTTGAGTAGTAGTCACAAGCATCGGTGTTCATGATCAGTCGATCGTAGGCAATCACCGTAGCGCCGTTTGATTTGGCTGCCTCCGCGGCCGGCCCTACCGCCGTGCCATCAATGGAAGCGATGACAACGAAATCAGCTCCCTGATTGGCCATATTCTGAATCTGGGAAGCCTGCAGATCCGTCTTATTGTCAGCAAATTGCAGGAGGACCTTGTAGCCCTTGCTCTCAAGCCGTTTTTTGAGGTTATCGCCGTCGAGACGCCAGCGTTCCAGCTGTTGTTCCGGCATCGAGATCCCGACAGTCACATCCGAGGGGTTTTTGGCTTTTATGCCCCCCCCCCCCCCGCAGTCGCGCCTCTGGAGCCTCCGCAGGCGCCTGCGGACGCGAGCATGACAATCCCGGCCAGCGCACAAACCGCTCGTTTCCAATTGTTCATTGTGGTTCCTTTCTTCGTTGAAGGGGTGCCTCCGACTTGTCCCCCTCGGCAAGCCGAATCTCTTCCGGCACACATATTAGCACAAAGTTTATTGATTTGACTATTTGAAGCATTCAAAGAGGCGCTAGCCGCTGATCATCCTGAACTTAGCTTTTCATGAAGACGCATTAGTATGATGAATTAATGATATTGATCAGGCAAGGAGGCTGACATGAATGAGATCCTGGTGGCGGGAGTGGACACATCGACCCAGTCCTGCAAGGTGAGGGTCACCGAGGCTCAGACTGGTCGGCTAGTCCGCTTTGGCAAGGCTCCCCATCCGGCAGGCACATGCGTTGATCCCATGGCCTGGTGGAAGGCCTTTCAGGAGGCTGCGAGGCAGGCGGGAGGTCTGGACGATGTCTCGGCCATCAGCGTGGGCGGCCAGCAGCACGGCATGGTGCTGCTGGACCGCCAGGGGCAGGTAATCAGGGATGCCCTGCTCTGGAACGATACGCGTTCGGCTCCTGATGCCGACGATCTCATCATCCGGCTAGCCAAATCCAAGACCGGCGAGGCTGAAAGCGCTCGTGCGGAAAACAATGGGCCAAACAAGAACCCGGATTCAGACCAGGACCTGGTCATGCGGGGCAAACAAGCCTGGGTGCGGGCTGTGGGTTCCTCCCCCGTAGCCTCGTTGACCATCACCAAAGTAGCCTGGATCAGCCGGGTGGAGCCGGATAATGCAAAGGCTATCTCGGCTATCTGCCTCCCCCACGACTGGCTGAGCTGGGTCATCGCCGGCCACGGCCCTGCTGCCGACCCCGAGACTGAACCCGGGCTGGAGGACCTCTTCACTGATCGCTCTGATGCTTCCGGCACCGGCTACTATGACCCCGCTGCCGACCGCTACCGGCGTGACCTGCTGGCCATGGCCCTACCCGACGGCATGGCCGAGCATGTGATCCTACCTAAGGTTCTTGGCCCCCACCAGGTCGGAGCCAAGGCCGACCCCCGCATCGCCGGCAGGGATGTGCCCGGAGGCTGCATCATCGCGCCAGGCGGCGGAGACAACGCCATGACTGCGCTGGGACTGGCCATGCAGGTGGGCGACGTATCCATCTCCCTGGGAACCTCGGGGGTCGCTGCTGCGGTCAGCCCGGTCCCCGCCTACGACATGAGCGCCTCGGTAACCGGATTCGCTGATGCCACCGGCCACTGGCTGTCCCTGGCCTGCACCATCAACGCATCACGCATCCTGGATGCAGGCTCAGCCGCCTTGGGAACTGATTATGACGGTCTGGCGGAGCTGGCGGAGAAGTCCTCGCCGGGAGCCGAGGGCATCACCCTGATCCCCTACTTCGACGGCGAACGCACCCCGAACCGCCCTGATGCCCACGCCAGGCTGGAGGGACTGACCCTGGCCAACACAACCCGCACCAACCTGGCCAGAGCATTCGTGGAGGGCCTGCTCTGCTCCCAGCGTGACTGCCTGGAGCTGTTGAAACGGCTGGGCACCACGGTCGCCAGGATCCTTTTGGTCGGCGGCGGTGCCAAGTCCCCAGCGGTCAGAGCCTATGCCCCGAGAATCCTAGGCATGGATGTGCAGCTGCCCCGGCCGGACGAGTACGTGGCCATCGGTGCGGCCCGCCAGGCAGCCTGGACTCTGACAGGAGAAGAGGAACCTCCATCCTGGTCTGTGGACATCGAGACCACACTGACGGGCGCACCCTGCGAGCAGGTTTACCAGCAGTACCTGCATTGGCGGGGATGAAAGGCCCCGCCAGCCTGGGTCACTTGGAACGGACCCGCAGATGCAGTCCGAAGACCAGATCGGTTTCATCCAGGCGGTAGGCGGGATCCAGCTCGGGTCCGCAGCTGTTGGAACCTATGCCGCTTGTGGCATAGTCCAGGCAGAGCACGGTCGAGCCGCATTCCTCCAACTCATGGTCGTGCCCCTTGACAGTCAGCTCCTCCTGCGTGTAAGGAGAGCAGTTGAAGCTGATGGGCCCATCCCCCGCCGTCTGCAGCAGGGAGCGGTCATCCTCCACCAGGACGTAGTCGCAGCCATAATGGGAGCCGTTCTCCTGAGGACGCAGGTAGTGCTCGACCATGCCTGACGCGGTGTTATGGAAAACGCCATAGTGGCTGGCACGGTGCATGTCCCGGTAGCTCTCGTAGGGCCCATAGCCGCAGTAGGTGACCCGCTGCAGACTCTTGGGCAGGAAGAGTCGAAGGCCGAACCTGGGCAGATAGGGGAACTCGGGATCCCGATGCAGCTCCATCTTAAGATCCAGCCCACCCTGGTCGCTCAGGGTCCAGGTGGCGAGAATGCTGCCCATGGGCTGAATGAAGGGCGCCACCAGGGACAGCTCGGCTCTGATCGTGGTCAATCCCCTGCCCTGGTCGGTCTGCAGCTGGCAGGATAGGGCTCGGGTACTAGCCCGGTCGTATTCGGCCTTGCGCCATTCCTCCTTGATGGTGGCATCGTTGTCGGTGGGCGCCCGCCAGAGGTTGACCTCCATAGGGGCGGTCAACAGGGAACGGTTGTCGATGCTCATGGATTCCACCATGCCGGTACGGCGGTTGAAGACGTAGCGCCAGTCGGCTCCCTCCACATTGAAACGGGCATCAGTCCGCCTGACCACCGGCCGATGGGCGCCCCGGGATCCGCTGCCGGGGTCGGCACTGATGAGCCTGGCCACGCCGTTAGGGCGTTCAGGCAACCCCATGTCCGCAGCTTCAAGCTGATCAAAGCCCAGCGGATGCCCTTGGGGAAGCACTGGATCGGCCTTGGCCAGGGTGTACTCCACAAGCAGGGTAAGACGGCCCTTCTCAGGGGGATCCATGGCGGGCAGACCCACGGTGCCCTCGGCATGGGGGGCGATATGCAGGCCGGTCCCCCGATCCAGTTCGGGCATCCCGGAAGCCACCGGCTCTCCATCACACAGGAGGATCCACTTCAGGCTCAGGTATTCGTCCAGGTAAGTGAAGTCCAAATAATTATGCAGGGTGAGCAGACGGGTCTGGGGATCGTAGCCGACCAGACGGGCCGGTCGGAAGACGTTCTTGAATTCCCTAAGGCCGGTGTGGGGCCGCCGGTCGGGGTAGACCAGGCCGTCCATGCAGAAGTTGGCATCATGGGGGTACTCGCCGTGGTCTCCCCCGTAGGCATAGATCCGACGGCCCCTGCGGTCCCTGCCCTGGTCGATGGCGTGGTCGGCCCACTCCCAGATGCAACCGCCCAGAAGTCCCGGATGAGCCTGGAAGACTCGGAAGTAGTCCTCCAGATCCCCTGGGCCCAGCCCCATGGCATGACAGTATTCGCAGAGGAAGTAAGGCCGACGGCCCCCGTCACCGTCATCCCCGTGGCTGCTGATGCCGTGAGGACCCTCCGGCGTGAAGTAATCCTCGATTTGCTTGATGCTGGGATACATCCGCGAGGTGATGTCCAGATTGCTGTAGTCCAAGTCCTTACGGGGCGAGCCGTGGATGGCCGACTCGTAGTGGGTCAGACGGGAGGGATCCCGAGATTTGGTCCAGGCCAGAGCCGCCTCGATGCCGCAGCCGTATCCGCTTTCGTTGCCCATGGACCAAATCAGGATGGAGGGGTGGTTCTTGTCCCGCTCCAGACTGCGCTGGACCCGGTCGACAATGGCCTTGGTGAAACGCGGCTCGTCGGCTATACGACCATTCCAGTAATCTGGCTCCTTCCAGCCCGGACCGTGGTAGAGGGCCTCGATGCCATGGGCCTCCAGGTCGGCCTCGGCGATCAGATAGAAGCCCAGCTGGTCGTAGAGAGCGTAATACTGGGGACTGTTGGGGTAATGGGAGGTGCGGATGGCGTTGACGTTGTGCGCCTTCATCAGGGTCAGGTCACGCATGATCTGCTGCTGGTCGATGGCGAAGCCGGTACGCGGATCCCCGTCATGCCGGTTGACCCCGTGGATCTTGACAGGCCTGCCGTTGACCTTGACCACCTGGCCGTCCACGCTGATGGTTCGCAGGCCGATGTACTCGGTGATGACCTCGTCGGGATGCTCCCCAGTAGAACTGGATCTGGTCGACAAGGTAAGCCGGTAAAGTTCAGGGTCCTCGGCATTCCAGAAGCGAGGATGGCTAACTTCCAGGACAAATTGCGCAGGCTCCTTGCAACCTGTCAGCTCGGCCCTGGCCACCTCCACCCCATCGGGGTCGGTCAGCAGAGCCTGGACGTCAAGGGCGGCATCGTCCCGGTCCCTTACGCCAGTCGGATCAAGATCCAGGGTCACACTGGCATGACCCATCCCCTCGTCCAGGTCGGTGTGGACGAACCAGTCGCGCAGACGTGCCTTGGGCCGACGCAGGATGTAGACATCGCGGAAGATGCCGCTCATGCGGAACTTGTCCTGGTCCTCCAGATAGCTGCCATCGCACCACTTGAGCACCAGAACGGCCAGCTGGTTGCGGCCCTGCCGCAGGTGGTCGGTCACATCGAACTCGCTGGTGGCGTGCGAGACCTGGCTGTAGCCGATCAGATCCCCATTGACCCAGAGGTAGAAGCAGGAATCCACCCCTTCGAAATTGAGCAGGGCCCGGGGCGCTGTGGGATCGGGCTCGTAGTCGAAGGCGCGCAAGTAGATGCCGCAGGGATTGTCGGCAGGCACCCTGGGCGGATCGAAAGGGAAGGGATAACGCAGGTTGGTGTATTGGGGGTTGTCATAGCCCTGGGTCTGCCAGACTCCTGGCACATGGATGGGCTTGTACACCCCTCGGCCTGCATCCCTGGAAGGGCTGTAGTCGGCTTCGAAGAAGACCGGATCCTTGGCCTCGGTGGCGGACTGCACCTCGGCGTCCAACTGGTCGAGGCTGGCATAATAGCGAAAATCCCAGTCCCCATCCAGGTCCAGGTAGCGGTCGGAGCGCCTGCGCAGGTCACCACGCGTGTCCATGGGGGCGCCGGCTGGCATGCAATAGGCACGATTCGGCTCGGTCCCCACATGCAGCGTGGCTGGATCCTCGTAATAGCGTGGTATGAACATGACGATTCCATCCTCCTTGGTGGCCTTGGCAGCAGACGTTCCACAGGTATGACTGTTTACGCTCACATGCGACCATGATACCGGTGCCATGGCACGCAATTCCCGGCGGTTGTCGCGGGTTTCATCGCATCCGACGCGCCGTGCTCTCGCGAATGACCAGCTTGGGGGTCAGAATTCGGCGGTTGCCCCCCACCTGCTCCCCCCGGAAGATCTTCAGAAGCAGGTTGGCCACCTTGGTGCCATAGAGCCCGGCATCACGATGGACCGACGTGATGGAGGGATAAGTGCTCTGACAGATAAAGCTGTCCTCGAAGCTGACCATGGCTGGCAGACTTGTATAAGCCGAATTAGAAGTCGCAATATTATTGTCAGACCCTGGCGCTGTAGCGGACATCATCCTGTTTTCCAGCATTACGCGCAGACTGGCAGCAGCCATGATCTCGTTCTCATAGATAAAAGCCGTATACGGACTGTCCCCTGACGAGAGACGAAGAGTGAGGGCGGCTGCCCTATCAGGCGTGAAGTCCGTGAACTCCACCTTCGGCTCCCCCAGGTTCTTCCGACGGACAAACTCCCGGAAAGAAGAGACACGGGCCCGGCTGTAGTCGAGGTTTGCATCCCCCGACAAGTAAGCGATCCGGATATGCCCGCGCGAACTCAGATGGTCCATGATCGTCGTCATGGTCCTGGAATCGTCGATGGACAGCGAAGGCAGGTAGTTGTCCGAGTCCGGCCCCCCGGCCAATACAGCCGGCAAATCCAGATTATGCAGGAGCCGGGGCCTGGGATCATCAGAGAGAAGGTCCACCAGCACCACCCCATCGACCCGCTTGCGTCTGGCCCAGTCCCTGTAGGTGTCCAGCTCCTCATCCAGCGTGGCGCAGGGGCGGAAGAGCAGGCCGTAGCCCGACCGGCTCAGGGAGGCATGGATACCGGCCATGAAATGCAACATGAAGCCTTCGGTCTGGAAGGCATCCATGGACCTGGCCGGAGCGAAGCCCACTGTCATGGTCTTGGAACTGCCCAGGGCCTGGGCGGCATATGCGGGTTTCCAACCCATTCTGGCAGCCGCTTCGCGAACTCTGCGCTTGGTCTGGATGGAGACTCCGGGCTTGTCGTTGATGGCGAATGAGACCGCGGTCTGGGATATCCCTAGTTCGTTGGCTATGTCCTTGAGGTTGACCCTGGCATCGTCCATCTCCCTATGAACGGGCGAGCCCGTTCTGGCTTCTGTTTCTCCGCCATCGGACTCGCCGTCCATGCGCCACCTCATATCAACCATCCTCGTCGACACCCGTGATCCGGCTCGGCCGACTCAGCAAACCAGACTGCCTGCACACGCTTCAGGCGCACACGAATATCGGCCTCCAACCCTAACTTAGACCCTCATCAGCACAAAACATGGCCGACAACCTCGTCTGAGGCCGAAGAGCTTGTTATCGCTCACATTTTAGCCTCGGACAAAAGCTGGAGCCGAATCCAGAAGCCGGGTATGCAGCAGTCAGGACTTTTTCCGCAGGAGGGAGGAGTCGGATACGGCGCTGTAGGAGCTTCCGCCGACAGATTTGACGGCGATGCACTCACTGATGCCCCTGTCATCCAGCCAGCTGCTATCAGCCGCATGCAGGGAGGTGACCAGCGTCGGCCTTGCTCCTTGACGGCTGAGTTCCATCCACTTGTCGAAGATGGACCCGCCAGGCGCGCAGGCAGATCTGAGCAAGGGATCATCGTGCTCGTCCACATCTACGACCAGAGCCGTGGACCTGGGCCGAGAATCCTCCTTGCCGGAGTAGTCCTTCACCGCCTGGGCGAAGGCCTGGCCTATGGGCTTGAGGTGCTTCTCTTGATCGAACAGACCCAGATGATGCTCAAAGGGAGGAAAATCGCCGAATTGCTGATCGACGTCATGCGAGCACCACCAAGTGATGCCGAACATGTCGCTGCAATCGAGAGCATGCTCCACTGAAGACCTGCAAAAGTCAGCGGCCTGCTCTGCACCCATTACATTGAGCGGGGCACCTATCTCCTGCAGCCAAACTTGCCGATGGGGCTGATTGGCAAAGGCCTTCGACAGTTCCACCAGGTACTCGGCATGACGCGTGCTCTCCTCGGCCAGGGGACCGCGCTCCTGGGCGGCTCCGTTGAAAACCCAGGAATGAATACAGGTCATGTCTCCGATGTTGGACGCATATCGAGGGAGGAAGGCGTGACCATCCTGATACCAGGTCGCATCGTTTTCGGAATGCAGGAGCACGCGGCCTTCCTGGGCTGCTCTCTCCTTCAGTGGGGTCAGCAGCTGCAGCAGCCAGTCCTCAGCCTCCTTGAAAGTAGAGGGCATTCGGCGCGGATGGACACGGTCGGTGAACTGGTTGCATTCGTTTCCGAGGGTCAGACCGCGGAAATGCGGCAGGTCCGCCAGAGCCTCATATACCGAAGTGACCAGCTGGGCCTGCGCCTGAACTGCGTCCGCATCCGTGAACATATTGGTTTCATGCCATGAGACCAGCCAGGAGGGCACGAAGTCAAAACTGGACATGTGCCCTTGGATCACATCCGAGTAGACATCCAGTCCTCGCTCATTCGCCATGGCGGCCATATGCCTCAGGTCGTCCAAAGCGACATCGTTGATCCAGGTTCTGTTGGGCTGGAGGATCGTCCACAGCGGGAAGATGCGGATATGGTCCAGCCCAATGGAAGCAATGTCATCGAGGTCTTTGGCGACGGTATCCCAATCCGGATGCAACCAGAAATAGAACCAGTTGTGGGAAGGGGTGTAATTGACTCCAAATTTCATAATGATGCTATTCCTTGATGCCACCCTGTTCCAGACCACGGAAGAAGTAGCGTTGGAAGCAGGCGAAGAAGACCAGGATCGGTATCAGGGAGACCAGGGCCCCCGCTGCTATCAATCTCGGATCCGAAACGAACATGCCCTTAAGCCGGTTCATGCCCAGTGTGAGCGTGTAGTTGGACTCGTCGGAGATGACGATCAGGGGCCAGAGGAAATCATTCCAAGCGCCCACGAAGGCGAAAATGCCGACGACGGTCATGGTGCCTTTGACTTGAGGCACGCAGATCCGGTAGAACCGCTGCCAAAGATTGGCGCCATCCACCTCGGCCGCCTCCTCAAGCTCATCCGGGATGCCCTTGAAGGCATTGGTCATAAGCAGAATGTTGACGGCGCCCACCATGCCTGGCAGGGCGACAGCCAACAGGGTGTTCTGCAGACCGACGCTTCTGACGATGAGGAACTGGGAGATGACCACACCCTCGACGGGGATGACCATGGTGCCCATGAAAATCGTGAAGAGCAGGTTGCGCCCGCGCCACTTGAGCCGGCCCAGCGCATATCCGGCCATGGTCGAGAAGATGACGTTGCCACCGATAGAAAGGATGGCGACGATTACCGTGTTCAGCATGTACCGGAAGACCGGGACCTGTCTGAAGACGGATATGTAATTATCCCAGGTGGGCGTCTTCGGAATGATATAGGGCGGAACCGCATAGACATTGTCGCCCTTGCCCTTGAAGGAGAGCGAGAGCTCCCAGACGAAAGGCCCCACCAGCAGGATGAAGACCAGTATGAGCACCAGGTACTGAATAACCTTGCCAACAGTGACTTTGGAGTGGCCGTTTTTCATGAGTCCTCCCCCCGCTTCTGGATAATCTGCTGCAAAATCAGCATGGCTCCGACCACAACCAGCACAATCAGTGACAGAGCGCTGGCATAGCCCGTTCTGGCCTGAATGCCCGTGCCCTCTTTCTGGATGAGCATGGACATGGTGATGTCCTCGCCGCCGGGACCAGCCGTGCCGTTGGTGAGCACGTAAATCTCGTTGAACACGCGGAAGGCCGCGATAGTGGACAGCATCATGATCAGCACGATGGTGGATCTCACTCCTGGGATGGTGACATAGAGAAATTGCCTCACCGGTCCTGCCCCATCCAGCGAGGCGGCCTCGTAGAGAGAGGCGTCGATGTTGGCCAGGGCGGTCAGGTAGATGACCATGTAGTATCCCAGGCCCAGCCAGATGGTAACGAACATGGATGTGAACAGTATCAGCCAGCGATCACTGAGGAATGGGATCGGGCTGCGAATGATGTGCAAGGACTCCAGAACCGAGTTGACCAGCCCCTTGGGATCCAGCAGGTTGGTCCAGATCATTCCCACCACCACAGCCGACATGACCACGGGAGTGTAGAAGGAGGTCCTGAAGAACCCCATGATCCTGGAGTTCCCCTTGACCAGGTTGGCCAGTATCAGGGGAAGGATCACCATAAAGGGGACCACGCACACCACATAAAGGGTGGAGTTGAGCAGCGCGATCCAGAAATAGTCGTCATGCACGATCTTTACAAAGTTCTGGATGCCTACGAACTTGCCCGGTCGCAGCAGGGTGGAATCAGTGAAGGCCAGTCGGCAGGTATTCAGCGCAGCGACGATGACGAAGATGAAGACGATGGCGAAGGCCGGGAAGACAAACAAGTAAGGGGCCAAGGCCGTGGTCCAGTGAGTCCCCTTACCGTCTTTGACCCCGGCCTGGGGTCCGCCGCGACGGCCGAGGGCAGAAGCCTTCGGCCGGATGGCGGAAGAGTCAGCGCGGCTCATAGTTACTGCAGCTTCTCGTTGGCGTACTTAACGGCCTTGTCCAAGGACTCTTTCGCGGTCTGCTTGCCCTGCAGGGCCAGAGCGGCCTGCTGTTGCAGGTAGTCGTGGCCATTGGCATCGGTGAACTCGGCAGGACGGCTTGAATACCCGTTCTTCACGGAGTTCAGAGTGATCTTCAGGGCCTTGCCTTGAACATCGCTGGTATCGATGTTGGCATAGTAAGGATCGTCAAGACCGCCCTTGCTCGAGGGGAAGGTGTTGGACTTCTTGGCGAATGCCAGCTGGTTCTTGGCATTGGTCACATACTGTACGAAGTCCAGAGCGAGCGTTTTGTTCTTGGTCTGGGCATTGACGGCCAGCATCTCATAGGCCAGGCTGGCGGACTTGCCCTGATCGCTGATCTTGGTGCCCACAGCCAGATGCTTGTACAGGTCAGGAGAGTTCTGCTTGAAGTCCGCCGCCGAGTAGGCGCTGCCGCCCATGGCCACGATGGAACCCTTCTGGAAGAACTCGCCCTGCTGAGACCACTGTGCGCTCAGAGCCTCCGGCGGGATTCCCTTCTTGTTGTACAGGTCGACGAAGCGCTGCAGATGCTTGACGGCCTCGGGGGAATTGAAGATGTACTTGGTGTGGTCCTTGTTCATGATGGGGATGCCGGCCGATGCATAGTCATCGACGGAGCCGCCCAGCATGGTGGACATGTAGGCCCCGCAGCCGCTATTGACCATGGTGTCCGCCTGGGAGAAGTAGTCGTCCCAGGTCACGGGCAGCTTGCTGGGGTCCAGTCCGCACTTCTGCATGAGATCAGTGTTGTAATAGGTCGGTCCATCGTTGACATACCAGGGGAAGCCGTAGGCTCCCTCCTCGATGTCCTTGCCCTTGAAGGTCACTGCATTCCAGGCATTCTTGTAATAGTTGTTTTCAGCCTTGGGAGCTTCCTTGCTGATGTTCATCAGGGCCCCGGCCTTGGCCAGGCCATACATCAGTGAGGGACCCGCATCGATGATGTCGGGCAGGGAGTTGGCTGCTGCATCAGCGGACAGCTTCTGCTCATAATTGTCCGAGGGCTGATCGATCCATTTGATGGTGGTGCCGGGATGCGACTTCTCGTAGGCAGAAATCAGGTTTTTGAAGTACGGAGTGTACTTGTCGTTTTTCAGGTTCCATGTCTGGAAGGAAATCTCGCCTGACGGCTTGCCGTCTTTCGACCCGCCTGAACTGCTGTTGCTTCCTCCGCACGCCGCCAAAGAACCCGCCATGGCAGTCGCGCAGATCAATACTGCTACCTTCTTCAGTGCTCTCATCGGAGCTTCCTTTCTTTTTATTACTCACTTCTTTGTGGAGCTTCCGACCGGTCCAAATCAACGAACGAACCAGCCGGACAGACACCCTTGGTCAGGCGATTCAGCGCCTGGAGAGTCTCAAGGTGGTGAACTGGAAGGGAACCAGATCCAGCAAGGCCCCATCAGCTTGCGCACCCTGTTCGGAGCACAGGCCTGGCCGCACGCCCTCGGGCACGGGTCCGTCCTCCAAGGAGTTGGTTTCCTTCACGGTCGCGCCCTGCAGGACAGACCCCGTGTGCAGCCTGGCCTTGGAGGGGGAAGAATCCGGATTGTAGACCCTGACGATCACATCGCCGCTGTCGTCATCAGCCGTCTTGACCCAGTCGATGACGGTAGTGCCCTGAATATCCTCAACGCCAGCCAGTGGTTCAACGCCAGGCAGTCCATGATGGAAGACCGGAGCGTTGAGGGCATAGGCTGCTTGCAGGATGTCAGCCTGAGTGTCCCCAGGGACGATGGACCAGGCAAAGCTGTGCTTGCCCCTGTCGGTATGCGGATCGGGAAAGACCGGAGCGGACAGGAGGGTCAGTCTGACCAGGGTACCCGCCTCCTTGCCGGCCTTCCCGTCATAGTGGATCGGTGTGGTGTCGCCGCCGTATGTCGAGGCGTTGACCACACCGACGGCAAGGTCGTCATCGCTTATCCTGACGAATCGGTGCGTGCAGCTCTCGAACTGGGCCTCTTCAGCAGCGTTGTTCTTCTGAATGGGCCTGTCGATGAAGCCATACTGGCACTCGAATTGCGCATACCTGGCCTGAACTGCGACGGGAATGTCCACCTTGAGCAGCTGCTCATCCTGGCGCCAGTCCACGTCAGCAGTGAAGTTCAGCTGCCTGCCGCCCGGGGTCAGCCCGATCGTGGTCACGATTGTGGTCTCGCCATGCCGACGCGATACCCGAACACCGGAATCCAAGGCCTCCATGGTGACTGGGTCATCGACTGGAGAAGCAGTCAGCAGGGCATCGCGCTCCAGATCCCAGGCATCCCACATGTAGGGCTCGTCCTTGAAGAGCTCGTATCCGCCCACCGAGGAGCCTTGCGGAACCAGGTCCCTGCCGGAGGTCCTGTCAAGAATGGAATGGACTTCGCCGTCTGAAGCGACAACGGCACGGATAAGACCATTGTCGATAACGAATTCATTGCCCTCTTGATTGACCTGGACAGGTCTGATACTCTCGGAACCCTCCTGAGCATGGACTGGCCCGACTGCCTCCCAAGCCGCCTGACCATTGCCATCCATGGGTACCAGCTTGGCATCGGACACCATAGGAGCCTGCGGCTGCGCGGAGGCTATGACGCAGGCTGCCTCATCACCGATCTGTTCCAGACGGGCGATGTCCCTGCGGTAGTCTTCCCTGGCCAGCCTGTGTACCCAAGAGATGGCGGAACCCGGAAGAATGTCATGGAACTGGTTGAGCAGAAGCGTGCGCCAGATTTCGTCCAGCTCCTGACGGGGGTAGGTGTATGAGTCATCGACCAAGCCGGCGTAGGCGCACAGGTATTCGACCGTGCGCAGCATGGCCTCCTCCTGCCGGCAGCCCCGCTTCATATCCTGCTGGGAGGTCAGGGTCTTGCGGTGCAGCTCCAGGTAGAGCTCGCCCTTCCAGACAGGCATCTCGGAACCAGCCTCCTTGCGGATCTCCTCCTCTGACTGGCGGAAGAAGTCTGCAGGAGCCTGATACCGCACCTTGGCCGACCCCTCAACGTCATGCAGACGGTCATAACGCCCCAGCATCTCCCTGGTAGTGCCGCCGCCGCCATCGCCATAGCCGAACAGGACCAGGGCCCTGGTCGAGATGTCCTTGTCCTGGTAATTCTCTTCGGAGTGATTGAGCTCCCGGGCCGTCATGCTGGAGGCATAGGTATCCATGGGAGGGAAATGCGTGAAGATGGCCGTGCCATCAATGCCCTGCCAGTCAAAGGTGTGGTGTGGGAATTTGGTCGTATCATTCCAGGAAATCTTCTGCGAAAGGAAGGAAGTCATTCCTGCACGGCGGGCAATCTGCGGGAACTGGCCCGTATAGCCGAAGCTATCCGGCTCCCAGACCACAGTCGTGTCTACCCCCAGATGCTCGCGGTAGTACCGCTTGCCATAGGTGAACTGGCGGGTCAACGACTCCCCTGAAGGCAGCATGCCGTCAGACTCCACCCACATCCCTCCAACAGGGATGAACCTGCCTTCTTGGATGCGTTGCTTGACGCGAGCGAAGAGATCGGGATGATCCTCCTCCAGCCATGCATACTGCTGGGGCGAGCTCATGGCATAGATGAATTGAGGATCGCGCTCCATTAGTGCAAGCATGTTCGAAACAGTCCGCGCAACCTTGCGCCTGGTCTCCCGCTTGGGCCAGAGCCAGGCGGAGTCAATATGAGAATGACCCACTGCCGCATGATCCAAGGCGCTGGAGGTCGCCGGCACTGCCAGCACACCGGCCAGGGCCTGTCGAGCCGGCCCGAGTGTGGCCAGGTCACGTTCATCGTAGATATTCAGCGAACGCTGCAGGGCCTTGCCCAGACGCCAGTACCGCGGCTGGCTCTGGTCACACTCGCGAATCAGCTGGGCTGCGACCTCAAGATCCATGTAGTAGTTCCATGCCTCATGGTCAAAATGACAGACATCCATCTGCTTGAGGACATTGGGCTCATCGGCACGACCTGTGGTTCCCTCGCCCAGCTGCGTCTCCACGAATGCTGGGGTGCCAAGCAGAAGCGGATTGCAGGCCGCTTCCAGATAAATGGTAAAGGTTCCATCCGGGTTGATGACCGAAGCCTCGTCACGTGTCGGATTCCCGTCCAGATCAGTGCCGTCGAGCGGAATCCAGCGGTTGCGGGGGTTGACGGCCTTGATAATCGACCCATCACTCCTATAGGCCAGGGCTTCAAAGTGGCCGCCGGGCGCATCCGGATGCCAGCCCAGATCGACCACCAGCTCGATCGGGGCCCTGGCCGCCCAGTCGGCATCGACATGACCGGTCACCTCCATCCATGTGGTCCCCCAGGTCGTGCCCCAGGTATCCCCCAGGGAGAGAGTCCGAAAGTCTACACTCTCGCTTTGCACTTTCTCAAAGAACTCCGATGACGTTATCGGTTCCCCGGAAATGACGAAAGAGCGAACTTGAACCTGGCCCATAGGCCGCTCAATCTTCGGTAGCACGCGTTGACGCATGACACGATCGCACTTGTCAAGCACGCGTTCTATCTTCAGCTGCATCCTCACAACCTCCTCGCAGGTCCGCTTCGCATCTCTACTAAAGCGGTTTAGTTCAATTGTACCCTATCCAGTGCCCAAAGATCTGGCCCCCAATAAATAGCGTGTTTCTGTTCACCAGTTCGAAAAGTCGGCACAAGCCCGCATTCCATTAGGATGAATTCCTGACGAAGGGCGGTATCACAACGTTTTGGGACCAGCACACGCTTTGAGCAAACCCACTGGCCCATGAAGACTTGCAACCTCCGAGGACACTTTCAGCCTTATTTCGCGGCTTCTGGAAATGGGCTCTTGTTCACTGTTCGCGAATTGGCAGCAATAAAAGAGGGTCCAGGTGCCGGAAGGCAGAAGGACCCTCGATCTTCAGATGACCGTCACTGCTTGTTCATGGCCGCTGAAAGGGCCTTGGTCCATTCGAAGGTCGTAGGTTGAAGCTTGTCGTCGCCTCGACGCACTCCATCTCTATCGACGGCATACTCAAAAACGCCGCCTTTTTGTGTGCCATCGGCCCCGTCATCAGGCTCCCAAAGAGCGTACTGCATGGCCCTGCTGGTTGACATCGGCTCTTCGGTGTCATACCACCATCCGCCCCGCTCTTCATAGAAGGAGAAACCCGGAATGTACTGCCTGCTCTTGATCGTGCCCTTGTAGGTCTCCCAGTCCCGCTGGAGGGCTCCGACCGAACGCCCGTAGGCATCGGCGAATACGTAAGAGACCACGTCGGACACTCCCCTATAGAGGCTGTTGGTCCCAGGCTTGTTGGTGTTATAAGCAAAGATGGAACTCGGCTCAGGTGACTTGGGCCCGTAGTAGCTCGACATGGCCCTGAGAACCCCCTTGGCCCGTTGAACGTCGGTGGGGGTCATGCTCGCCTCTGCGTTGACAACAAAGCCGTCAAGTCCAGGGAAGCAAAGATAGGACCTCTTGAGCTCGCTGGCGCGTTTGGCGTACCCCTCTGCATTGCTTTCCATGGGCGAAAGAGACTGATGGTCATGAGGGTCGTTGAAATCATCCTTATAGAAGAGGCTGATATCCAGACTCCTGATCACTTTTGTGCCCTGCTTGTGCAGTGACTCAATCTGCCCAGGAAGAGTGTCCCAGAAGGCCTGAGTGGTCTCCGGGTTGGGAAAGGCGATAGCTATGTCCACCTGTTTGGGCAGATCCGACATCGAGTTGAAGTTGACAGTCGGATCCGAATGCGTATCTCTCCAGGCCCTGAAATAGGCAACAGTCATCTCATGGGTCTTCCCTTGAGCATCAGATTCGGCCCAGGCAGCAGTGGCTCCTATTGCGGAGGTTCCTGCCAAGGCCAGAATGGCCATTGATGCCGTTATCATTCTCCGGATTTTCATGGTTGATCTCTTTTCAAACTTGTTTTTCTTTAACTGAAGCAAATAAAATGTCGATTCCCTCCTCTCCGCGGCATCGACGCTTCTTCTATTCCTTGACTGCACCGGCAAGCAGGGTTTGGTTGCCAATGTATCTATTCGTAACTTCGTAAATAATCAGAATGGGTATTGAATACAGCAGCGAGAAAGCTGCCAGCTGGCCGTAGGCAACTGTGCCATGCTGCCCGAAGAAGGTGTAAATGCTGACGGCTGCCGGTTCTTTATCCGGAGACATCAGAAGCATGAAGGGAACGAAGAAGTTCCCCCAGTTCCCAGCGAATTCCGATATAAAGATGACCAGAAGCGATGGAACCATCAGAGGCACGACCACATGGAACAGGGCCTGCATCCTCGTGGCTCCATCCACCCAAGCGGCTTCCTCCAAGGTAACCGGCACTGAATCCATGAAATTCTTCATCATGAAGATGCCCTGCGGCAATCCGCAGGCAGTCATGAAAAGAACAGTCCCGGTCAGTGAATCGATCAAGTGAAGCTGGACGAATATCCCGTAAACAGGGACCATCATGGCTGTAATTGGCAAACAACTGGCGAAGAGGATGGCGTTAACGGTCCGGTTGGTGGTCTTTGAACGGAATCTGGAGAGAGGATAGGCTGCCAGGACCGAAAAAGTCACCACTAGGACCGATGTGCCAATGCTGATGATCAGCGAGTTGACGATAGGCAACCCGAAGGTCTGCATGTTGAATACCTTCGCAAAGTTCTGGAGGGAAAAACCCAAGTTGAACGAAGACAGGGTTGCATGCGTGTTGAAGGAGGCGACCAGCAGCCAGAGCATGGGCGCAGCGAAAAGAAAACCTATCAAGGCTGTCAGTATCGCAGCGACCAGCTTCATCCAGTCGTACCTGTGCGGCGCTTTCATCCGTGGATCAAGAGTAGCTTCAGTCTTCATCATTTGTCCTTAGCAGCTTGATATAGAGCACCGAGAAGAGGGCACCCACGACGACCAATATCACCGAGATGGCTGTTCCATATCCCAACTTCGAGAAGTTGAAAGCCTCCAAGTAGGCAAGAACAGGAAGGGTGCTCGAATTCGTGCCAGGCCCCCCGCCAGTCAAGACAATGATGATGCTGAAGACGGAGAGTGTCTGCAGGGTGATCAACATCAAATTGGTAAGAATCGAGTGCCTCATAATAGGCAGCTTGATTCTGAAGAAAGACTGCCAGGCGTTCGCGCCGTCTATCTCGGCAGCTTCGATTACATCCTTGGAGATGTCGTTCAGAGCGGCTTGATAGATGAGCATTGAAAAGGCAGTGCCGCGCCAGACGTTCACAATGATGACGATGGTCATTGGATGGTAGTAGAGGAGAGCCGACCAATCGGCACCCACCGCCTTGCCCAGAGCGTCAAGAGTGCCTCCGCCAGCAAAGAGCGCGTAGGCGCAGTAGCATCCGACAATGTCCGGAATGACCCAGGCCAGAACCACTATTGAGTCCACGACCTTTGTCAGTCTTCTGGGCGCTTTTTGACTGAGCAGAGCCAATACCATGCCCAGTATGTTCTGCCCAATTAGCGCCGAGGCCAGGATCAAAAGAATGGTCAGCCAGAGGGACTTGGGAAAAACAGGATCCGTGAAGAGCGCCACATAGTTCTTCAGACCGACAAAGTGTGGGTTGACAGCCGTTGAACCAACCATTGAATAGTCGGTCAGCGAGGCATACAAGGACCATATGATTGGGCCAAGCAGGAAAAGCACCATCATCGCCGCTGCTGGTAGAATTGGGGTGTAGTGCTCAGCGTTTATCAATTTCTTTCTTGTGCTGCTATTCATTTTCTTCTCTCAGTCACGAAAGAAAACCAGCGAATGGAATTCGGTTACTTCGCGGCTTCTGTATGATCGGCACCTACAGTTTTGGCTATCGCTGAATCGTATTCAGCTGCTGCATCCTTGACTGACTTCTGGCCGGTCAATACGCTTTCCGTGGCTATGGCGACCTGGTCGGAAACCTCTTTGTACTGGGAATTTGCAGGCCTGTACTGACTGTACTTGGCCAAATCCGTGAAGAACTTGATAGTGGGATTGGATCCCAGGTATTTCTTGTCTTGCTCTACATCCTTGCGCACTGCGATTGATCCGGAGATTGTGTCGTACGCTGCAGCGTGCTTCTCGTTTTGGAAAACTTTGAGCGCTTTGAAAGCAAGATCAGGATTCTGCGTATGGCTGGACAGCGCCAGGCCCCAGCCGCCAGACATTGAAATCAGGCCAGGCTTCTGCCCGTTCTGAGTTGGGAAACCACACCAGCCGATATGCTTCTGCCAGTCAGTCCATTCGCTGTCGCCGCCTGGCATCCACGATGAAGCCAGCCAGTTGCCCTCGATTGACATGCCAAGTTTCGACTGAGGCATCCACTGTTGCCCGACCTTGTCACCAAGCTGAGGATCCAGAGCCTGCTGGGGCGAGGGTGCCAGACCCTTGCTGTAAATATCCTTGATGAACTGGAGGGAGTCTTTGAATTGCTTGGAACCAGTGACCCACTTTTGAGTCTTGGTGTTGTACAGTGTGCCACCCTTGGTGCCGTAAAGAAGCATATCGAAGCCTTGCATGACGGAGACCTCTCCCAGAGGACGGCCGGCATAGAGGTTCATCGGTATTACATCAGGCTGCGTTTTCTTGATCTTTGTCGCTGCATCGATCACATCATCCCAGGACTTAGGCTGCCAGTTGTCGCTCAGGCCGGCCTTCTTGAGAATGTCTTTGTTATACCAGATGCCCCTGGTGTCAGTGCCCAGAGGAACTGCATAGATTTTTCCATCATCGGCTTTGCCGGCGTTCTTCGAACTGTCAAAATACTGCGACCAATCCTTCCACCCTTTCAGTTGGTCATCAATGGGCTTAAGGTAACCAGCCGCTACATAGGGACGGATCATTTCCGTGTCAAGGATCATGAGGTCTGGAGCGGTTTTTTCGGATTTGCTCATCAAGGCCAGCTTGCTGCCATAGTCATCCCCGTTCGATTTGATAGGCTCCAGCTTCAAAGTGGCGCCTTTGTTCTCAGACTCAAACTGGGCTTTGACGTCTTTCATCCACTTGCTTATAGCACTGGTGTCTCCGGTGGCCTGGTAGGCAAACTTGACTGTTTTCTTATCCGATTCGGAAGAGCCACACGACGATAAAATCCCGACGCTGGTAGCCGCGGCCAGCAACATGACTGATATTTTTCCCAGCTTATTCATGAGAGACTCCTTTGTTCTCCAATTTTTCTTTTACATAGTGCATGATTTCATAATCGGTTCGCCTCAACCGATCGTCACCTTGAGCAACCCCATCGCGATCTATTGCGTAGGCGAAAAGTCCTCCTGTGCGGTTCGAACCAGTCGGATGCCAGGATAGGAGGTCTTTGACCCTGCTTCCTTCAATCGGATACGTGACATCACCCCATCGAGGGCCTCCTTCTTCATAGAATGAAAAACCAGTGACGAATTTTGAAGCAGGTACAAAGTCGCGGACCTGCTCGAAAAGACCCTGAATACGACGAACATCCATGCCATAGGTGTCAGCGAAATAATAGGAGCAATCTTGATAGACCTGAGCAATCAGACTGGTCTGAGGCAGAAGAATATCCTGATCGAAAATCATGAGGCGCGAGGATGCCGAACTCGGTCCCCACTTTCTCGCCAAAGCGTGAAACACCGCGGCTGCGGCAGCCATTTTATCGGACTCAGGTTCATGATCAACATCGATCACCAGGCCGTCGTAGTCAAAGGGCTTTAGGTAGTTGGCAATTATCTCGTCGGCACGGCGTTCTGGTCCGCTCCTTTCTTCGCTAAGCCGAGTGAAAGCGTGGACTTTGCCGCAATCCTCATAGGCGTCCCGATAAAGGCAGTCCAAAAACAAGGTTCGGACCACCTTTGTGCCCTGCGCGTGGAGTTTTTCAATGTAGAACGGCAGAGCAACCCAGAAATCATCATCGACTTCTCCATTGGTGATGATGGACACAAGATCCAGGTCTGCGGGCACATCGCCAAGCGAAACTGAGTCCCCTTTCCGCCTTCCACAGTTATCGCGCCAGGCGCGGTAATAACCGGCCAAAATAGGTCCCGGTTCATCACTTTCGCGATTACTTTCCGGCCTGCCCTCTGCCTCATTCGACATCGACAACCTCCATGTTGTTCGCAGTAGTTCTTCGATGATCTACTAAAGCGATTTAGTTCCATTATAGCCCCTTACCACACAAGAGCCACGAAAATCCTCGGAAACACAGAAAAGTCGCTTAGAGGAACAGAGATGCCAATACTCCAGGAATGGCTATTCCTCAGGCCTCAGGCATTGCTCAGATCAGAAAATCCCCGCTTTATTTTTTCGCAGACATATGCGAGTGTCTTTTCACCATGACGCACAACAATCCCGGATAGCCGAAAGCGCATAAGAAAACCCTGCACGACGGGCGAATTCCGTCGTACAGGGTTGAGCGATGCTTGGCTAAGGCTCAAGCCTGAGCCAGAGCCTCCACAATGTAGTTGTTGATGGTGGCCTTGACCACTTCAAGATGGTCGGACTTGTCGGCGGCGATCAGTTCGGCCTGCGGCTTGTCAAGGCTGTACTCCTCCAGGGAGGCCAGCGTGGCCGTGCCGTCCTCAACCGTGGCGCCGATGCCGGAATCGAAGGAGGAGTAGCGCTCCTGCTGCAGCTGCTCGATGTAACCGTCCTCATGCATCTTTGCCGCGACCAGCAGACCGGCGGCATAGGTGTCCATGCCCACGATGTGGGTCCTGAAGAGGTCCTCGGGCAGGAAGGAGGAACGGCGCGGCTTGGCGTCGAAGTTCAGGCCTCCGTGGGGCCCGATGCTCCCGTTGGCCAGCACCTCCCACATGACGGCGGTGGCATCGTAGAGGTCCGAGGGGAACTCGTCCATGTCCCAGCCGATCAGCTTGTCGCCCTGGTTGGCATCCAGGGATCCCAGGAATCCGGCCTCGCGGGCCACGCGGACCTCATGCTGATAGGTATGCATGGCCAGGTTGGCGTGGTTGCCTTCAATGTTGAGCTTGAAGTTGTCCTGAAGGTCGTAGGTGCGCAGGAAGTTGATGGTGGTGGCTGCATCGTAGTCATACTGGTGGAGTGTGGGCTCCTTGGGCTTGGGTTCGATCAGGAACTGTGCATCGAAGCCGATCTCCTTGGCGTAGTCCACGCACATGTGGAAGAGTTTGGCCATGTGGTCCTGCTCACGCTTCATTTCGGTGTTCCAGAGGGATTCATACCCTTCACGGCCACCCCAGAAAACGTAGTTCTCGGCGCCCAGACGCTTGCCGATCTCCAGGCTGTGCTTGAGCTGACCCGCTGAGTATGCGTAGATGTCAGCGAAGGGCGATGTGCCGGCACCGGCCTCGAAACGGGGATTGGTGAAGAGCGACGAGGTGTTCCAGAGCAGCTTGACGCCCGTGTCCTTCATGGCGGCCTCGATGCGGTCGATCACCTTGTCCAGGTTGGCGTCGGTTTCTCGCAGAGTGTCGCCTTCGGGAGCCAGGTCACGGTCGTGGAAGCAGAAGAATTCGACCCCTAGCTTGGTGAAAAGCTCAAAGGCGTAGTCCACCTTGGCCAGCGCCTGATCCATAGGATCGGTGTAGCGGTAGTAGGGCCTCTGCGCGGTGGGATCACCGAAGGGATCCACCAGGCCCTGGTTGAAAGTGTGCCACCAGGCCACGGCGAAGCGCAGCCAGTCCTTCATGGGCTTGCCAGCCACCACCTTGTTCTTGTCGTAGTAGCGGAAGCCTAGGCCTTCCTTGATGCCCTGGCGACCCACGTATTCGATCTTGTCAACGTCCCACAGACCCATCCGAAATGCTCCTTTGCGTATTGCATTTGCCTTTGACAGCGTTCACAGGGGAGGAAGCCAGTCCCTGCCGCCTGAGCATCAAGCATAGAGTGATGGATCGATTTTGTCAATTCGTTGAATTATATAGAGGCGTTATCGCCACCCTCAGTCTCACTCAGTTGATTTCAAGAAGCTCTTTCACTGTATAGGGCCCAGTGCCCGACTAGCACCCAACAACGAAAGCCGAACTCCTTTTGGCATGATGGCTTGTCCTGTCGGCTTCAAGCGTTGGCATAAGCAATCATCCGAGGCAATGACAGTCAAGCGGGGCTGGGTAATTTGCCCGGCTCGGCATTTATGCAATCCTGAGACTCCATGCCAGGAAAGCTTAAAATGCCGCAGAGCGGTGCGGTACTCGTTGATGGTAATCTTGCCTTCTTGCCGCCTTTCGATATGATTCCGCAACCGATCCGATCAGTGGTTCGTCCCCCGTCGCAGAATATCGGCAAAGCCCCAGACTACATGGGCGATCCGACCCAGCTCCGATTCACGGCTTACCTGACGCCAGAGCGTGGCGTAAGACTCGAACCAGATCTCCAAAGCATCCGCCAGGTCCCGGTCGGCTCTGGCATCCGGAGCTCCAGGCAGAACATCATGGCGGACAGCCAGACTGCGACCCAGTGCGTTGAAGAGGCGTTGGCCATGGACAGCCATCAGCTGGGCCTGCAAGGCCCTGCCCGCGTCGGCCCCGCATCCGGCGGCGGCGCTGCCCATGCGCGCAGCCGCGTCGACCAGCCGATCGTCAAGCTGATCCACCTGCCCGAGACGACTGCGCAAAGCCATGAGCAGACCCCGGCGAGCTTCGTCGGCATCGGCGGACGAATCAAGTCCGGGCAAGACGGGCAATGCACCGGCAAGGAAGTGGGCCACATCCTGGTTCAATCCGCCATGGCCGTCATCCAGCTCCCAGTAACGAACCATGTCCTCCCAACCGAAGACCTCACTGGAGCCTGCCTGGATCAGTGCCGGCAGATAGTCCCCTGTCGCATCCCCATAGATCAGCAAGCCCAGATCCCTGTCCACCCGGACTCTATCATCGTCGTTCGGGTTCCAGAAGCACTGGGCGGCGTAGGCCATGCCAGGCAGGCTCATGCGCGGATCGTTGATGTGCCCGTAATCGCCCCAGTCGGTAACCATGGCCCCAACGGCACCGTACTGGATTCCGTATCGGCTCAGACGGCTGATGTTGTTCCATGCATCGTCGATTCCCGGCAGGAGAAGATTCCAGGCGTGAACGGCCGAGCAGACTACCTGCCGGGCCCCTGTAGAGGCCACAAGGGCAACCTTTTCCGGCCCTACCTGCGGGTCGTAGAGCCAATTGAGCAATGTGCAGTCCTTGGGCAGCCTGTCCAAGACTCTGGGCATGGACACAGCGACATCGCCCCAGAACATGGGATGGCGGCCCCGTGCATGCAGGTGATTGCACAGGCTGATCAGATAATCGGCATACATATCAGCAGGATCCTTGCTGGAACCATCCTGCCGCGAACGCCCCTTGCCCAGATCGTAGGTCTCGTCACCGCCGATATTGAAATTACGTGTGCACATAAGCGGCGCGTAGGCGTCAATCAGTCCGGTCGAGAATGCCAGGGCCTGCGGGTGGTTGACATTGATGGTGTGGTGCTCCTGGCGCTCTATGAAAGAGTAAGGCCGGTCCGCCTGCTCAGGAAACTCGCCTAGATCCCTGAATCCGCGAGTGCGAAGGTTAGCGTAATGGTGGCCGAAGGTGGAGATCGAAGGCACCAACTCGATGCCCAGACGGGCGCAGTAGCCGTCGAAATCGGTGATCTGCCCGGGCTCCAGGGGGCTTGTGCCCCTCCAGGCCTCGCTCATGCCCGGGAAAGCCATGGTGTGCTCGATGTAGAGCTGCAGCTGATTGAACTTATACAAGGCCAATATATCCGCCCAGTGCCGCAGCCAGTCCATGGTGGGCACCCGACCGCGGGTCACATCCAGGCTGTAGATGCGCGTTGGATAGGCAGGTCGGTCCTGGATGTGCAGGGCCGGAAGCACAGGACCGCATTGCATGATGATCTGCCGGAGGGTCTGCACCCCCCAGCGCAGCCCCTGACAGTCACCGCCGCGGATATTCACAATTGGACGGCGCTCCCCAGGATCGGCGATGCGCAGAAGATACTCCTGGGGGCCAAGTCTCTGGTCCAGATCCAGACTGATCGCCCCAGTCCAAGCCTGTCCTCGCGAATGGTCCCAGACCATTCCTGCAGCCCGCCTGATGGTATCTGTCAATTGGTCGCTCAGGACGGAACCCAGCTCCTGGTCAACTGCTGAACCGCATATAATTCTGCCCGCCACCGGCAACAGCAACTGGCCCCGGCCCCTTTGCACATGGAGCGGCTGGGGAATCAGAGCCAACGGACGCTCTCGCGAAGAATCGGCAACGGTGTCGATGCCATTATCAAGACTCATGCTCCATGCCTTTCCCGAAATAGGCTGATGCCGCCGACGACTGCATCACCGGCATGCCCCGGCTATGGCCATCATGGCCACCTCCTCAATCTACCCATACGCCGGGGACAGGGAATGATGCCGGCACCCAGGGCGAGCGGCCATCGGTAGCACACAATGACAGCAGCAAAGGCAAGAATCTGCAATTCATCGCATTGGTGCAGAGACAGAGGCTGGCCAACTTCCTGGTTGATGACGACACAGCCAACCATGCAGTTGCCCCTGTCTGGATAGCGTGAGCTGTTCGGAACAGTTTGCGCAGGGATAATAAACAGTGTTAATATATAAACGTCGTTCATAAAGTGCACGAAGATCGCGTGACCGTACTGCTCAAGGAGGAGGTTGACATGCGCGGCAGCCCATACGCCAGCACGCCACAGGCCCTCTCCGAGCTCAACCAGTCACGTATAGTCCAATATCTGCACCAGCACGGTACCAGTTCGCGAGCCCAGATGGCCCGAGACCTCAATCTGACGCCGGCAGCCGTGGGCAAGCTGGCAGGCCGTCTGATTGACCTGGGCCTGATCAGCGAGACCGGCAGCATGGACTCAGAGGGCGGCCGTCGATCCATCGGCCTGGCCCTGAACGCCGACCGCTATCAGGTTATCGGAGTCAAGTTCGCCCGCAGCCTGGTCAGCATCGGACTGTTCGACATCAGCGGCCGTCTGCTGGACTCGGAGGATCTGCCTCCCGTCGACCCCGATGATATCCCTGGCGCCGTAGCCGAGGTCAGAACCCGGGTGGGAAGACGACTGGAGACCAACCCCGCCATCGTCGCCGTAGGCATGGCCATACCGGGCCCCTATCTGCGCGAGACCGGCCACATCGCCTTGGTCACCAGCATGCCTGGCTGGCGTGGCGTGGACTTTATCCACGAATTCGGCCAAGCCTTCCGTGTACCCACCTTCATCGAGCAGGACGCCCGCGCCGGCGCACTGGCTCAGAGTCTGTTCGACCCACGGGTGAGCGCATCCAGCATGGCCTACTTTCTGGTGGGCGAAGGCGTTGGGCTTGGAGTCATCGACAGGGGCGCCCTGGTGGACGGAAGCCAGGGAGCGGCCACCGAGATCGGCCACGTCAGCATCGATCTGAACGGACTGCCCTGCGAGTGCGGCAATCGCGGCTGCCTGGAATGCTACTGCTCGGCGGTAGCCATCCACCGCCGCATGTGCCAGCCGGATATGCGGGATCACTTCCCTGGAGTCGAGGCCATGACCCACGCCAAGGCCTGCGCTGGCCTGTTCGACAAAGCCCGCACGGGCCAGCAGGCCGCCCAGACCCTGGTGGATCAGATAGCCGGCTATGTGGGCTATGGCTGCGTAACCATCGTCAACGCCTACAACCCCGCCCAGATCGTCATTGGAGACATGGTGGCCGGAGCCGGTACACGCCTGTTGGAACGTGTCCGATCCATAGTGTCCCAGCGCTCCCTGCCTGGCCTGCGAGAGCACACGCAGATCCTGCTCTCCCGCCTTCCAGCCGATGCTACGCTGACCGGCGCTGCGGCTGTAGCTGCCAGCCAGTTTTTGGAGCACCCGGCCAGTATGGGCCGTACAGCTGTGAAATCAACAAGCACAAGGCGGGCGCATCACCCGTCATCAGGAAAGGAACACCATGACCAGTAAACCCGTGGTCCTCAGCATCGGCGAAATCCTTTGGGACGTCCTGCCAACAGGCAAGCGGGCCGGTGGCGCACCGGTCAACTTCAGCTATCACGCCGCAAAGAACGGGGCGGAAGGCTACGCCATCAGCGCCGTGGGACGCGACGACCTGGGCCGGGAGCTCGAGGATGCGGTCCAGAAGGCCGGCGTCGATGCCGTCTTGCAGCACAACGACCATCCCACCAGCACTGTTGAGGTCCAGCTGACTGAGGGCATCCCCCAGTACGTCTTCAAGCCCGATGTGGCCTGGGACCATCTGGAATACACGGATGACCTGGCCGGTCTGGCCAGCAAGGCCGACGCCGTCTGCTACGGCACGCTGAGCATGCGCAGCAGACAGTCTCGCGAAACCTGTTTGCAGGTGCTGCGCCACACCAAGAGCCATGCCATGCGCTTCTTCGACATCAACCTGCGCGGCACCTTCTACAGCAAGGATCTGATTCAGGAGCTGCTGGACATGGCCACGGTCTTCAAGCTCAACGACGAAGAACTGGTCACCCTGCGTGACATGTTCCACGTGCCCGGAGCCACCGATGATGAGCTCTGCCACTGGTTCATGGATCAGTGGCACCTAGACACCATCGTGCTGACCGCCGGCAGCGATTACAGCACGATCTATCTGGCGGACGGCCAGTCCTCCCACCTGCCCACGCCTGAAATCACTGTGGCTGACACGGTCGGGGCCGGCGACGCCTTCTCCGGCACCTTCGCCATCAACCGCCTGTTGGGGGCCTCCCTGACTCAGGCTCACCGGGCTGCCGTCAACACTGCAGCCTTTGTCTGCACCCAGCAGGGCGCCTGGCCCGAATATCCCGAACATATCCCCGACTATCTGGGTCAGCAGGGCCAATGATCCCCTACCCCTCTCTCGGAGCATGATTTGGTCCCGCCCTGTCGAACTGTCGACTGGACGGGACCAGATTTATATCTGCGGAATCACGATTTACCAGATGCCGATGAGCCGCCACCAGCCCAGGCCCACGGTCAGGAAGATAGCCACAGTCACCAATCCGCAGATCAGGCCAATACGCAGGAACTCAGAGGTCTTGACGTATCCGGCACCGTAAATCAAGGCCGCCGGTCCGGAGGCGTAATGGGTCATGGCACCGATTAGACCGCTGGCGCATCCCAGCATCAGCGCTGCAGGCATGGCGGGTACCCCGGCAGCCACGGCCACGCTGACGAAGAGCGTGTAGATGGCCGCCACCTGGGCCAGCTCAGAAGCGAACATGTAGTGGATGAAGAAGTAGAAGACCGTCAAAATAACCAAGACCAATACCCAAGGCATGCCCTTGACCAGCCCGGCGATGATCTCCCCTGCCCAGGTGGTGACGCCCAGGGTATTCAGGGGTTCAGCCATGCCTACCAGAACACCGAAGAAAATCAGCGTGGACCAGGCGGACTTGTTGGCGACCATGTCCTGCCAGGTGATGATCTTGGTGCACAGCAGCACAGCCACGCCCAGGAAGGCCACGGTGGTGGAATTGATATGGATCACCGAGCCGGTCGCCCAGAGGACCAGCATGACCAGGAAGGTCACAGCCATGATCCACTCGTGCATGCTCAGCGGGCCAAGTCCCTTGAGTTCATCCTTGGCATCCTCCTGAGCCTGAGGAACGTTCCGCAGGGTGGGCGGAAAGATGCGATAGATCAAGGCGGGGATGATGATCAGGCAGATCAGGCCGGGCACGATACCGGCCAGGGCCCAGGTGCCCCACCCGATGTCCACATGGAATTTCTGGGCCAGCTGTCCTACGACAGGGCCTGCCGCCATAGCCGTCAGGAACATGGCCGATGTAATGGCGTTGACATTGTTGGCCGTGATCGCCAAGTAAGCGCCGATGCGTCGCCGGGAGTCGTCCGTGTCCGGTTTTGAATCCTGCACGTCGCTGATGGAGGTGATGATCGGGAAAAGAATGCCGCCCAGACGAGCCGTGTTTGAAGGAGTGGCCGGAGCCAGGACCAGGTCGGCGGCCGAGAGCCCGTAGGCTATGCCCAGACTGGACTTGCCCAATCGGGAAAGAAAGACCAAAGCGATCCTCCGGCCCAGTCCGGTGGAGACAAATCCCTGGGCAATGAAGAAGGCCGCCACTATCAGCCAGATGGAGGCACTGCCTAGTCCGTTGAAAGCTGCCTTCTTGGGGTCCAGGGCACCAGTCAGCATCCCCACGGTCATGCCAATGATAGCCACCGCTGATGTGGGCAGAGGCTGCAGAATCAGCCCTAGGATGGTGCCCACAAAGACTCCTAGCATATGCATGCCCTGGGGAGTCAGTCCCTTGGGAGGCGGTATGAGGAAGATGACCAGCCCTACCGCCACGCAGATGAGAGCCTTGACCAGTTGGCCCGTATTGAAAGGCTGGCTAGCCCCTGCCTGGGGGTCTCCCCTGCCCTCACCCGTTCTTACTGTTTCACCCATCATTGCTCCTTCGCTCATGATCCGGCGTATATCTGCCCGGAAACCGCCGGCCTCCTCGTCGGCATGCTCATGTGGACTTATGCTATGCGGCAGGCGACAGAGGCTACAAATAAGCGCCGCATATATGAGGGTGCGCCATAGCTGGCGGCTGTCTAGGGCCCCCAGACCCGTCAAACAAGGGTAAATAGGCCCTTGACAGCATATAGACGATGCTTATTTGGCGGTCGGCAAGAGGTTTTTCTAGGCTGTTTGCAGAGGTCTGGCAACGCGGCCGGCCCCAATCGTGAAGGACAAGTGAGACCATGACAGGATTCGACACCATCAACGATTCCTATGCCAACCGGGGACTAGGATTCGACTATGAACAACGGCGCGAGCTAAAGCTGGACGGCCTGCTGCCTGCTGCCGTGCAAGATGACGAACAGCGCGAGCGCATCGTTTACGGCCGCTTCCTGGCCCAACCCACCGACTTGGACAAGCGGCTCTATCTGATGAGCATCTGCCGCACCGACCGCCGGCTCTTCTACAGGAGCATGGATAAGCACCTGACTGAGTACATGCCCATTGTCTACGCCCCCACCGTGGCACAATCCATCCAACGCTATGACGAGTTCTATTCGGGCAGCGACGTGGCTTACATTTCCATTGATCATCCCGAGGGGATCGGCGACGCCCTGGACCAATATGCAGGCGACCGACCTGTCGACCTGGTGGTCTGCACCGACGCGGAAGGCATTCTTGGCATAGGCGACTGGGGCGCCCAGGGCGCTGAGATTCTGACGGGCAAGCTGGCGGTCTACACCGCCGCCGCCAACATTGACCCATCCCGGGTTCTTCCGGTCATGGTGGATGTCGGCACCAACCGTCAGGCCCTCCTGGACAATCCTGATTATGTGGGCAACCACTTCGCCAGGGTCAGAGGACAGCGCTACGACGACTTTATCGATGACTTCGTTCAGCAGGTCCTGCAACGCTACCCGCAGGCCCTGATTCACTGGGAGGACTTCGGCAGGCCCGAGGCGGCGCCCGTCCTCAAACGCTATCAGGACCGGATCCTGACTCTGAACGACGACATCCAGGGCACTGGCGTGACCGTCCTGGCCGCACTGATTGCCGCCAGAAAAATCGCCGGAACCGACCCCAAGGACACCAGGATCATGGTCTTCGGTGCAGGGACCGCCGGCGTGGGCATCGCTGATCAGATCGTGGATGACCTGACCATCCGCCAGGGCATGGATCCCGAGACCGCGCGGAGCAGGGTCCTGCTCTTCGACCGTCAGGGTTTGATTGAACAGGATCAGGATGATCTGACTGAGGGGCAAACACGATATGCCCGCAAGCCGGATGAGTTCGCATCAGTCACTGACAAGACCTCGCTGGCACAGGTTGTCGACGCCTTCCAACCCACGGTGCTCATCGGCACCTCGACCAGGCCCGGAGCCTTCGACCGGGATGTTGTTGAGGCCATGGCCAGGCACGTGGAGCGGCCGCTGATCTGTCCCATCTCCAACCCCACTGAACTGGCAGAGGCCAAGGCTGCGGATGTGATTGCCTGGACCCGCGGCCGTGGCTTCGTCATCACCGGAACCCCCTCAAAGCCGGTTGACTACCAGGGGGTCACCTATTCCATCGGACAAGGTAACAACGCACTTATGTATCCCGGCATCTGCTTCGGAGCCATCGTCGCCAAGGCTCGGCTGGTCAGCAAGGGAATGCTGTTGGCCGCAGCCTACGCCATCTCCGACATGATTGACGTGGACAAGCCTGGCACCGCCGTGTTGCCGCCGGTGGCCGATCTCAAAGAGATCTCGCATCGGGTCGCCGCTGCTGTGGCTGCACAGGCGGTCCAAGAGGGTCTGAACCGGGAGCCGATTGAAGATGTGGACGCCGCCGTGGCCAAGGCCCAGTGGCACTACGATGCCTGAGCGAAACCAGCTTCTTCGCATATTGCGACATTGAGGTTGGGGTCCGGCCGGCACGATTGATAACCGATATCGTGGCGGCCGGACCCCAGTCATGAGTCGGGCCCTGGCTATATTTTCAAGTGTCGATCTTCTCAAGTCCAAATGACGATGATAGTGTGGTTGTGAATAGTTTTTCGCCAAAGTTGACGGATAAGCAATAGTCCGAGCACCAATCAAGGGAAGCGGCTCATGACCTATATGGATAATGTCCGCGACCTCGAGCTGCTTACCATGCTGGCCCGGTACGGCAGTTTCACCGATGTCGCATTGGAGGCAGGCATCTCACAGCCTGCGGTCTCGCAGGCCATCAGAAGGCTGGAAATGCGTCTGGGAACCAAGCTGGTCCAGAGGAAGCGCTTCGGCGCTGGCGACGGCACACAGCTCACCCAATCCGGAAGAACAGTGGTGGACCACGTCGGCCAGGCCCTGGACCTGATCAACACCCTGCCCGAGGCCCTGGCTGCGAGGAATGGGATCCGACGGCGCATCATCGGCCTGCCGCCCATCATCTCATCGCTGCTGAGCTCCGGGCAAGGGCGGCAAGAGCAGTGCGAACCAGACAAGAACGCGACCGTAGAAACCATAGGGTCTCAAAAGTTGCTGAGTCAGATAGAGGCCCACCGTGTGGACTACGGGGCGGTGGCCAGTGTCGACGAGTCTTTGAGTGTGGATGGCGTTGAAACGACCAAGCTGACATCCTTCCCCTTCGGCATGGTCTGCACCCAGTCCATGGTCGAACGGTTGGGCACGGCAGGAATGACCAGTCTGCACCCCGAGGATCTGTCCATGCTTCCCGGGGACGTTCCTTTCACGACCCTCAACCGCGATTTCGTCCATGCCCAGGCTGCCGAACGGCTGATTCACCTGTCTGAACCAGTCAGTCATCTGGTTGAGGTCTCCGACGTAGAAACCCTGAAGATGGTGACCACATCCGGTCTGGTCTGCAGTCTGATCACCTCGGCCGGCGTGCACCCTGGCGATGGCCTGCGCTTCATCCCCTTTGCCGGGGATGACATGCCCCGTTTCAACATCTTCCTCTTCAACGACACCAAGCGGGAGGCCTTCTACGAAGATGTGGATGAGGTGCATGCCTTCAGCGACTATGCCACCAGTCGACTGGGCTCTGTGGCTTGACCAGGATCGCGGTCAATGCCGAGAGAGAAGCGGAATATCCGCAACGTCCATCTGTTGTATACTGACGAGGCTGGTCCGTAATGGCACCAGCGGGGCTTGATAATTCAAGATTGGGGCTGATCGGTTTCGACGGTGACCTGTTCGTCGCAGGGAAGCGTGCCGAGAACGCGGGGGTCCGCTCGTTAATGTCCTCCCGCAAACAACAAGTGCTAAATCTAACCGCACTGAGTTCGCTCTCGCTGCCTGAGCTTCGCGCCAGGATTAACCAGTGAGCAGCTGCTCCGTTCACTCCCCTTCGCCTTCGGGGGGATGCTGAGCGTCATTAAGAAGACTTGCCTGAACCGCTGCGTCACAGGGCGGTTCGGGGACTTTTTCTGCGGCTATGCCCGCCACCAGTTGTCTGCGACATAGGTGGGGGCAGACAGATAGCCACAAAGGCCAGCAGACTACGCACGTAGAAGACTGAGGGTGCGGTCACCGGACCGGGGTTCAATTCCCCGCAGCTCCACCAAAACAAGGGCCAGCCGAGGCAACTTGGCTGGCCCTTTCTATACCGTTTTACGCTTCAAAAAATCATCTTTCTTGATTGCTTAGTGAATCACATTTTCAACAACCTTATTCATGAACATCAGCTCATTCTCGTTTCTTTGCTCACAGATTCAGAATGACTCCAAAACAACTCCGGTCGGAACACAATTGATATATCTTTAGAGCTAAAGACGACTAATAGAGCAATTAGAGTAGAAGAAAGCAATAAAAGAGACAGCAAGAATTCAAATTTGCACTGGTAAGGATATAAAGCGTCGGGCATCGCAGCTTTTCGAAGATCCGGGCCTAGATCTCGACACGGCGATTAATGTGTTCCACTCTCAGTCGCTGTGCGAAGAAGGACTTCCGTTTCGCTCTCGAATTTCAAAATTTGACAGAGAAATGGAGAAAGCTGGGGCTTCACCGATCACTCACGCGGGTGATGCAAAGAACATGAAAGGCATCATCCATCATGTATGAGTCTGGATATACGCAAAAACCTGCGCGATGTCAAGAAAATCAAGAGGAAGCATTTCGACTTAAGCAGGCTCGATCAAGAGCTCAACGATTTGGCTGGCTGCAATTCAGCACTGCTTAAGCGCAAATATCGAAACCAACGGTTGAAAGGTCGCTGGTCTAAATACGAGGAGCTTCATGTCGTCGCAGACTGGCCCCTGGTGTACAAACGTGTCAAGAACTGAATGATTCTTACCTTGATGACCACTGGCAGCCATGACCGAACACTATGATGCAATCGAGTATCTCGGCGATTGAGACTGGTTCCGATATACTCGATCACTGCGATCAAGGCGCTAGTTTGCTTGCACTTTTATCCACTTCATAGATGATCGTGCACTAAACTACCTAGAGATTGACCTGTCATAATGGGATACCCGTCTCTGAGCATCCAGCATGTATTTGTCGTATTGACCAGTTGTCAATACGACAAGGAACTGTCCCCTTGATCAATTGGTCACACACAGCCATGGCCGGAATCGATGCTTGGCGAAACCGCTCAATTACAGATCGGGCTCAGCAATTAAAGCTCACTGTCGATCATTCGCCTATGGCGCCTTGCAGAATTGCTATGGGCGAGCGCCTCAATGCAGGCCGAGCCGTCAGCATGGTCGCCAGCGAGCCGACGACGATAATCGGCAACCCGCATATAAGGAAGAACCGCCAAGGAAAAACTATGGACAGACTGTGGACAAGCGGGCAATAGACCAGGGCCGTACTCAGTCCGACCAGTCCGGTACCGACAGCTGCGATGATAATGCCTGTAGTCGTCACGATGGTGCCGTCCAATATGGATATAGCAGTCAGCTGCTGCGGGTTTGCACCAGCAATTGACAGGAGCGCCAGATCCAGGTCACGATCCCGGGCAGCAATGGTGAACCCCGCGATCACGCCGACTAGGGCGATCAGCAGCGCTGCCCAGAAGCCATAGAGCAACTCCAGGGTTCCGCCTGATGTGATGTTCTCTATTCCCGGTACTTTGTTCATAGCGACGGTACTGGTGCTTCCGGCAGTCAGCAGACCGCCGACCAGAAACATGCAGGCGGTCAACGCTATGACCGTAGAGCCAAATGTCGTGTCTCGACTTCTGGCCTCCGCCTGCGAACGCGCTATTCGCCAGACGGCAGACGATGACGGCACCAGAGCGGTCCAGAGTTGAGTGACCCTGCCAATAACCGGCTCGCCCGCGCGAGCCAGGGCGATCAGCAGCAAGAGAATGGCGAACAGCGGTCCACTTCCAACAGCATTAAGGACCGCCGAGACCTGCTTAGGATCCAATGACCTAGGGCCGCTGCTCGAAAGATAGGCAAAAACAGGCAACGGCAATAGCAGCAAGGCCAACCCAAGGAAAAGCGGCACAAGACCGCGTCCATGTCGGAGCCGTTCGACTGATTCACTCTCCTCGGCACGGCGCGCCACCCGGACGGGTGTCATCTTCGCCAAATCTCGCAAAGTCAGGCTGGTCGCCAAGATGGCCGTGGCAAAGCCCACAGCAAGACCGGTCAAAGCAGACCTGGGAAAACCGTGCCAGGTAAAAGCGAAATGCACTGGCCTTCGCATCCCGGCGGAATACCAATCGAGGATCCTTCCAGCCAGTACAGGCGAAAGAGCCGCAGCAACAAGAGAGGCCAGCAGGGCCAAAATCATTACCTGCAGTAGCGTGAGCACCAGGATCTGCTTAGGCGTAGCTCCCAGCAGCGAGAGAAGGGCCAGCCCCTGGCGACGTTGGCGAATTGATGCTTGCAGGGTGTGCTTGATCACCAGGCAGCCGAGCACAATGACCGTGAAGAAGACCAAACTCAGGGCCGAAGCCAGACTCTTGGCAGGATCCCTGGTCTTGACCGATAGACCTTGGTAATAGCTGTTGACGCCCATGCTCACGCTCATGGCACAGAGCAGGATTTGGGCGACCGCAAGAACGACAAAGACACCAGCCCAGATGCCATTATTGGCTTTCAGATCACGCAAGGCCCAAGTCATGATTCATTCACCTGCCAAATCCCTCTATTACATGTATAGTCGATCGACGCGGAAGACAGTATCCGGCAAACCCCTTATTCGACCCTGAATCAACCCTGATTCCTCTTACATGAGGCCATCGGCCACTCCCCTGCTTGGGCCACCATCACTCAGGATTAGATTCAGGTTCCCGGACGATGGTCAAACACCCGGACAGCGACAAGACATGCCGAAGGGAACCATCTCCTCGTGGATCGTACTCATACTCGCCGGCATCCGTGAATCGGTATGGGCCACCGCCCTGGGAAAATCTCAGGGCTTTACCGAAATCGTTCCTTACATTGTTTTTATTGTGGGTTTGATTCTCAGCATCCCTTCCAGCACGGCCTACGCTGTCTGGGTCGGCATTGGGGCTGCCTTGACAGTCCTGTACGCCATAGCTAGGGGGTCGAAGCCTGTTGGGACGATCCCCGGCAGAAGACCCATCCTCCGGCAGGGATCAAGTTGCTCAATCCGACATGACGGTAGCGTCTATCTTGCCGCGGAAGAGCATGACCGCCACGGCCACGACAAGTTCAGCGATGCCGATGATCAGCATCAGCGGCAGCTGCTGGTCCAGGGTGGTCAGCTTCCCATAAATCAGCAGCATAATAGCTGTGCCGATGGCAGCCGACAAGCTGAAAGCGGTCTGCATCTGAGTCTCGTAGGACTTGGGCGCGATGGCCGCCACGGTCGAGTTGGCCGCAACGCCATAGGGGAAGCCGCCGAAGTTGGAGACCACATAGTAGAGCAGCAGCCAGAGCACGGAATACTTTGCCGTATGAGGATTGAGCACCACAGTGGGGACGATCAGCAGCAGGTTGGAAATGCCGAAGAAGGCGAATCCGAACCAGAGACGGTTGGTTGACTTCCACCGCTTGCCCGTGTCGGTCAGCCAGAACCAGCTGAAGAAGATGCCGGCCAGCATGGCGATGATGCCCACGAGAGTGTTGAAGGATCCCGGAGCGATTTCAATGCCGCCGAACTTTCTGTTGATCCGCTGGTCCAGGAACATGAGCAGAGTGGTGCCCTGAATGGCGTAATCCACTCCGGCAACAATCTGCATGATCACGATGGGCACGAAGGCCTTGAGCCGCCGACGCTCCACTCCGACAATCCTCTTGGACCGCCAGATGACGGCAAAGAAAGCTATAGCCACTACAAAGGTGCAGGAGCTTACTGTGCTGGCCAACGCATTAACGCTGACCTTGTGGGTGATCAGCAGGACGGCGATGACCAGGCCGATCGCCACTAGCACACCCAGGGCGCCAAAGCCGTAGCGCTTACGCTCCTGGCTGTTGAGCGGACGCGTAGGCTTGGAACCCAAGGATCCAAAGAAACGATTGCCCGGCACACCGATGATGGCGGCGTAGATCAGCGCAGCTACCGCTCCTATCGCGAATCCATAATGGTAGTTGATCAGTCCCAGCTGCGCGGAGATGATCGGGGTAATGAACCCAGCGATGTTGTTGGCTATGGCGTGAATAGCAAAAGCACCATCACGACGGTTGTCCTTGCGGTGGAACAGCATGCCGGTCAGTGAGGCGTTCGAAGCTCCCATAATGGGCAGGTTCATGAGGATCATGCCCACGATGGCCATAGCTCGACCTTGGCTGACGGAGAAGGCCGGAATAGCCAAGAGCCCGCAGGACAGCCCCTTGACGATGTTGCCGATGACCAGGGCCTTGCGTGCCCCGAACACCCGGTCCGCCAGCCAGCTGCCCACAATGCCGAACATGGAATTGATGGCCGCCACGATAGCGATAAGCTGGGCTGCCTCCCCCTGGCTGAATCCCAGACCTTGGGTCCAAGGCTTATAGAGGTAGTAGATCGTCACGGCCCCGTAGGAGGCCCAACAGATCGCATTGAAGAAATTGCCGGCTGCCAGGGCGCCGATGCCCTTGGGATAGCCAAAAAAGGAGCGGTCCGCCCTCAGCCGGTTCAGCTCCTCCTCCTGTTGTCGGTCAACCTTGAGACCGGATTCATCGACCACAATATCCGGTTGCTCGTCACCGTTTTCCGCTGGTGTAGCCATACGCTTCTCCTCGCTTCTCAATGGTGCCGACCCTCGTTGTCCGGCACCCTTTTGCTCTGCGTGGAACCACAAGCTGTTCCACTTGGAACGGTAAATCCTCAGCCTTTCTGGCCTAGGTGCAAACCGAAGGGAAAAAGGTGGATATTTCTTGGTAATGCTGTCTGAACGCTGCTCGACAAGGCCCCCGGCAAGTTGTAGCTTGCTCGGAAACCGCGCCATGGCAAAGGATTACGAAGAAAGAGACGCTAACCAGAACGACTCCAAGCCAAAGACACAAGATTGTCCACCCATTCGACGATATCCCCCACCTTCTCGATAGGGCAGCCGTCCATAAACTGATGAGGTAAGGCGCGCAAAGGCATCAGGGCAGAGCGGCGCCGACGGATCGGAGACGACCCGATGGAGAGCATGACCGGCCAGAATCCGCCCGTCAGCGGAGGGAGTAGGTAATTCATCATGACATCACCCATGCACACTGATCAGGACTGCGTCGACGAGACAGCCCGTCGGATATATATCGGCAACACAGGCACCGTGGACTTTGACCTGACGCTGCCGACCAAAGGAGTGGAGGAAACCACCATCGAATGGGCCAGCAGCGACGATCGATGGGTGAATCCTCAGGGCAAGGTCAATCAGCCCGAATACGGTCGAGGCGACCGTAACGTGACCCTGACCGCGACCGTCACCAAGGGCGAGGCCAAGGCCCAGCGCAGCTTTGATGTGACCGTGCTGCAGATGCCCAACAGGATCGAAGTGCGCAAGGTCTACCCCATCGAGATCAAGGCGCGCAAGGGCGCTACCTACTATCTGCCCATGTTCACGGCCGTACTGACCAAGGACGGACAGAAAGTCTCCCAGCGGGTCAACTGGGACGAAGGCGTTCAGCAGCGGGACGGGCAGACCGGTGAACACGACTTCCAAGGATCAATCGACGGCAGCGGCATCCGTGTGCAATGCAAGGTTCAGGTGATTGACGAAGACCCCGAACAGCCAGTGAATTCCAGCCCTAAGGTCCGCCGCGTGCCTATCAGCCGGGTTCGACTGACCGGCGATGGAATGCTGGCAGACAACCAGCGCCGACGGATAGCCTTTCTGAAGACCCTGGACGACGATCAGCTCCTGGTTGAGTTCCGCCGAGCCTCCCACCTGGACACCAAGGGAGCCAAGCCCATGATCGGCTGGGACGCTCCGGACTCCAACCTGCGCGGCCACACCACAGGGCATGTCCTGTCCGCATACGCTTTGGGGTATGCCGCTACCGGCGACAAGGACATCCAGGCCAAGCTGACCTATCTGGTCGACGGGCTGGCCGAGGTCCAGGCCGCCTTCGCAAAGAGCGGGACCACCAAGCCAGGCTTCCTGTCTGCCTACGACGAGAGCCAGTTCGACAAGCTGGAACAGTACGCGCCCTACCCCACTATCTGGGCGCCCTACTACACCCTGCACAAGATTCTGGCGGGCCTGATCGACGCCTACCACTTCGCGGGCAATGAAACGGCTCTGCGAGTGGCCTCGGATCTGGGCGACTGGGTCTATGACCGCGTCCACCGGCTTCCCCATGAGCAGTTGCAGAACATGTGGAGCATGTACATCGCCGGTGAGTTCGGCGGCATGAACGAATCCCTGGCCCATCTGTATGCCATCACCGGACGCCGTGAGCACCTGGAGGCCGCCCGCCTCTTCGACAACGACCGCCTCATGGTCCCCATGCGTCAGAAGGTGGATGCCTTAGGCGGGCTGCATGGCAACCAACACATCCCCCAGGTCATCGGCTCGGTGGAGCTCTTCCGCCATACCGGCCTGCCCTACTACCTGCAGCAAGCCGAATTCTTCCTCAAGTCGGTCATGGGCCATCACATCTACGCCATGGGCGGCACCGGTCAGGGGGAGATGTTCCAGCAGCCCGATGTGATCGGTGCCCTGCTCAAGGACAACACAGCCGAATCCTGCGCCTCCTACAATCTGCTCAAACTGTCGGCGCTCCTGTTCTCCTTCGATCCCGACCAGACCTATGCAGACTACACTGAGCTGACCACACTCAACCACATCGCTGCCGGCACCGACCATGTGCCCCAAGGCGGCAGCCTCTACTTCTTCCCCACCCAGCCGGGCGGCCGCAAGGAGTTCGACGAGGAGAACAGCTGCTGTCACGGCACTGGCCTGGAATCGCACTTCTACTACGCCGATGGAGCCTTCTACACGGATGAAACGACCCTGTGGATCGAGCAGTATCTGCCCTGCAGCCTGAACGACATCGACCAGAAGATGGCGCTGAGCATGAAGGTGGACGACCACCACCCCGAGAAGGTGACCATCACCATAGAAGCCCTGGACAGACCGCGCCTGGCTCTGCGCGTTCCAGCCTGGACCCGTGGCAGGGTCCACATCGACATCGACGGAGCCCCGGCATCCCAGGCTCTCATGGGCACCGACCCGGCTGTAGCGATCTTGGAGGCGAGCGCTTGCGGGCTGGATTCCTGGTCAGGGGCCACCATTACGCTGACGTTCGACCCGACTATCCGGCTGATCGGCACCCCTGACAGACCCTCCCTGGCCGCCGTGGCCTGGGGCCCTTACGTGCTTGCCGCCTTGAGTCCCAGCACCGATATGCAGAGTCTGGACATCAATCGGAAGGATCCCGGGTCCGCCTTCGAGCGCCAGGGCGAGAAGCTGGTCTTCCGTCACCGGGACAGCGGCCTGGAATTTGTCCCCCTCTGGATCATTGACGAAAACCAGCCCTATCATGCCTACGTCGAAGTGGCCAACCACTGACCGCGTTCTAAGGCCAAGGTTTCAGCGACAGGAAGGACGGTCAGCACGGATCAGGCAATCATCACAAGTTTCCCCAACGATGCGGCGGTCTTCAAATCCGCCGGGCGCTTCATCGGCACCCCCGGATGGATCCACGAGCGCCGCACCGTTGACAGCTTTGAGCTGATTCTGGTTGAAGAGGGCGTCCTCCCGCTGACCGTAGCCGGGCGGCATCATGATCTGAAGGCAGGCGGCCTGCTGCTGATCCCTCCCAGCATCCCTCATGAGGGCAGTCGACGGCTGGGACAGGAGCCGCTGACCTTCTACTGGGCCCACTTCACCTTGCCCGACTGGCAACGGGCCCAGGGCCTGCCCGACGAACAGAGTGACGGAAAGGACCAGGGCGCGGCACGCGTGGTGCTGCCCCTGGATTTTCGTCTGGCAGACAACAACCGGGTGACCGTCATGTTCAACCAGCTGCTCGACATCTATCAGCGCACCTACCCGGATCCCAGCCCCTACTGCAGCTATTTCATGACCTGTCTGCTCATTGAGATCTCCATGGGAAGGCCTGCACCCAAGGACCCTCAAAAAGCGGACGACGAGGACAGCACCCTCCAGAAGATCCAGGATTGGATCCGCATCAACGCCTGCGACCGGATCAGTGTGGCCAGCGTGGCGGAGAACTTCAACTACTCGCCCTCCTACCTGTCGACCATATACAAGCGACGGTTCGGCATGGGCATCACTGGACAGATCAGGCGGGTGCGCATCGAACGGGCGCAGGAGCTGCTCCTGTCGACCTCCATGGGCGTCAGACAAATAGCCGAGGCCTGCGGGTATGACGACCCCAAGTACTTCATGCGGGTCTTCAAACGGTTCTCCGGCCTGACCCCAACCAGGTACCGGTCCAGCTTTTCCCTGCGTCACTACAACAACGCCTGAAGTCTTTAGACTGGAAGCATGAGAATCGTCATACAGCGGGTCAGCCGCGCCCGAGTCGATGTTGTCGACGAACAGGGGCAGCCGGATCCCGATTTCAAACCCCAGAGCATTGGCACGGGCCTCTTGCTTCTGGTGGCCATCCAGGATGAAGACGGGATTGACCAGGTGGACTATGCCGTCCGCAAGCTGACCCGGATGCGCATCTTCTCCGACGAGGAGGGCAGAATGAACCGGTCGGTCCTGGACTGCGGCGGCTCCATCCTCTCCATCTCCCAGTTCACCCTCTATGCGGATCTGCATCGCGGCAACCGTCCCAGCTTCATGGCGGCCGGAGAGCCCCAACACGCCCAAAGCGTCTGGCAGGACCTGAACCGGGCCCTGGCCGCGACCGGTGTCCCTGTTGTCGTCGGACGCTTCGGTGCCCACATGCGAGTGGATTCGGTCAACGACGGCCCTGTGACCATCCTGCTGGACACCGGCAAACTGATGAAGAAGGCGACCTCTTCAGCGGCTATTTGACGATGGGCCGCAGGGGCGCCGACACATCCAGCTGATGTTTGTCGCCGATTTTGGACGGATCGTTGATGATCTTGTCGACCACGGCCTGTTTGAGCTTCAGGTCGGAGCCGTCGCCCCAGACGATGACATGCTTGCCCTGGTCCAGCTCGGTGGTGATAGAGTCCTGGGTTTCCGCAGTCACCTTAGTCACCGAATGACGCATGGACTCGGGCATGGTCGACAGAATCCGCAGGGTCTGCCTGACCGCCTGATCCTGCTGTGCGCGCTTGACGGTGGACACCTGGATGACCGGCACCCCCTCCACCGGCTTGGGCACAGTATTGAGCACCCTCCCCTGTCTGTCAACGGCCGTCAGCTCGCCCTGTGCATCCTTGAAGACCGCAGTCGGCTCCTGGGCATCGAAGGTCACCTGCAGACCGTGTGGAAAACTCTTGCGGACCCTGGCATCGGTCACCCCGGCCATGCCGCTGATGTCCTGCTCGACGCCATTGGTGGAAATCAGCAGCAGCGAGCGATCCCCCTGATGGGCCACGATTGAGGCCACTCGATCGTTGGACACCCAAGCATTGCCGCCGCTGACATCGATCCTGTCGGTCTGCAGGCGAAAGACCGGCGAGAGAAAGAGCAGCCATGCCAGTCCTGCGATCAGAGCCATGACCAGGAGGACGACACCTGTCCGGATCAGGACCAGCCTGCGGCTGACCTTCTTCTTCTCTCGCACACGGGCCTGAAAGTCCAGCACCTTAGGCCGAACGAAGATCCCCAGCCCCTGCTCCTCCTGATCGGTGCCGATCCTGCCAGAAACGGGCCGATCCGGCGGTATGGCCCGGGCATCGACGAATCCGCCGGCCGAACTAGCCGAGCGTGAGGTCGCGGATTTGGACGACACAGACTTGGATGCCACAGACTTGGAGGCTGAGGCCTTGTTCCCTTTTACCAGAGAACGGGAGGACGAGGAGGCCGACCTGGCGCTACGAGTTCGGGATCCGCCTGGATTCTTGGAACGATCCGGACGACCCTTGAGATGCTTCGACCTTTTGAAACGCCTGCCCTCGCTGCCGGTTTTTTCAGTCTTGGACCGGCGGCCTGCCATTGCTGCATTATCGGAAATATTCGATTCGCCTGATCTAGCGGTTCTGCCGGTCCGCTCTTCCTCTCCCGAAGGCTTGGCATGTCCAGACCGGGCCGTCCGTGCAGCCTTGGCAGCCCGGACGGCCCTGGTCTTGGACGAGGCTCCGCTGGCGGCGCGGCGACCCTTGCCGGTCTTCACTGCTCATCCCGTTCAGCCAGCCTGTCAAGAATGACCGGTCCCATGCCGGTGACATCGCCGGCGCCCACAGTCAGGATCACGTCACCCGGCTCCGCCCGCTCGGCCAGATCCAGGGCCGCCTGACGCATGTCCGGGCAGGTCCGGAAGACAGCTCCAGCCGACCTGTTTGCGGAATCCTGAGACTCCCGGTCCGATGCCTTACGGGCCGCGGCGGGGATGGTTCCGGCATCCACACCCGGAAAATCGCTGACCAGCTCACGCGCGGGAAAGATGTTGGTGACGGTCACATCGTCCGCCAGGGACAAAGCAGCCGCGAAACGTTCGGCGAAGATGGCAGTCCGCGAATAAAGGTGGGGCTGGAAGAGCACCCTGATGGTCCGGCCCGGATAGCGTCGTCTGGCAGCTGTCAGCAGAGCGGCGATCTCCGTGGGATGATGGGCGTAATCGTCCACTACAGTGACCCCATGTCGGCATCCGCGAACCTCGAAGCGTCGAGCGGCCCCACGGAAGTCGGCGGCAGAAGCGGCGGCCGCATCAGGATCCATCCCCAGCAGGATGGCGGCAATGATGGCCGCGGCGGCATTGCGGGCGTTGTGGATGCCGGGGATGGCCAGGTCCACCTGCAGATCGAGGGGTTTGCTGGCCTCCAACCCTGCCGCCTGGAGCACCTGCGCGGGAAGAGCCAGACGGCAATGCTCACGACCGCTGCCGCTGCTCTCGGACTCGGACTCGATGCGGACCAGGCCAAGGATCCCGGGCAGGGATTCCGCACTCAGCTGGGAATCCGAAGCATAAACGATGATCTTGGCCTGGCAGTCCCCGTGCAGCCTCCGCAGCACCTCCAGAGCGCCCTGGTCGTCCCCGCAGACCACCAGGAATCGTCGGGCCTGACGGGCATGTTCCACAAAGGCCTGGCGGAAGGCATCAGCCGTGCCATAGTGGTCCAGATGGTCGGGCTCGACATTGGTGATGATGGCGATGTCGGGAGTGTACTTGCCAAAGCTGCCGTCGGACTCGTCCGCCTCGGCCACCAGGACCCGTCCGGCTCCCACATGCCCGCCGTCCATGGGCCCCTGGTCGCTCTGGAGGCTACCCCCTATGGCATAGCTGGGATCAGCCAGAGCCCCTTGGCCGCCCTTGGTCAGCAGATGGGCCAAGAGAGCGCTGGTGGTGGTCTTGCCGTGCGCGCCGGCCACAGTGACCGAAATCCTGGAGGCCATGAGCAGGGCCAGAATATCGCTGCGGTGAACCAGCCGAGCGCCTGTATCCCGTGCTGCCAGAATCTCGGGATTGTCAGGCTTGATGGCACTGGACCAGACCACCGTGCGAGCCCCGGCTACATTACGGGCGTCCTGACCGATAGCGACCCGGATCCCCAGCTGACGCAGACGACGGGTCTTGTCCCCCTCAGCACGGTCAGAGCCGGAGACCTGCACCCCCTCCTGGTGAAGCATCTCAGCCAGCACGCTCATCCCGGCCCCGCCGATGCCGATGAAGTGCGTGGGCCCCAGATCCTTGGGGTCGCGCACTCCGGCCTGGACCAGGGCAGGCAGGCAGGGGTCCAGGACCGGCAGGGACCGGTCACCGCCATCCTGCCGACCGGGCACTGTATTCAATTCATGCTTGGGCACAGTAGTTGCATCTCCTCCAACAGTTCAGGACCATTCAGGACGGTCGCCCGTCGCCTGCCTCCATTATGCCCGACTAGACCTTCCCGGAGTCCTTGCGGGCAAGGCCTTGGTCGGCCATGGTCAGGACCTGCTCGGCCATAACCTGGGCGGCATCGCGAATCCCGTACCCCCAGGCCCGTCGGCGCATATCAGCCAGCCTATCCCCGTCGGCCATAAGGGCAGGGACGTGGTCAGCCACCCATTTAGCATCCAGGGCCGCATCATCCACCATGAGCCCTCCCCCGGCATGGACGACCGGCTGCGCGTTGAACCGCTGCTCACCGTTGCCGATGGGCAGGGGCACGTAGACGGCGGGCACACCCAGGGCGGCCAGCTCGCTGACAGAGCCGGCACCAGCCCTGCAGACCACGAGGTCAGCGCAGGCGAAGGCAAGATCGATCCGCTCCAGATATTCGGCCATATGGTAGTCCCCCTGGCCATGATGAGCCGGGTCCAGATCGTTGATAGCCGCATCGCCCAGGTCAGCCGCCACCTGCTCCCTGACCTGATCGGCCTTGCCACGGCCCGTCAGATGGATGACCTGGGTTCGATCCAGCAGCTGCCTAGCCGCGTCAGCCACCGCCTTGTTCAGGCTGAGCGCGCCCAAGGATCCCCCGGTGACCAACAGGATGGGCCTGTCGGGATCCAATCCTAAGGACTGTGCAGACTCGCGACGGGCTCGTGCGGGGTCAGCCTCCATCTGCTTGGCCAGTCGGGCGATGGCCGGCCGCAGGGGCAGACCCACGCGTCGCACTGGCACACCGGACCGGGCCCGGATGCCTGTATCCTCATAGGCCGTACCCACGAAATCGGCCCAGCGGGCACCCAGCTTGTTGGCCATGCCCGCCCGGGCGTTCTGCTCATGGACGACGATGGGCAGACCCAGGTTTCGTGCGGCCCTATAGGCCGGCGCCGAGGCATAGCCGCCAAAGCCGACTACCAGGTCGGCCGACCGATCCTGTAAATACCCTCGGACCCGATGCACCTCACGTCGCCAACGCAGGGGGAAGTCCAGGACGGCCTTGCCAGGACGACGAGGGAAGGGAACCTTCTCAATCAGATCCAGGGGAAGTCCAGCGGCCGGCACCAAGTCGTGCTCCAGCCCGACAGCAGTGCCGATCACGCTGACAGCTGCCTGGGGACAGCGCTCCCGAATGGCTGCAGCCACACTGAGCAGGGGGTTGACATGCCCTGCCGTCCCCCCGCCGGCCAACACCAGATGGGGACCAGCGTCTTTCCCAGGACGCCCCTGGTCGTACCCAGGCATCCCTTTCTCAGTCCTCTTCGCCGTCGTCATCCGCGCATCCGCTTCCTCTCCGCCATGTCGATTCCGCATCTCAGGACCCGTCCGTGGCTGCCATCACATCCGGCTGGGTCCGAATCATCTTCAGAGCCACCCCGGCCGAGGCCAGGCAGGAGATCAGGGCAGTCCCTCCAGCCGATACGAAGGGCAGGGGTAGCCCGATGACCGGCAGCAGGCCCAGGACCACGCAGATGTTGACCAGGGCTTGGCCCACCAGCCACACATCCAGGCAGATCAGCACCATGCCCGCATACCGGTCCCTGGTGGTCAGGGCGATTCTCAGCATGCACCAGCCCATGACAACAAAGACCAGAATAAGCATGGCCGCCCCTACAAAGCCCAGCTCCTCGCCGATGACGGCGAAGATGAAGTCATTGTGCGCCTCGGGCAGATAGTTCCACTTTTCCCTGGAGTTGCCCAGCCCAACCCCAGTCAACCCCCCCGAGGCCATGGCATAGAGCCCGTGAATGGACTGGTAGCAGACACCCTGAATGTCATCGGCCGAACACTTGCCATAGGCGGCCATGATCCGCTGGGTACGATTGCTGTTGCCGTAGACCGAAAAACCGATGACTGCAGCCATCCCCAGAACTGCCATGCTGAGCAGCCAGCGCAGGGGGAAGCCCGAGACCAGGAAGGCCACAAAACCGATGATCACGATGATCATGGCCGTTCCCAGGTCCTTGCCCAGCATGATCAGCAGGAAACTGACGATAAAACCGGCGGCCGGCTTGGCATAGGCCTTGGCCAGGCTCTTCAAGTCAGAATCCTCGCCGACCTGCCGCTGGGCTTCAATCAGCGCCTGAGGCAACCACAGACACAGGGCCAGCTTGAGCAGCTCGGCCGGCTGCATGGAGACGCCCCCCACCGAGATCCACCCCTCATTGCCGTTGGCAGAACGCCCCAGCGGCGTACGAGTCAGTAGCTGGACGCTCTGGCTGGCGATCAGGAACCAAGTGCTCCAGCTCCTGTAGTGGTCGATGCTGATCCTCACAGCCAGAAAGGCCAGCAAGAGCCCGAACACTGCGTATATGCTCTGGCGAATGACCTGGCTCCAGGGTGAGCTCCCCTGGGCCACCAGATCCACGGCCGAGGAGGAGAAGACCATCATCAGGCCAAAGACCGTGGTAGCGACGACCGTGGCCAGAAAGCCGTAGTAGCACCAGAGCGGATTGAGTATAGCCCGCCAGCCCCGGTAGTCCCCCTTGCCGCCAGACTCCCGGGAGGGAGTCATGCGCGGATCAGTACCGCGCTTCATGCTCGTGGACCCATTGTGTTGCCTGCTGGGCGAACTGGTCGCCCCTGTCGGCATAAGAGGCGAATTGATCCATGGAGGCGCAGGCGGGGGCTAGCAGAACCACCTGGCCGGGCTGTGCATAGGATCCGGCCGCACGAACGGCCCGGGCCATGACCTGGTCGCCTGCACCTGGGTCGATCAAGGTAATCGGAAGATCAGGCGCCTGGTCCTTGATGGCCTGGACCATGGGCTGCTGATCCTGGCCGATGATCACGGCTGCGGCCAGTTTGGATTTGCGGGACCGGACCAGATCGTCGAAGCGAGCGCCTTTGGCCAGTCCGCCGGCCAGCCAGACCACCTGGCCGTCATGATAGCTGGCCAGGGAAGCCTGCGCAGCGTGGGCGTTGGTGGCCTTGGAATCATCTACAAAGCGGATGGCCTGCGCACCCTGACCCAGAGTGGCCACGGTGCTGATCCTGTGGTCGCCGGGCGTGAAAGCACACATGGCCTCAATGGCCGCGTCAACACGGGCCCCAGCCCCCAGGCCCAGAGCCAGGGCGCAGAGGGCATCAGCAAGCAGATGGGGGTAGACCGTGCCGTCAGGCTCGCACAGGTCCCTCAGATCGGCCATCCGGACCAGCCTGACGCCCTCCTCAAGGTCCTGGCCGGTCAACCCGCTGCGGTCCACGACCCAGCCGCCCTCCACGCCCAGCTGCCCAGACTCGGGCTGACCCAGGGTGAAGCCCACCCGCCTGCAGCCGGGGGCTGGCCGCGCCTGTCTGGCCAGGTCAGAGACCCGGTAGTCATCAGCGTTGTAGACCAGGGCCTTACGCACGCCCCGGTAGATGCGCGCCTTGTCTGCCGCATAGGCCTCGAAGCCCCCGTGCCAGTCCAGATGGTCGTCGGCCAGATTGGTGATGGCCGCGCACTCCAGGGCTGGCGAGAAGGTGAAGTGCAGCTGGAAGGAGCTCAGCTCCACGCAGAGTATGTCATTATCAGGATCCAGGACGGCTGTGGAGACGGCCTTGCCGATGTTGCCCACCGCAGGGGCCGTAAACCCGCTGGCCTGCATCATGGAGGCGACCAGCCTAGTGGTCGAGGTCTTGCCGTTGGTCCCGGTGATCCCGACCCAGGGAGCTGGCCGGCCGGTCCGGGCTGAGGGCACCCGTAGCATCCAAGCCATCTCCACCTCGCTGACCACGGGAATGCCCCGACGCTGGGCCTCAAGGATAAATGGAGTACGCGGATTGAAGACTGGCGAAGCCATGACCAGGTCAACCTGGCTCCAGTCCACCTGGTCGAAGTCATGAAGATCGGCCTGTGGGGCACGCTGGTCTGCAGTGGTCACCCCGGCCGTCCGGCCTCGCAGGGCTGCGGCCACGCTCCGTCCGGAAATGCCCAGCCCAGCGACCAGTACACGCTTCTGGCTCAAGTCCATATCCATGAACACCTCATTCCGCTAGCTCCGGCATCTGCTTGGCACATGATACCGGCTGCCGAAGTCCGGTACCGTGAATGGACGCACTCAGATGGGCAGCCCAGAGCGGACCACCCAGTCTGCATAGAAGCAGACCAGGGCCAGCAGGACGAAAATCAGGTCCACCATCCAGAACCGGACAACCACCTTGGATTCCTGCCAACCCATCAGCTCGAAGTGGTGATGGATGGGCGCCATCTTGAAGACACGCTTATGTGTGAGCTTGAAGTAGCCCACCTGGATGACATCGGAGGCTGCCTCTCCTACGAAGAGCCCGCCCAGGATGACCGCCAGAAGCTCGGTGTGTGTGGCGATGGACAGGGCTGCGAAGAGCCCGCCCAGAGCCAGGGATCCGGTATCGCCCATGAAGATGGAGGCTGGATTGGTGTTGTACCAGAGGAAGCCGAAACAGGCCACAGCGGCGCAGCAGGCGATGATGGCCAGATCCAGGGGGTCGGAGACCGCGTAGGCATGGCCGGGATGGCCGCCGCCCTTCAAGTGGTAGCCCTCCCAGAAGGCGATGACCGTATAGCCCACGAAGGCGATCATGGAGGAGCCCGAAGCCAGCCCGTCCAAGCCGTCAGTCAGGTTGACGGCATTGCTCCAGGCCGTCATCAGCAGATTGACCCAGATGATGAACAGCACCACAGACAGGACGCTGCCTGCCATTCGGAAGTCGATGATGGGCTGCTCCACGAAGGATATGCCAGCCTGAGCGCTGGGATAGCCGTTCTTGGTGGGCAGCTTCAGGGCCAGCACCGCATATATGGTGGCCAGAATGAACTGGCCGATGAACTTGGCTCTGACCGACAGGCCCAGGTTCTGCTTTTTACGCACCTTGGCGAAGTCGTCTATGAAGCCCAGGAAACCCATGGACAGCATGGCGAACAGAACCAGCATGGCCGACAGGGACACTGATTCCCCCCGCGACAGGTAGCGGTAGAGCGCCGAGGCCGCCCAGCCCAGCAGAATAGCCAGGTTGATGACCAACCCGCCCATGGTCGGGGTGCCACGCTTGACCAGGTGGGACTTGGGCCCGTCCTGGCGGATGTACTGGCCGTAGTGCAGACGGTGGACCAGGCGTATCAGCAGGGGGGTCCCCGCCAGCGTCACCACCAAAGCGACCAGGATTCCGATGATGAGGGCAATCACAGTGTGTACTCCAACTCTTGGATTCTGTCCTTGAATATTAGACCCCGCTGCGGGGAAGCCAGCGAACTCATGGCTCAGCCCTGCCACCGGTCGGCCAGATCGGACAGGCCGGACATGTGCGAGCCCTTGAGCAGAACCAGATTCTGCTGGCCCCAATGCTTAGCGCAAAGGCGGCGGACCATCTGGTCGGCCTGGTCAGCGTCCTGGGCAAAGAGCACCCGCATGGACTCAGGCTGATCCTCGCTCGGATCGGATGGGCCGCCGGCACCACGGACCAGGGCCTGGACCAGACTGTCCATCTGCCGGTCACGGCAACCCACCGCGACCAATGCATCAATGCCCTGACGACGGCAGTAGGCACCGATCTCCTGGTGCAGCTGTTCACCTTGAGCTCCCAGCTCAAGCATGACCCCTAGGACGGCTATCCGATAGATCGGGCCATCGGATCCCCTCCAGGCGGCCAGGGCGTCCAGACCGGCCCGCACAGAGTCGGGATTGGCGTTGAAGGAATCATCGATCAGGGTGAAGGAGGCATCCGGCAGCCGGACCGACGATAGAGCCATCCGATGCGGACTGATCCGGCGCTGTCGGCCCAGCTCATCGGCGATGCGTCCTGCGTCCAGACCCAGGGCGTGGGCTGCCGTGGCAGCAGCCAGGGCGTTCATGACGTTGTGCCGTCCCGGTATGCCCAGGCGCAGGCGAACCGGCTGCTGGCCACGCAGACACAGCTCGAAGGCCGGCCTGTCCAGGCCGTCACTGTCCAGATAACGAGCCGAGCCGTCCAGGTCGCGGTCCCGGCCGCCGCCTTGATCGGCCATACCAAACCGCAGCACAGGCCCAGGGGCCAGATCAGCCATGGCAGCCACCCGGGAATCGTCTGCATTGAGCACGGCGGTCCCACCCGGCACCAGGCCTTGCACAATCTCGCTCTTGGCCTGGGCGATACGCTCCACGGAGCCGAATTCGCCCAGGTGGGCCACTCCCACCTTGAGGACCAGGGCCACATCCGGGGGAACCATCCGGGTCAGATTCGCTATCTCGCCCACGTGGCTGGCGCCCATCTCCGCCACCAGGTAGCGGGTGTCCGGACCGACCTCCAAGGCGGTAAGAGGCAGACCGATCTCATTGTTGAAGGATCCGACCGGGGCCACCACAGGGCCCAGCTGGGCCAGCAGGGAGGCCAGCAGATCCTTGGTCGTGGTCTTGCCGACAGAGCCGGTGATGCCGATGACCGTGAAGGGGCCTGGGGCCTTGCGCCGAAGGTCCGTATTGGCCCGCGCCAGCAGTCCCAAGGCAGCGACTGTATCGTCCACGAGAATCTGAGGCAGGTCAGCGCCCGGAACCAGGTGATCGATCAGAGCCGCGCGGCAGCCCTTGGCCCCCAGACCGGGAACATAATCATGACCGTCCGCGTGCTCACCCTTAATGGCCACGAAGAGTCCATCGGCCCCCGCCTGCCGGGAGTCGGTCACCACCCGCATGCGTACGGACCGCCGGTCGGATTCGCGACCAGGACCGGCCTCGACCAACCGACCGTGCACATATTCGACGACCTCTTCCAGGGTCATGGGCATGGACCCGGCCCCTACAGACTGACTCATCCTCACCTCTCAGGACATTTCGCGGGAGACGCGCAGTGCGCTCCTGATGTTGTTGCGTTTGACGCCGGCGGCCATGGTCATGGCGATGCACAGGGACAGGTCGTCACTCTGTGCATCGGCGGGCAGAGACTGGCGGGCCAGCCCGTCTGATTCCTCGTTGCGTCGGGCCACGATGGTGTGCCCGCCCAGGTTGAACCCGTATCGGCGGGCCCTGGAGATCAGCCGCACATGCCGCATATCGCGGGTGGAGCCCTCCTGGGCGCCCAGGGCCACCACATCCAGATCCACCGCCTGCAGGGCATCCCTGGCCAGGGTCTGCTCCTCCACTGAGATGACCACGGCGGCCGCCCCATCCTCCAGGGCGATAGACAGACTGCGCTGCACATCGAACATGCTCAGGGGGTATTCCAGGTCCAGGCGTCGGTCCAGTGAGTATGAGCCCTTGGCGCTGAGAATGCCCACGGGATTGCCCAGCACATGCAGAAAATCGGCCAGGAGATCCACCTGGTCCTGCACCTGGGAACCGACAAGAGCGAAGACAGCCAGGGCTCCCGAAGGATCACCGGCGGCATTGGCCAGCAGCTGGCCCATCTGCCAGGGGTGCATGGTGCCGAAGAGCAGGGGTATATGGGCTCGTCCCAACTCTTGGCGGGCCGAAGTCGGCAGCAGGGCTGCGTATGCCCCTCGGCGCTCGGCCTCCTCGATCATGCCCTGGTCCACCTGCTGATCTGCAGGCACGTACAGACTGCCGGGCCGCACTGAGGGCAGGTCGTCCACCAGTGAGGTCACTGTAACTGGCTCAGCGAAGTCGGGGACCAGGGTCAGCCCGTAGCGCCCCTTGAGCTGACCCAGGGTCAACCGTCGGGAGATTGATTCACTCAGCGCACTCATGCTGCAATCTCTCCTTCGTCCGGGAACGCCATGATGCCTGCCGGCATCACCATGTTACCGGGATAGCATCGGTTCTGGGCTGGGACGTGGGGACCTGGTATTTCTGCATAAGGAATTCACCGATCTGGGCGAAGATGGGACCTGCGGTGACGCCGCCGAAAATCCCGGCACTGCTGTGGGGGTTCTTCAGCACCACGGTGATCACAAAGCGGGGATCGTCAGCGGGCAGTATGCCCACCCAATCGCTGACGATGCCGCTCAGTCTGCCGGAGCTGTCGGCCACCTCGGCGGTGCCGGTCTTAGCGGCTATCCTGTAGCCTTCCACCTTGACCGTCTTATCGTATTTCTCTGACACTGACTCCATCGCGTTCATGACCTCAGCGGCCACTTTCTCGTCCACGACCCTGACCTGATTGGCTTTGACGCCCCCCTGGCCGCGGATGATGGTCTGGTCGGAACGGACCCCCTTGTTGGCCAGGGTGGCGATGGCATTGGTCAGCTGGACGGCGTTGGTGGCATAGCCCTGGCCGAACAGGACCGTGTTGCGGGTGCGGCGGTCCCAGGTCTGAGGCGTGGTCAGCAGTCCCTTGGACTCACCCGGCAGCCCCAGGGCTGATACATGGCCGATGCCGAAGCGAGTCAGATAGTCGTAGCGCTTCTGGTCCGGGTACTTCTGGCCGGCCATGACCATGCCCACGTTGGAGGAATTCTGCAGAATGCCGGCCAACGTCCAATGCTCTTCCCCATGATTGAAGGAATCCTTGTACTGCTGGTTGTCGATGGTGATGTGGTCGGGCACGGTAAAGCGGTCGGTCATGGAGTGCGCCTGCTCCTGGAGCATGCCCGCCGCCGAGATGGTCTTGCCGACCGATCCGGGCTCGAAGGTCTCCGCCACAGCCCTGGAGGAGTTGACCTTGGCCTGGTCGCTGCCCGCCTGGTAGTCGTCGGTGTCGGCCAGTGCCAGGATCTCGTTGGTGTGGGTGTCCTGAACCACTGCCAGGGCCCAGTCCGCATGATAGTTCTGGCAGCCTGACTTAAGGGCCTGGCGGACGTACCAGAGCACATCCTGGTCAATGGTCAATCTCACGTCCTTGCCGTTGACAGGATTGCGCTGACGGGTCACGGTTCCGGGAATCTCCTGGCCCAGCATCCCCTGCTGATAGACCGTATAGCCATCGGTGCCGGTCAGCCGCCAATTCTCCATCTGCTCGATTCCGGCCACGCCCTTGCCGCTGTCATCGATGCCCCCGATCAGGGCGCCCATCAGATCCGCGTGCGGGTAGGTGCGTTCGCTGCTCAGTTCGGCCGTAATGATCCCCTGCAGCCCCAACTTGTCAATGGAACGCTTGACCTCGGGGGTCACACGCTTGGCCAGCAACACGTACCGTCCAGGGACGCTGAGCTTGCCACCCAGCTCCATGGCGTTCATCCCCAGGGCCGGTGCCAGTAGGCGTGCCACGCCAGCAGCACCGTCGGCGCCCACCGGGTGGCCCTTGATGCTGTGGCAGTCGTTGCCTGTGCGCTTGGTGCAGTTGATGGGTATGAAGGAGGCGGCCGCCTCGGGGTCGCCGATGATGTTGTACCGCTCCAGGCTCTGGGCCAGCACCCGACCATTGACATCCAGGATGCGGCCACGCTGGGCCTTGATAGTGTGCGGCACGGTGCGACCCGCCGCAGCAGCCTGGGCCATGGACCTTCCGTCGAAGAGCTGTATGTAGGCCAGCTTGCCCAGGGCCAGAGCGGCCACCAAAATCAGAATCAGGCCCACAGACAAGGAACGTTTGCAGAAAGACAGGCGCCAGGAGCGCTTGGTTCCCTTGCCGCTCATTGATGCCCCGCCTTGCCCTGGGCATCCTGAGGAGGCTTATAGCCCTGCAGATCGATGGAGTTCAGACCCTGCTGGGGCTGCATGCCCAACTGCTGGGCTTTGTCCGGCAGGGAGGCCTGGAGCTGGTCCAGCTTGTTCTGGTCATCCTGGACGTCCTGGTTGAGATTGCTGATCTCACGCTGGATTCGGGTAGCCTCGAAGGAGTCCTGGACCATCTGGGTGCGCAGCATCAGGGAGCCGAACATACAGGCAGCCAGAAAAACCACGGAGGTCATGATCCGCAGCAGGGGATTGCCGCGGGTGCGCGTCCAGCCAATCAGACGCCTAGCCCCTTCAGCCACTGGACCTCGTTCGGGATGGCGGTCCTTGCCCGGCTTGCCTGAGCCCTTGATCAGACTGAGCTCAGGCCTGGTGGGCATCTCCTGGATACGAGGATGGCCCTTGTCCGGAGAGGCCTTGGAACGGACTGAACGTGCTGGCATGGTCATGACCGGCGCCTCGATTCCGAACCGTGACCCACGCAGCGATGGCGACCATCCGAGCCCTCGCCGCGGGCCTCGGATTGAAGTCGACGACGACGCTCCTCGGGGATGGCTCCAATCATCTCCACGGCACGCAGGCGCACTGAGGCAGACCTGGGATTGCGTTCCCGCTCGGCCGCGTCAGCCTTGATGGCCCCATGAGTCAGATCCGACAGATATGGGCGGGCCTGATCAGGCACCACCGGCATGCCCGCCGGCAGGTCCACGTGCAGCCCTGGCGCCATGAAGCGCTTGACCATGCGGTCCTCCAGGGAATGGTAAGACTCCACGACCAAACGACCCCCCTGGGCCAAGCGAAGAATGGCCTGGGGCAGGGTGCGCCTCAGACGATCCAGCTCCCCGTTGACCTCGATGCGCAGGGCTTGGAAGACCCTCTTGGCCGGATTGCCCGGGGGGCGGTGACCGCGCGGCACTGCCCTGTCGACCAGACGGTCCAGCTGGGCCGAGGTGGTCAGCGGCTGCTCCTGCCTGGCCTCGACGATGGCCCGAGCGATGCGTCCTGCATAGCGCTCCTCTCCGTACGCGGAGAAGATGGCTGCCAAGTGTTCCTGGTCGTATTCGGCCAGGACCTGTGCGGCAGTAAGCTCCTGGCTGGTGTCCATGCGCATGTCCAGCGGAGCGTCCTGCCGGTAGGTGAAGCCCCTATCGCGCTGGTCGATCTGCAGGGAGGACAGCCCCAGATCCATAAAGACCAGGTCCACCTGGCCCAGGCCCAGGGCATCCAGCTGCTGGTCCAGCTGGTCAAAGGGGGCATACACCGGCGTGAAGCGGTCGGCCAGACCCGCGTCTCGCATCCGGCCAGTGGCCAGTTCCAGGGCCTGACGATCCCTGTCGATGCCGATAAGACGGGCCTCAGGACAAGCCTTAAGGAAGGCGGTGGCATGCCCTGCCAGACCCAGCGTGCAATCTACAGCCACGGCCCCTTTGTGCTCCAAGGCGGGTCGGGCCAGCTCAAGGCAGCGCTCCAGCAGGACGGGACGATGGACCATGCCCCTGTCCACGGCCTCCTGGTCGGGAGGATTGCGATCTTCCATGAGGGCCTCCATCAGCAATCCACCGCCGGAAGAACATCGTCGGCAATGTCGGCGTAGCCCTGCTCCTTGCTCTCCAAGTAGGCAGTCCAGGAATCCTGGTCCCAGATCTCGGCACGGGTACCAACGCCGATGACCGCGACCGGGCCGGTCAACCGTGCATAAGAGCGCAGCATAGGCGGGACCAGGATGCGGCCCTGCTTGTCGGGAACCTGGTCGACGGCGCCGGACAGAAATACGCGCAGGTAGTCCCTGGCCGACTTGTCGCCCATGGAGGTGTGCTGAATGCGCACGGCCATCCTCCGAAATTCCTCAGTGGGCAGCAGACTGACGCAGCGTTCCTGGCCGCGGGCCATGACCAGGCCCTGACCCAGCTGGGCGCGGAACTTGGCAGGTAAAGCCAGGCGGCCCTTGGAATCCATCTTGGGTGTGTAGGTGCCCAAAAGCATGGGCGGCAGGGGAGGCGAAGCGGCATCAGCGTCGTGCATATTGGCCATGCCCCACCTCCAATGCCAGTCTGGTAACCGTGGGACGACCCCATCGGGTAGCGTCCCCTACGCAATGCTCCCCACTTTACCCCACTTATCCCCATTGCTCACCACCTTGACACCAATCCATGCCCAAACCCAACCATTCGCCCCGCCGAAGGGTCCGCCCCGGCGTTTCGCCACTTGGCAAAGAGGGCGCGGCCAAGGGTCCGCCGGGCTGGAAAAGTAGAGTTCGAGCGGTATATTGGATCATCCGATTTTTGAGCATTGGACAGAATGGACGCACATGTCGAGCTATTCCTCACAGCTGCATGAAGAGCAGACGGCGGTGGACAGGGCCTACAGCCGTCTGGACGAGCTGCGGGCACAGGCCAGAACCAGACTGGACGCGGTCCGGGCCGCCGGCTCCCACGGATCCCCTACCCAGCGGACCGAGCGGGATTCCTTCGCCAACATGTATGAGGATCGGCTCACCCAACTGCGGGCCGTTGAGGACCGCTTGGTCTTCGGCCGATTGGATACTGTCCAGGGCGGCCGGCGTTACATTGGACGGCTGGGCCTGCTGGACGGCAACCACGAGCCCATCCTGACCGACTGGCGGGCAGAGGCCGCACGCCCCTTCTACGAGGCGACCCCGGCGGACCACGGCGACATCGTCATGCGTCGGCACATCACCCTCAACTTCCGCCAGGTCACCGGCATCGAGGATGAGGTTCTGGACCTGTCAGCCCCTGAGGTAGACAAGGCGGCCCAAGGCGGCACTCTTGCTGGCGAAGGTGCGCTCATGGCATCCCTGTCCAGCCGCCGCACCGGGCAGATGACCGACATCGTGGCCACCATCCAGGCAGAACAGGACCGGATCATCCGCTCCCCCATGACGCGCCCGTTGGTGGTCCAGGGAGGACCAGGCACCGGCAAGACCGCCGTGGCCCTGCACCGGGCGGCCTACCTGCTCTACACCCACCGGCGCAGACTGGAGAGTTCGGGCGTGCTGATCATCGGGCCCAGCAACGCCTTTCTGCACTACATCGACCAGGTCCTGCCCTCCCTGGGCGAGACCGGAGTACTCAGCCGAACCATGGGCGACCTCATCCCCGGCATCAGCACTGAACGCCAGGAGGACCCGCACGTGGCCCGGCTCAAGGGGGACATCCGCATGGCCGAGGCCGTAGCCAACGCCGTCGCATCCCGGGAGCGAGTACCTGCCTCCCTGCCCACGGTCAAGGTGGATGGGGTGGCAGTCCCCATGCTGGCGGTCGACCTGGAACGGGCTTTGGTCGATGCCCGACGCAGCCACCAGCCCCACAACAAGGCCAGGAACACCTTCGTGCGCTCGGCCCTGAACGCCATGACCGCCCGTTACGCCGAGGGAGTGGACTATCAGCCCGGAGCCGAGGAACTTGCCCGGGTCACCTCCCTGCTCCGGCTGAACGACCAGGTGCGGCGAACCCTCAATCTGGCCTGGCTGCCTATGAACCCCCGCTGGCTGGTCAACGATCTCTGGTCCAGGCCGGACCGTCTCCGCCGGTTCGCACCATGGTTGACTCCAGAGCAGATTGACCTGCTGACCCGCCAAAACGGCGCCGAACTGACCGTATCCGACATCCCCGTCCTAGATGAGGCCATGGAGCTTCTGGGCCCCGACCCCCGCCAGGCGGATCGTGACCAGGCTGAAAAGGCCCGCCGCGACGAGGAAAACCGGTTTGCCAGCGACACCTTGGCCCAGAACGGCATCGGCACAGGCATCGTGACCTCGCAGATGCTGCTGGATTCCATCAATGGCGAGGACGAAAACCAGGCAGCCACTCAGGCGGCCGCCGACCGTGAATGGGTCTACGGGCACATCGTGGTCGACGAGGCCCAAGAGCTGACGGCCATGGACTGGAGGATGCTGGTCCGGCGTTGCCCATCCCGGTCCTTCACCATCGTTGGGGATGTGGCCCAGACGGCGGCACTTGGCGGCACCAGGTCCTGGGCCTCAACTATGGACACGCTCTTCGGCCCGGACGGATGGGACCTGCGGCAGCTGACCATCGACTATCGCAACCCTCGTCAGGTATCCAACCTGGCCTCCTCCTTCGCTGCCTCCGAAGGTCTTAAGGTTTCCACGCTCAAGGCCGTGCGCGAGGTGGAGGGATCGGTCAGCCGTCTGCGGGCTGACGATCAGGCCAGCCTGCTGGACCAGCTGCCTGACTTGGTGGGCCAATTGGCGGAACGTCATCTGGGCAAAGACGGTACCGGACGCCTGGCCATCATCGTTCCCAGCGCCCTGGAAGCCGAGGTCAGCTCACGGCTTCATATTGATGAGGCTCAGGAGCGTCAGATCACGGTCACGGCCACCGGCCACACCAAGGGTCTGGAATTCGACGCCGTGGTTCTGGTAGAGCCTGGAGCCATTCAGGATGAAGCCCCCTCCAGGCTGAGCGCGGCAGCCGACCTTTACGTGGCTATGACACGCCCGACCCAGGAGCTGGTCATCGCCCAGACATCCGAGGATCAGAGGTTGCTGGACCTGGGATGAGTTCCGTGGTGCCATGTCCATATCGTGCCTGGCGCCCCGTTCACCTCCGGCCACAGGCCAGCCCCGTCACACAGTGACGGATGCTGCAGGCCTGTGGCAGTATGGCTTCCTGCAGTCAGAATGGAATGGGCCAGCATAGCTGATTTCAGGACTGTGCAGTCCCAGACTGCTCTTCAGCTGACCGGTCTTCGGCGCGCAGGGTATCGATGGCCTGCTGGAAGTCCTCCAGGTTGCCGAAGTTGCGATAGACCGAGGCGAAGCGCAGATAGGCCACCTCGTCCAATTCCCTGAGAGGCTTCAGGATGGCTCTGCCGACCTCTTCCGAATCCACCTGAGCCAGGCCGCGTGAGCGTAGATCCTCTTCGACCTGCTGGCCCAGGAGCTTCAGGTCCTTCTCATCGATGGGCCTGCCCTGGCAGGCCTTCCTCACGCCAGAGATGACCTTGTCGCGGTTAAAGGGCTCGGCATTGCCCGAGCGTTTCATGACCAGGAGAATCGAGGTCTCCACCGTGGTGAACCGACGCGAGCATTGCGGGCACTCACGACGGCGTCTGATGGCATGGCCGTCGTCACTGATTCGCGTATCCACAACCTTGGTATCGGGATTCTGGCAGAAAGGACAATGCATATGTAATATCATAGCGCCAAAGAACCTCAAGACCCACGTGTACCAGGCCTATCAGCTTATATTCCTGGACATACTCCTTGAATTCAGCCACTACCTTCATCCATGCAGCAAGTCATTGAAGCCTCGTTGTTAATTCTCTGGATCGGAAGTGCCTGCCTCAATCGTCGCTGGGAATCAGAATTCGGTCACCAACGCGCAGGTTGGGCGAGGACATCTTGTTGATCTGCATGATATGGTCAACGTTCTTAGTGACATCCTCACCTTGCGGGGTGATGGAGGCCGCATAGGACCAAACACTATCTCCCGGACGAACTGTTCTTGTGATGACCTCCTGCGGCCCTGGAGCGGAGCTGGCCGGTCGAGCCGTCCATCCAAACCCAGCCAGGGTCAGAGCCGCGACTGCAAGAAAAACCGCGAATCTTCGCACGTTGGCACTCACAAAACCCTGCTCGGACACACAGGCTTTGGCAGCTCGGCGAAGGCGAAGCATGACGGACGAGAACAGGGGACTGGCATACGTCCGGCAGGCCGAGGGCAGGTTCAACGGCATAGATATGCGGGAACCGGCACAGGCACGAACAACCACGGCACACCTCTTTCGAACATTTGTTCTATCGAACAGATGTTCTCATTCTGACACCGCGACGGCTTTTTGGCAAGGCCGATTCGAACATTTGTTTGATTTTTCACTTCAGGCAGGATAGACTGAGTTCAGTTTCCAAGGAAAGGAGCCCATCGTGAGTACAATCCCCTTTACCGGGTCCACGGCTACGAGCTCCCTCAACCAGTCCGCTGCTGCTAACAGCGCCTGCTCTCAGGAAACCGCTGAAACTTCCGCCAGCACCGAAAACGCGAACCAGGGACCCCGGCCCAAGCTGACCGATCGCCAGGCCAGGGTGCTGGAAGCTATCAAGCGGCACCTGTCAGAGCGTGGTTTCCTGCCCTCCTACAGGGAAATCGGCAAAGACGCGGGATTGCGCAGCACTTCTTCCGTCAAGCACCAGCTTCAGGTCCTGCAGGATCTGGGCTACATTCGCCTGACTGCCAACAAGGGACGCGCTATAGAGCTGGTCCAGGACCGCCCTGAGCCGACAGCAGGAACTGCCAGGATCGTGCCTTTCCCCGACACACAGACCGACGAGGCCATCATGCAGTCGCGCGACGTGCCCCTGGTCGGCAGAATCGCCGCCGGCCAGCCCATTCTGGCCGAGCAGCATGTGGACGATGTCATGCGTCTGCCCCAACGTCTGACCGGATCCGGCGAGCTCTTCATGCTTGAGGTCCATGGGGATTCCATGGTTGACGCCGCCATCTGCGACGGGGACTTCGTGGTCGTCCGCCGCCAGCAGGAGGCCGAGAACGGAGATATCGTCGCGGCCCTGCTGGACGATGGGGCCACGGTAAAGACCTTCCGACGCGAGGAGGGCCACGTTTGGCTGATTCCCCACAACCCGGGCTACTCCCCCATTGACGGCACCCACGCCGTCATCATGGGCAAGGTGGTCACCGTTCTGCGCAAGGTCTGAAGGTTACATGTCCAAATGCTCGCCGCTGCTGTCCCGGTGGCCCTGCGGTTCTATTTGAAAGGTCGTATGCTCGACCGAGACCGGGAAATGGTCGCGCAGGCAGCGTTGCATGCTGGTCAGAATACGTTCGTTTTCGACTGCCGAGGTGCCCTGACGCACAATCACATGCGCCGTCAGCTGCGGCAGACCGGTGGAAACGCTGTTGGCATGCAGGTCATGAACCTCAAGCACGCCAGGCACGTCCTCCAGGTGCTTTCTGACCTTGGCCATGTCGAGCTCCGGCGGGGTTTCCTCAAGAAGGACAGAGACGCTGCTGGCCAGGAGCTTGATTGCGCGGGGAATCATCAGCAGAGCGATTAGGCCTCCCGCTACGGCATCGAATCCAGCCCAACCGGTGGCCATCATGACCACAGCTGATATCAGAACCGCCACCGAGCCCAATGCATCGTTGACCACTTCGAGAAAGGCGGCACGCATGTTCAGGTTGTCCTTGTGCCCGGAAGCCAGGACCAGGATGGACCCCACATTGGCAGCCAGGCCCAAAAAACCGAAAAAGAGCAGCAGCCCCTGCTGATGGACTTGGTCCCGCCCAGGCGACCAGAGCCGCAAGACAGCCTCCACAATGGCGTAGATGCCCACAGCCAAAAGGACCAGAGCACCGCCAGCCGCTGTGATGACCTCCAGACGGGACCATCCCCAGGTCCGCCGGTTTGTGGGGCGGCGCTCCATCAACACTGCAGTGACGGTGGAGGCGATCAGCACGGCCATGTCGGTCATCATGTGCCCGGCGTCGACCAGCAAGGCCAGGCTGCGGGTGACCAAGGCGCCGACGACTTCAGCCACGAAGACCGATCCCGTCAGCGCCAAGGTCGTCAGCAACTCTCGACGATGAGCGGACCCGCCGCCCTGGACAACACCTTCATGAGCGCTCATGCATACCCCGATTCATCAGACACCAAAGTATGCCACCAGGGGTCACAAGGCAAGAGTTTCCGTGAAATACTCAGAAGCCGAACTTGCTTGCCGTCTCCTTGAGGGTCTCGGCGGAACGCTTCAGAGCGGCCAGCTCGCCGTCGCTCAGTGGGGTGTTGATGTGGGTGTTGACCCCGTCTCGGTTGAGCACGCTGGGCACCGACATGCACACGTCAGAGATCCCGTGGAAATCCTCCAGCAGGGAGCTGACAGGCAGGATCCGGTCAGTGCCGTTCAGAATGGACTCGATGATGTCCACGCCGGACATGGCGATGGCGAAGTTGGTCGCCCCCTTGCCCTCGATAATCTGGTAGGCGGCGTTCTTCACCTCCTGGTGGATCTCCTCGCGCTTGGCCGCATCCAGAGGCTCATGACCGGGCAGCTCCATCCAGTCGCACATGGGAACCCCGCCAATGGTGGCCGAGCTCCAGAGCGGAACCTCGGAGTCGCCATGCTCGCCGGCGATGTAGGCATGGACGTTCTTTACGTTAACCCCGGTCTGCTGGCCGATCAGGTAGCGCAGGCGGGCGGAGTCCAGGTTGGTGCCCGAACCGAACATCTGGTTGACAGGCAGCCCGGACAGCTCCAGGGAGACCCTGGTGACGATGTCGACGGGGTTGGTGATCAGCAGGAAGATGGCGTTAGGAGCCACCTCGACCATCTGAGGGATGATGGACTTCATCATGTTGATGGTGGCACCGGCCAGGTCAAGCCGAGACTGCCCAGGCTTCTGCCTGGCTCCGGCAGTGATGACCACCATGTCGGCGTCGGCGCAGATCTGCGGATCGTCCGAGCCGTCAATGGTGACCGTGGGATAGAAGCTGGATCCGTGCTGCATGTCGCGGACCTCAGCCTCAACCCGCTGGGCGTTGATATCCTCGAGAACGATCTCTCGAGCCACGCCTCGCTGGGCTGCCGAGAAGGCCAAGGTCGACCCCACGGCTCCGGCTCCTACGATCGCTAGCTTGGTTGGCTTGATTGATGATTCCGCCATTGTTTTATGGACCTCTCTTATCGGAACCCGGGAAACGGGTTTGCCGCTGACAACATACGTAGTCTACCCAGCATAGGTGACCTGGCGTGCATCTGCCCTTAAGAGTTCAGCCCGGCCGATGGCGTGTCATCCGCCGGAACTTGCGAGGGCTTCTGGTCAATGGCTTGTTCAAGCACGGCGGCCGCCAGCCGGTCGTCCACATCAACGCTCAGCGCAACCCCGTCGGCCCGGTATTCCAATGAATCCACCCGTCCCAACTGCCGCACCTGTTCCAGCAGGGAGCCGCTGGTGTAGGGCAGGACGGCCTGGACATGCACAGCGGGAGCGGGCAGCAGCTCCTCAACCCGCCTGCGCAGAGACTCAAGACCCTGGCCCTGCTTGGCTGAGACCAGAAAGGACTTGGGTTCGAGGTTGGCAAGCCGCTGCCGGGCGTCCTGATCTATCAGATCCACTTTGTTGAAGACCAGCAGTCGGGGAATGGACTCGGCGCCGGGGATGTCTGCCAGCACGGCGTCCACAGCCCTGATTTGGCCAAAGGGGTCAGGGTGGGAGCCGTCCACCACATGGAGAATCAGGTCGGACTGCCCTACCTCCTCCAGGGTGGATTTGAAGGCCTCGACCAGCTGGGTGGGCAGGCGGCGGACGAACCCGACCGTGTCCACATAGACGTAGAGCCGGCCATCTGCCGCCTTGGTGCGTCTGACGGCCGTATCCAGGGTGGCGAAGAGGGCGTTCTCCACCAGCTCCTCGGACCCGGTCAGTCGGTTGGTCAACGAAGACTTGCCAGCGTTGGTATACCCCACCACAGCCACAGCCGGCAACTGGTAGCGCCGCCGGGAACCACGCTTGACCTGGCGCGAAGGAGCCATCTGGGCAATCTGGCGCTTCAACCGGGAAATCCGACGCCTAATGACTCTCCGGTCGGTCTCGATCTTGGTTTCGCCAGGGCCGCGGGAGCCTATGCCGCCGGCCTGCCCGGCAGCTTGACCTCCGGCCTGACGGGACAAAGAACCACCCCAGCCGCGCAGCCTAGGCAGCATGTATTCCAATTGGGCCAGCTCCACCTGGGCCTTGCCCTCTCGGCTGGTGGCATGCTGGGCAAAGATGTCCAGAATCAGGGCCGTCCTGTCGACCACCTTGACCTTAGTGACATCCTCAAGCGCTCGTCGCTGGGAGGGATGCAGGTCGTCATCGGTGATGATGGTGTCGGCTCCCAGCCGGGCCACGATGTCTGCCAGCTCCCGCGCCTTGCCCGAACCCAGGTAGGTGGCCGGATCCGGCTTGAACCGCTGCTGGAGCAATCCGTCCAGCACCTCAGCCCCGGCAGTCCGCGCCAGGGCGGCCAGCTCACGCAGGGACTCCTCGGCCTGACCGACTGTGGTCCGCACACCCGACCAGACGCCGACCAGGACCACCCGTTCCAAGCGGACCTTGCGGTATTCCACCTCGGTCACGTCCTGGAGCTCGCCCAGCCCCTCTACATGGCGGAAGGCGTTGCGCCGACTTCGCTCCTCCCACTCCTGATCCTGGTACCGTCCGACCTGCCTTTCGCTGCCGGTAAGCACCTCGGACTTGTGTGAGAGCGGGTCCTGGTGGGCATCAAAGACCGCTGAGTCGTGCTCTTGGGTCGGTTTTTCGTGGGTCAAAGGCACCTCTGCACTGATCTATGGACGAGTAAACGAATCCGGTATAGGCGGAATCATGGCACAGTCTTTATTATCATCTTCTTAGCAGACATCAGCGGGTGCCCGAGGGACATGCAGACTTCAAAGACGGACAGGATGGACATGACGCAGAGAGACCATGGCAGCAGCCGGGGGCAATCCTCCAGGACCGGGACAGCAGGAAGCGAGCAGTACTTCGTAGCCCGTCCGGCCTCCCCCGACCAGCGGCGGACCATCCAGGTGGAGCTGGCCGGCCGCACCTGCCAGATGGAGGTCTCCCACGGGGTCTTCTCATCGGGCAGACTTGACCTGGGCACCTCAGTCCTGCTCAAACGCGTCCCCCAGCCCCCTGCCGAGGGCGACTTTCTGGACCTGGGCTGCGGCTGGGGGCCCATCGCCTTGAGCATGGCCATCCAGTCGCCCAAGGCCAACGTCTACGCCGTGGATACCAACCTGAGGGCCCTGGATCTGACTGCCCGCAACGCCCGATCCCAGGGCCTTGACAGGGTGCGCACCCTGGCCCCGGAGCAGGTGCTGGACGATCTGCGCTTCGACCTTATATGGTCCAATCCGCCCATCCGAGTGGGCAAGGCGGCCCTGCACGAGCTGCTGATGACCTACCTGCCCAGGCTGAAGCCCCAAGGCCAGGCCTACCTGGTGGTCCAGCGCAACCTGGGAGCCGACTCCCTGATTCCCTGGCTGGCTGACGCCCTGGGTCCCGGATGGAGGGCGGAGAAGTACGCCTCGGCCAAGGGCTACCGGATCATCAAGGTGGGCCGGGCATGAGGTTCGAGTATCCCGCCGAGCTGCCCATCAGCGCAGCCAAGGAGGACATCGTCCATGCCGTACAGTCCTCCCAGGTGGTCATTGTCTCGGGCCAGACCGGCTCAGGCAAGACCACTCAGATCCCCAAGATCCTCTTGGAGATGGGGCGCGGCGACCACGGCCGCCAGATTGTGCACACCCAGCCCAGGAGGATCGCCGCCAGAACCGTGGCCGAGCGAATCGCCTCGGAGACGGGCACTAGCCTGGGTGACCAGATCGGCTACCAGGTGCGCTTCACCGATAAGTCCAGCCGAAGCACCCGTCTGCGAGTGGTCACCGACGGCATACTCCTGGCGCAGATCCAGGGGGATCCTCAGCTACGGGCCTACGACACCATCATCATCGACGAGGCCCATGAGCGCAGCCTGAATATCGACTTTCTGCTGGGGTATCTGACCGCCCTGCTGCCTAAACGGCCTGATCTGAAGCTAATTATCACCTCGGCCACCATCGATTCGGTCAAGTTCCGGGACCACTTCGCCAAGGCCCTACACACCCAGGTGCCTGTGCTGGAGGTCTCCGGCCGCACATACCCGGTCCAGACCCTCTACGAGCCTGCAGGATCGGCGCCGTCCCTGATGCGGCATGTACCCGGGTTCGACTCCGGTGGGGAGGGACAGGACAGGGAGGAGCCGGACATCCCCAAGGCGGTGGCCCGGGCCTGCGCCGAGCTGGTCATCCACTCCACCCACGTGGACGGTCCCAGAGACATCCTGGTCTTCGCCGCCGGCGAACGTGACATCCGCGAGTATGAGACCGCCCTGCGACGGCACTTCGGCCCGCGGACCTCCGACATGCGCCGCCCGGACGCTTTGGAAATCATTCCCCTCTTCGCGCGCCTGTCCGCCAAGGAGCAGCACCGGGTATTTGAACGCCACGGCCATCAGCGCATCGTCATCGCCACCAACGTGGCCGAAACCTCCCTGACAGTGCCGGGCATCCGATACGTGGTGGACCCGGGATTGGCTAGAATCAGCCGCTATTCCAAGTCGGCCAAGGTCCAGCGGCTGCCCATCGAGCCCATCTCCCAGGCCTCAGCCGATCAACGTGCAGGCCGTTGCGGACGCGTGGCAGACGGCATCGCCATCCGCCTGTATGCCAAGGCCGACTATGACACCCGTCCCAAGTTCACTGACCCGGAGATCCTGCGCACCTCCCTGGGTTCGGTCATCCTGCATATGCTCTCGGTGGGCGTGGCCCATACGGCCGAGGACGTCACCGACTTCGGTTTCATCGATCCACCCGACACCCGTGCGGTCAGCGACGGTCTGCGGGAGCTGACCGAGCTGCAGGCCATCTCCCGCCAGCAAGGCCTCATCCGGCTGACCAATCTGGGACGACGGCTGGCCAGGATCCCCATTGACATCCGTCTGGGCAGAATGATCCTGCAGGCCGGCCAAGATGCCACCCCGGACACCCTGGCCGCCGTTCTGGTCGTCGTAGCATTCCTTTCTCTTCAGGACCCTCGCGAGCGCCCTGAAGAGAAGCGCGAGGAGGCCGACCGGATCCACGCCCGCTATGAGGACTCCTCCAGCGACTTCCTGACGGCCCTGAATATCTGGAACCGTTTCTTCCCGCAGGGCAAGGAACCATCCAACGGGGCCCTGCGCAAGGCCTGCAAGCAGGAGTACATGGCTTTCCTGCGCATGCGGCAGTGGCATGACCTTTACCGGCAGCTGGCCCAGATGTGTCGGGGCCTGCACATGAAGGTAGGCTCGCCCGTCCCCGTCAAGGGACCGGATCAGGCTCTGCTGGCCCTGCCTATTGGGCAGCAGGCGGCCCATGCCCTGGTCTGTTCCTGGGATGATCAAGGGATCCACCGGTCCATGCTTGCCGGCCTGCTCTCCAGCATGGGCATGCAGGTGATTCACGAACCCAAGGCCTCCGATTTCGCCGGTCTGCGTGGTGCGGCCCGGGCCAAGGCCATGAAGCGAGCGCGCCGGCAGTCCAAGAACGACTATCAGGGAGCACGCGGCACGCATTTTGCTATCTTCCCTGGCTCCGCCCTGGCCAAGGACAATCCGCCCTGGATCATGGCCGCCGAGCTGGTGGAGACCTCCCGGCTCTGGGCGCGCTGCTGCGCGGCCATCGATCCGGCCTGGGCAGAGCCCCTGGCCAAGTCCCTGACCAGGACCACCTACGCCGAGCCCCATTGGTCGGCCTCCCGTGGTGCTGCGGTGGCAACATCCAAGGTCCTGCTCTACGGTCTGCCCATCATTCGCGATAGGACCATCCAATGGGCCCGTATCAACCCCGGCCAGGCCCGGGACATGTTGATAAGCCAGGGTCTGGTCCAGGGCGACGTGCGCGAGCGCTTCTCTCATGACGACTTCATCAAGGCCAACCGGCAGGTGCTCAGCGAGGCCGGCGAAAGAACCAGTCGGACTCGCCGGGTGACCGGCACCGTTACCGAGGAGGACCTCTACGACTTCTATCAGAAGCGCATTCCCCAGGAGGCCACCTCCCTTGCCGCACTGGGCGCCTGGTGGCGGAAGCACCACGATGCGGACTCCCACCTCCTGGACTTCGACCCAGATAAGGTGGAGCGCCTGAACGATCAGTCCGCCTCCTACCGACCCGGGGACTACCCCGACCACTGGCACACCCTGGGCACCGACGGCCGGCCCATGGACCTGCCTCTGACCTACCGCTACCAGCCGAGAGAAGCCGACGACGGCATCACGGTCCACATTCCCTTACACTGTCTGAACCAGCTGACGCCCGGGCAGTTCAGCTGGACCGTGCCCGGCCTCCTGGACGACCTGATCACAGCCACCATCAAGTCCCTGCCCAAGGCCCTGCGGGTCCAATTCGTCCCCGCCCCTGACGCCGCCCGAACCATCCGTGCCTGGATCGACGGCCACTATCCCCTGCTGCCCGGCGCCGATCCTGCAACGGCAGAGCAGGCCACCTACGGGTCAGCGGACCAGTCTGCGAACGAAAATGAAAACGTCACTAGAGCCATTCCCGCTGGGGGCTGGCCGGACTTCGAGCAGGCCTTCACCGCCGCAGCCATAGACACAATCGGAGCCCAGCTGCACCCGGAGGTCTTCACCCAGGCCAGGCTGGAACGGCTGCCTGACTACCTGCGGCCCACATTCCAGGTGGAGGAGGATCGGCGCCACGGCCATTCCAAGGTCCTGGGCCGGTCCAAGTCCCTGACCGACCTGCAGCGCGACCTGGCCGGACAGGCCCGACAGTCGGCCCGGTCCCGAGTGGACTCCCAGGCCAGCAAGGCCGCCCGACAGGGCCAGGTAGTCAAAAGCGCCAACCTGCTCCACCAGTCCGGTGCCACCACTAAACCGCGCGAGGAACTGATATGGCAGGCCGCCCTGGACAAGCTCCACCTGCCTGCCCAGAGAATCTCCTCGCGCTGGCTGAGCCGGGAGGCCCTCATGTTGGCCTCGGCCCCCTACCCGAACACCTCCACCCTGGCCGAGGACCTGCAGATGGCCGCTGTCAAGCGCCTGATCCCCCACACCGAAGTCGTCACCGACGACCAAACCCTGCAGGAGGCTGTAGCCGGCGTCAGCCAGGTCTACGAGGACACTGTCTATCAGGTGGCTAAGGATGTGGTCGCCATTCTGGAGACTTCGGCCCAAGTGGAGAAGGCCGTGTCTGGTCCGGCCGATCTTCCCCTGCTCTCGGTCCTGCAGTGGATACGCCAGCACGCCGGCGGACTGGTAGCCAAGGGCTTCATCGGGGCCGATCCGCCCTATGCCCTTCCTCGTCTGCGCACATATCTGAAGGCCGACCTGATGCGGCTGGACAAGGCCCGCAGGGACAAGGATCGTGACGTACGATGGGCATGGCAGGCGCAGACCGCCCAGGATCTGGTGGACCAGGCGGCCAAGGCGGCCCAGGCTCTGCCCGCCGGTCCCGGACGAGACCAGGCCATGGACCGTGCGCGAAGGGGACGTTGGATGATGGAGGAGTACTTTGTCTCCATCTGGGCCCAGGAGCTGGGGACGGCCATCCCTGTCAGCCTGCAGCGGATCAGGAAGGCGCTGGAAGGAAAACCATGAGCACAAGGCCATCGGGACGAAGACGCAGGGGCGGCACCAAACGCGGACGGATGACCCTCCGCCGCGCGCAGACCCTGGGGGCAGCCCTGATGGCCATAGTCCTGGTGGCCGCCCTGTGCATCCTGGCCGCCCGCTTCGTCTCCTACCGGCTGATGGTCGGCCGCGTCATCCGCCACCAGGAGCAGCTCTCCCAGGAGTACGTCTTCAATCCAGGCAGGATCATCACCGATCACCGCTTTCATGACACGGTGGACATGAACGCCGACGATGTTCAGGCCTTCCTGGACCAGAAGGGGGGATCCTGCAACGGATCCACCTGCCTGCGCAGTCTGCAGATGGACGCTCCCGACCGCCCCAGTGACGGTCTATGCGACGCCTACAAGGGCGGCAAGGGGCAGAGCGCGGCTCAAATCATCGACGGGGCCGCCCGTTCCTGTGGCATCAGCCAGAAAGTCCTCCTGACCATGCTGCAAAAGGAGCAGCATCTGGTGGCCGCCGACCAGCCCCCCACTCAGGTCCAGCTCCAGTCGGCCATGGGCCTTTCCTGCCCTGACGATGCAGACTGCGACGCCCGCTATGCGGGATTTTTCAACCAGGTCTACGGGGCCGCCCACCGATTCCGCTACTATCAGGCCCACCGCGACCAATACACTTACCGGACCAAGGCCCTGAACGATGTGCGCTTCAGCCCCGATGCCTCCTGTGGCAGCGGCAAGGTCTACATCGAGAACGATGCCACTGCCCTGCTCTACATCTATACGCCTTACCAGCCCAACGAGGCAGCGCTTCGGGCAGGTGACAGCGAAGGCAACAGCTGCTCAAGCTATGGCAATCGCAACTTCGTCATCATCTACGACGGCTGGTTCGGCCGATCGGACCAGTAAGCCCCGGTTTCAAAGCTTGGGCAGGTAGTAGGCCAGCTCATAGGGGGTGACCTGCCGGCTGTATCCGGCCCACTCCCGGTGCTTGTTGCGCAGGAAGTACTCGAAGGTCTGCTCACCCAGCACCTGCGCCACGAAGTCCGACTTCTCCATGACCCTGAGCGCCGCGTCCAGGCTGTCAGGCAGGGGCTCGATGCCCATGGCCTGCCGCTCGGCGTCGGTCAGCTCCCAGACGTCATCGCTGGTGGGCTCGCCCAGGGTCATCTTCTGCTCGATCCCGTCCAGGCCGGCAGCCAGCAGCACCGAGTAGGCCAGGTAGGGGTTGGCCCCCGGATCCAGCCCGCGGAACTCCATCCTGGCCGAGTTGCCCTTGCCGGGCTTGTACTGGGGTATGCGCAGGAGGGCGGACCGGTTGTTGTGCCCCCAGCAGACGTAGCTGGGCGCCTCGGCCCCGCCCCAGAGCCGCTTGTAGGAGTTGACGTACTGGTCGGTCACTGCGCAGATCTCGGCCGCATGGGCCAGAATGCCGGCTGCGAACTGCCGGGCCGTCTGGGACATGTTGAACTCCTGGCCCACCTCGTAGAAGGCGTTGGTGTCCCCCTCGAACAGGCTCAGATGGGTATGCATGCCCGATCCCGGCTGGTCAGTGAAAGGCTTGGGCATGAAGCTGGCGTAAATCCCCCGCTCCAGGGAAATCTCCTTGACAACGGTCCGGAAGGTCATGATGTTGTCGGAGGTGGTCAGGGCATCGGCATAGCGCAGGTCGATCTCGTTCTGCCCCGGTCCGGCCTCATGGTGGGAGTACTCCACCGAGATGCCCATCTGCTCCAGCATGTTGACGCAGGCCCGGCGAAAGTCCATCCCCGGACTGCGGGGCACATGGTCGAAGTAGCCACCCTCGTCGATAGGTGTCGGGGTCTGGGACCAGTCGTCCTGGTTCTCAAACAGGTAGAATTCGATCTCCGGATGGGTGTAGAAGATGAAGCCCTTCTCCTTGGCCCTGGCCAGGGCCCGCTTGAGCACATGCCGGGGATCCCCGCTGCTGGGCTCGCCGTCCGGGGTGAGCACGTCGCAGAAGATCCGCGCCGTGCCCTGCGGCCCTCCCCTCCAGGGAAGTATCTGGAAGGTGGACGGGTCGGGCTTGACGATCATATCGTCCTCGGAGACCCTGGTCATGCCCTCGATGGCCGAGCCGTCGAAGCCCAGCCCCTCCTCGAAGGCCACCTCCAGCTCGGTGGGCGCAATGGCCACCGACTTCAGCGTTCCCAAAACGTCCGTGAACCAGAGACGAATGAACCGGACATCGCGCTCCTCGACAGTGCGCAGCGCGAACTCCTCTTGCTTATCCATAGCGCCTATGCTCCCTTTCCTATATTTCGCAGATTTGCTTATAGCGTTAACAATGCCCCGAGACCAGATCTACTGCCTGCTCCAGGGTGAAGGCCCCTTCATAGAGGGACTTGCCCAGGATGGCGCTGTCCACGCCCTGATCGGCCAAGTCCAGGATATGGCTCAGGTCACCCAGACTGGATATGCCCCCAGAAGCGGTCACCTTGGCCGGGGTCCGACCAGCCACATGACCCAGCAGATCCAGGTTGGGGCCGGTCATCATCCCGTCGCGGGTCACGTCGGTGACCACGTACCGGGTGCACCCGTCCCGGTCCAATCGTTCCATGGCTTTGAAAAGGTCCCCGCCCTGTCTGGTCCAGCCCCGGGCGGCCAGGGTGTGTCCGCGCACGTCCAGACCCACGCAGACCCTCCGTCCGTAGCGAGCCAGAACCTGGCTGGTCCACTCCGGGTCCTCCAGGGCCGCCGTGCCGATGTTGACCCGGGCGGCGCCTGCATCCAGGGCGGCCTCCAGGCTGGCGTCGTCGCGGATGCCGCCGCTGAGCTCCACTTTGACGCAATCCCCCAGCTCGTTGACCAAGGCGGCCAGCTTGTCGCGGTTGTCGCCCGTGCCGAATGCCGCATCCAGATCGACCAGATGGAGCCATTCGGCCCCCTGGTCTACCCAGGCCTTGGCTGCATCGGCAGGCTCCCCGTAGACCTTCTCGGAACCGGAGACCCCTTGCTTGAGGCGGACCGCCTTTCCGTCGCGGACATCGACAGCAGGTAGAAGCGTCAGCATCTCACTCACCTTTCTCGGAGGGGAGATCGGAAGCCCCGGGAAGGGTCCGCACCCAATTGGTCAGCAAACGTGCCCCGGCCTGGCCAGACTTTTCAGGATGAAACTGGGTGGCGCTCAAGGGGCCGCATTCATAGGCGGCCACGAACCTGCTGCGTCCGTAGGTGGCCCAGGTAACCAGCGGTTCGCCAAAAGATGCACCCTGTGTGGTCTTGTCGGACTCTGGCTGGCTGTCGTTATGCTCATTCAATGCTGCTGCCCGCAGGGACAGATCGGGCTGTGCCCAGCCGGTCAGGTCACCGCCCTGCACTGCCATGGCCGCATAGGAGTGGACAAAGTAGAAGCGCTGGTCCTGGACCCCTGCCAAAAGCCGCGTTCCCTGGGGCGCCTGGACATGGTCCCAGCCCATATGGGGCACCACATCGGCATCCAGCTTGGTCACCCGACCGGGGATCAGGCCCAGACCAGGCTCGCTGCGGCCGTCCTCGTCCCCGAACTGGAACATGATCTGGAGGCCTATACAGACCCCCAGGACCGGCAGCCCCTGGGCCAGGCGATCCAGGATGATCCGGTCGCCGCCGACGGCACGCAACCCCGCCATGCAGGCCCCATAGGCCCCCACTCCGGGAATGACCATACCGTCGGCCTTCATGGCCAGGTCCGGGTCGGCGCTGATCTGCGCATCGACCCCAAGCTGGGAGAGGGCATGCACCATGGATCTGACATTGCCGAACCCATAGTCAAGCACCTGTATCCTGGTCATGTTCCTCCTAGCCAAGCCTCTTGCCTGAACCTCTACCCGACTTGATTATTCGACGCGGCCCTGGCGAGTCGATCCGCCCGCCCCGAATCTGGTGTGCGAGGCGATGATGCCCATGGCCTTCTCGCGGTTGTACTCCCCTGAGTCGAAGACGGCGGCCCCATCCTGGCGCAGCCTGTCCACTGTAGTGGTCCCGATCATCAGGTCCTCCACGAAGTCGGCTGTAGCGGCAAAGAGGATGGGCGGCGCAAGCGTCTGCCCCGACTGCCCGCTGATCCAGAGGGTCACTTCGAGCTTGTCGGCACGGTTGACCGCCAGGATGGCGCTGAGCCCGGATACGACCGTGGTCAAATCGCGGATGGCTGCCTCGGGTCCGTCCCCATCCAGGTTTCTCAGGACGGCCACGGCACCCTCACGGGCCTGGATGCACCAGGCCGAAATATCGGAAATCTGGCAGAAGGCCGCCAGAAGCTCTGCCGAAGCCAGACGGGTCACCATGACGGCGGCCTTGGCCCGGTTGCCGATCAGGCCTTCAAGCTCCTGATCGAAGTCAGCCGCAACACCATCAGCCCCGTCGGGTTTCACCGACGATTGGTCAGCGGGCTTGGAATCCAGCCCAGCCTGGTCATCCACGCTCGAATCAAAGTGTTCAGCTGGCTGATCCGCTTGGTTCTGACCCTCATTGAATTCGGCCTCAAAGCTGGCCAGGGCCCGCTCGACCTCCTCCTCGCTCAGATGATTGCCGGAATCCGGCAGATCCTGATCCTTGTTGTCGTGTTCATCGGCGCTCATAGCGACCCCTTGGTGCTGGGGATGCCCTTCACCCTGGGATCAGGCTCCACAGCAAAGCGCAGAGCCCTGGCCAGGGCCTTGAACTCAGCCTCGGCAATGTGGTGCGGATCCCTGCCCGACAAGACGGTCAGGTGCAGGCAGATGCCGGCATGCAGGGCAATGGACTCCATGACGTGCCTTACAAGGGAGCCGGTGAAGTGCCCGCCGATCAGGGCGTACTCGAACCCTTCGGGTTCGCCGGTGCAGACCGCATAGGGCCTGCCGGAAATATCGACCACGGCTCGGGCCAGGGCCTCGTCCAGGGGAACGGTGGCGTCGGCGAAGCGCCTGATGCCCCGCTTGTCCCCCAAGGCCTGGGCCAGGGCTTCGCCAAAGACGATGGCCACGTCCTCGACGGTGTGGTGGACATCGATCCGTGTGTCCCCGCTGGCCTTGATGGTCAGGTCGATCAGGGAATGCCTGCCCAGGGCCGTCATCATATGGTCATAGAAGGGAACTGAGGTGTCGATGTCGGTCACTCCGGTGCCATCCAGGTCCAGACTCAGGCTCACCTTGGATTCACTGGTCTGGCGGGTGATGGTGGCTGTTCTGCCTGCCATTGCTGCTCCTCCGCTTTCTTGCCGCGCATCCAGTCCGTACTAGGGCCCCTGCACGGCGTCTAGACCACCAGCATAGCCGTGCCGCTGGTCTGATCCTCCTAGAACCGCTTGAGGACATGAACCAGGGTTTGGCGGAATCGCTCCATCTCTGCATCCGTGCCCATGCAGACCCTCAGGAAGCCCTGAGGACCCACGGCCCGGATCAGCACGCCTTCATTCTTCATGGCTTCGAAGACGGCATCGCGGTCGGGGAAGGTGCCGAAGAGGATAAAGTTGGAGGCCGAGGGGACAACGGTCAGGGGCCGGCCATGGAAAATCTGTCCGGCCAGCCACTCAGCGGCTTCCCGACGGGTCTGGCGGAGCCGATCCACCCGAGCAAGCTGGAGATCGGTGTGCTCCAGGGCAGCCAGGGCCGCAGCTTGGGTCAGGGCGCTCAAGTGGTAGGGCATACGAACGATGCGGACCGCGTCGACTATTCCCTGGGATGCTGCCAGGTAACCCACCCTGGCGCCGGCGAAGGCGAAGGCCTTGGACATGGTCCGGCTGACTGCCAGGTGGTCGTATTGCCCGATCAGACTGACGGCCGAAGGCGTACCCGGGTCTCGGAACTCGATGTAGGCCTCATCCACGATCACGATGGGCCGGGCGGACGGATCCGCGCCCGCTACAGGGACCTTGGAGCAAGCCTCCAGGAGCCTGGTCAGCTGATCCATGGGCAGAGGCGTCCCCGTGGGATTGTTGGGGGTGGTCACCAGGACCAAGGCGGGGCCTAGCGCCTTGATGCGCTCGATGGTCGTTTCAATGTCCAGGCTGAAATCAGACAGCCGATGAGCCAGCTCCCAGTCGGTGAAGGTGTCCCTGGCGTACTCGGGATACATGGAGTAGGTCGGATCGCAGCCCAAGGCGGTCCTGCCCGGTCCACCGAAGGCCTGGAAGAGCTGGAGCATGATCTCATTGGAGCCGTTGGCCGCCCAGATCTGCTCGGGTTGGAGCGAGGTCCCTGACTCCTCCTTCAGGTAGGCAGCCAGAGCCCGCCGCAGTTCCTCATGCTCCCTGTCCGGATAACGGTTGAGACCGGGGGCCATCTGGCGCACACGCCGGCAGATGGCATTGACCACCTCCTGGTCAAGGGGGTAGGGGTTCTCGTTGACGTTCAGACAGACCGGGACATCCAGCTGGGGGGCGCCGTAGGGCTCCTTCCCCACCAAGTCCCTACGCAGGGGAAGATCGGCAGGTATGACACTCACCGCAGACCGGCCTTCTCTTCGTTGGCTTCCAGGTCGGCCTTGTCGTAGGGGTCGTCCAGGAACCGGCTCAGGACGCACTCGCCATGGGCGGGAAGGTCCTCGGATACGGCGAAATCATTGATCTTGGCGGCGATGGGCTTAAGCCCTTCCTGGTCATATTCGATGACTTCTACAGGCTTAATGAAGGTGTGGACGCCCAGGGCCACGTCGAACCTGGCGGTTCCGCCTGTGGGCAGGACGTGGTTGGATCCGGACATGTAGTCGCCCAGGGGCACAGGAGCGCAAGGGCCGCGGAAGATGGCGCCGGCATTCCGAATCCGGTCGATGACGGCATCAGGATCGGCCGTCTGAACCTCCAGATGCTCGGCGGCATAGGCATTGGCCACGTCGATGGACTGGTCGATTCCGTCGGTCAGGATGATTCCCGACTGGTTGCCGCCCAAGGAGGTGCGCACCCGGTCGGCATGCTCGGTCCTAGGCACCCTTCGATCCAAGGCCTTCTGAACGCCCTGGGCCAGGTCCTGGCTGTCGGTGATCAGCACCGAGCCGGCCAACTCGTCATGCTCGGCCTGGCCCATCAGGTCTGCCGCCACCCAGTCGGGGTTGGCCTGCTCGTCGGCAAGAATAGCGATTTCCGTGGGTCCTGCCACGGCGTCGATTCCCACCATGCCGGAGACCATCTGCTTGGCCGTCGCAACAAAGATGTTGCCCGGACCGGTGATCTTATCGACCGGGTCGCAGAGAATCTCCCCGTCCTGAGGTTCCGACCCCTTGACCCCGTAAGCGAACATGGCTATGGCCTGGGCACCGCCCACGGCATAGACCTCATCCACCCCCAGGATGGCGCAGGTGGCCAGGATGATGGCCGCTGGCATGCCACGGGGGTCGTCAGAGGCGGGCGGAGTGGCCACGGCCAGGGAATCGACGCCAGCCACCTGGGCGGGCACTGCGTTCATGATGACCGAGGAAGGATACAGGGCCTTGCCTCCCGGCACGTAAAGACCTACGCGTTGGATCGGGATCCACCGCTCGCTGACTCGGGCGCCGGGTGCCAGGTCGGTGGCCATGGGCTTGGGCACCTGGGTGGCGCAGACCTTGCGGATGCGCGTAACGGACTCCTCGATTGCCGCCCTGACCTTAGGATCCAGCCCCTCCAAGGCCTCCTGCATGGCCCATGCCGGGACCCTCAGATCATGAGGACGCACATGGTCGAACCTCTCCTCCAGGTCGCGCAGGGCAACGGCTCCATGCTCGCGCACCTGGTCCAGTATGGGCTGCACCTGGGCGCTGGCCTCCCGGGTGCCCATATCGGCACGGGGCATGGCGGCGAGGAGTTGGGCGCGGGACATGGTTTTCCCGCGCAGATCCATGGTTCTCATCATGAGCTTTGACATACTTTGATGGTAGTGAACTTTTATGTCGCCGACGCCAGCAAATCACTACCGTCCCGAATGGTGAGACGGTTCCGGGCCCGTCCTAGGCCGACGGCAGGCAGGAGGGTCCGAACACCGACTTGATCTCGGCCATCATGGAGGTGTCGTGCCTGGTGCGGAATCCGTCGCCAAAGGTCAGCAGACGGACGTTGCCCCGGTCGTCGGTGACGGCCAGGCGGACCAGGCAGTAGCCGGGGTGGGACTTGAGTATCCGGGCCAACCGCTCCATGTGCCCCCGATCCAGGGCCTGCCTGGGCAGGGTGATGGTCAATGGCCGCTCGTCCGCCGACTCCAGGACAGGCACCTCCATATCGTTGACTCGGATGTTGGTGACCTCGTCACGCAGCTCGACCACCCCTTTCACCCGGATGACCGAGTCCAGGGCCAGGTCGTCGGAGTGGGCGTCATAGACCTTGCCGAAGAACATGCACTGAATGGAGCTCTCCAGGTCTTCGATGGTTACGATGGCCCAAGGGTTGCCCTTCTTGGAGACCCTGCGGTCCACGGCAGTGACCAGCCCAGCCAGGGTCACCGCCTTGCCGTCCATGCCCTTGGACCGGTTGAGCAGCTGGGCGATGGACATGTCGCGCATGCCGGCCAGAATCGAGGTCATGCCGCTCAGCGGGTGGTCAGACACATACAGACCCAGCATCTGCCGCTCGAAGTTGAGCTTGGTTGACTTGTCCCACTCGTCGATGTCGGGCACAGTCACCTGGGCGTCGCCCAATGCGTCCTGCTGGGGCGCGCCGTCATCGGCATCGGCGAAGAGGTCGAACTGGCCCTCGGCCTGCTTGCGTTTGATGGGCATGACCTGGTCGACGGCCTCGTCGTGGATCTGGAAAAGAGCCCTTCGGTTGGGGTCGATGCCATCGAAGGCACCGCCTTTGATCAGGGATTCCACGGTTCGCTTGTTGAGCACCTCCATGGGCACCCGCTTAACGAAGTCCATGAAATTGACATACTTGCCCCGAGGTCCCTGGCGCTCCTTGATGATGTCCGCAACCGCCTTGTCGCCCACATTGCGGATGGCCCCCAGACCGAAGCGAACCACGTCGCCGACAGCGGAATACTCGGCCACGGACTCGTTGATGTCAGGCGGCAGAATGCGGATGCCCATCCTTCTGGCCTCGCCGAGGTAGAGGGCGGTCTTGTCCTTGTTGGTCCGCTCGTTCTGCAGCAGGGCGGCCATGAATTCCACCGGATAGTGGGTCTTCAGGTAGGCGGTCCAGTATGCGATCAGGGCGTAGGCGGCCGAGTGCGCCTTGTTGAATGCGTAGCCGGAGAAAGGCACCAGGACATCCCAGACCGCCTGGGCGGCCTCCTGGGAGTAGCCGTGCGCCTTCATGCCCTCGAAGAAGGGCACCTGCTCCTTGGCCAGGACGTCGGGCTTCTTCTTGCCCATGGCCCTTCGCAGCACATCGGCTCGGCCCAGGGAGTAGCCGGCCAGAATTCGGGCTGCGGACTGGACCTGCTCCTGGTAGACGATCAGGCCGTAGGTTTCGTCCAGCACGCCCGCCAGGGGCTTGGCCACCTCGGGGTGAATGGGCTCGATCTTCTGCAGCCCGTTCTTGCGCTTGGCATAGTTGATGTGCGAGTTCATATCCATGGGCCCCGGCCGATAGAGGGCGATCAGGGCGGAGATGTCGTTGAAGTTGTCGGGCTTAAGCATCCGCAGCAGAGAGCGCATGCCGTCGCCATCGAGCTGGAAGACGCCCAGGGTATCGCCCCGGGACAGCAGTTGGTAGGTCTCCTTGTCGTCCAAGGGGACCTTCTCGATGCTGATGGGCTCCTTGCCGTTGCGCTCGATGTTGGTGACCGTATCCCTGATGACCGTCAGGTTGGACAGCCCCAGGAAGTCCATCTTGACCAGCCCCAGGGTCTCGCAGGTGTGGTACTCGAAGGTGGTGGTCACCGTGCCGTCGGTGCGCTCCATCAGCGGTGAGGTATTGGTGATGGGATTGGAGGCCATGATGGTGGCGCAGGCGTGCACGCCGGTCTGGCGGATGATGCCCTCGATGCCCTTGGCCTCCTCGGTGATCCGCTTGACATCCGGGTTGGACTCGTACAGGTCGCGGAACTCCTTGGCCTCCGGGTAGCGCTTGGACTGGGGATCGAAGATCTCCTTGAGGCTCATGTCCTTGCCGTTGACCGTAGGCGGCAGGGCCTTGGTGACCTGGTCGCCCACGGAGTACTCGTAGTCCATGATCCTGGCTGAGTCCTTCAAGGCCTGCTTGGTCTTGATGGTGCCGTAGGTCACGCACTGGGCCACCTTGTCGGAGCCGTACTTGCGGCCCACATAGTCTAGGACCTTCATGCGCCCCTCGGGGTCGAAGTCCACGTCGATATCAGGCAGGGAGACGCGCTCGGGGTTGAGGAAGCGCTCAAAGATCAGCCCATGCTTGAGCGGGTCCAGCTCGGTGATGCCCATGGCATAGGCCACCATGGATCCTGCCGCCGATCCACGGCCCGGCCCCACCATGATTCCGTGGTTCTTGGCCCAGTTGATGTAATCGGCCACCACCAGGAAGTATCCTGTGAACTGCATCTGGCAGATGACCCCGCACTCGTAGTCAGCCTGGTGGGAGACCTCCTCGGGCACCCCGTCCGGGTAGCGGTTCTTCAGCCCCTCGTCCACCTTCTTCAGGAAGAGAGAGGTCTCGTCCCAGCCTTCCGGGCAGTCGAAGCGGGGCATGAAGGCCCCGTCCTCGTGGTCATCGAACATGACGTTGCAGCGTTCCGCAATCTCCAAGGTGTTGTCGCAGGCTTCGGGGAACTCCTTGAAGATCTCGCGCATCTCCTGGGCCGAGCGGATGTAGTAGCCGCTGCCATCGAACTTGAAGCGGCCGGGGTCGGTCAGCCGGGACCCCGAGTTGATGCAGAGCAAGGCATCCTGTGCCGAGGCATCCTCCTCGCGCACATAGTGCGAATCATTGGTAGCCACCAGGGGTGCATCCAGACGACGCGCGATCTCCAGCAGATCCTTGGTCACCCGATGTTCGATCTCCAGCCCGTGGTCCATCAGCTCCACGTAGTAATTGTCCTTGCCGAAGATGTCCTGGAACTCGCCGGCGGCCCTCAGGGCCTCGTCGAACTGTCCCAGCCTCAGTCTGGTCTGGACAATGCCGGATGGGCAGCCGGTGGTGGCGATGACCCCCTGGTGATAAGTGGACAGCAGATCCTTGTCCATGCGGGGCCACTTGCCCACCAGGCCCTCCAGGTTGGCCACCGAGGAGGCCTTGATCAGGTTGACCAGGCCTATGTCGTCGCTGGCCCAGAGGGTCATGTGGGTGATGAAGCCGCCGCCGGAGACATCGTCAGAACGCTGTTCGTCGGTTCCCCAGTGGACCCGGCTCTTGTCCTGGCGGGCAGTCTCAGGGGTCACGTAGGCCTCGATGCCGATGATGGGCTTGATGTCGGCATCCACGGCCGTCCGCCAGAGCTCGTAGGCCCCGTGCATATTGCCGTGGTCGGTGATGGCTACGGCCGGCTGTCCCAGCCGTCCCACCTCGGCAACCAGGTCGGGGATCCTGCTGGCCCCGTCCAAGGTGGAATAGTGGGTGTGGGTGTGAAGATGAACAAAGTCTGACCGGGTTGAGGACATATCTCCAACTTACCCAGGATCCTGGCCGAATCGCCGGAGTCCGCTAGTTGCGTATACCAGTGGCGCTCTGACGCTCGATCTGCAGGGAGCGGCGCAGATCGGCCGGGTAAGAGGAGACCACCTTGGTCCAGATTTTGGTGCGCGGATGGCGGAATTCCAGGCGCATGGCATGCAGCCACTGCCGCTTCAGGCCCAGTCTGTCCGCCAGGTCGGGGTTGGCCCCATACATGTGGTCGCCCACCAGGGGGTGGCCTATGGAGGAGAAGTGCACGCGTATCTGATGGGTGCGCCCAGTCTCCAGATTGACGCTGACCAAGGTGGCCGAGCCGAAGCGCTCCAACACATCCCAGTGGGTGATGGCCTCCTTGCCGGCAGGCGTGACCGTGAATCGGAAGTCCGAGACGCGTGCCCGTCCGATGGGGGCCTCAATGGTGGCCTTGTTTTCGGTCAGGTTGCCCTGGACCAGGGCGTGGTAGATCTTGACCACCTCATGCCGGGCGAACTGCCGGCGCATCTCCTTGTAGGCCAGGTCGGACTTGCAGACCAGCATGAGGCCGCTGGTGCCCGCGTCCAGGCGGGAGACGATGCCCTGACGCCCCTGGGCCCCCATGGAGGTGATGTGGGTGCCCCGCTGCAGGAGGCTGCCCAGAACGGTTGGGCCGGTCCAGCCTATGGAGGGATGGGCTGCCACCCCCACCGGCTTGTTGACGACGACCACGTCCTCGTCCTCGTAGACCACGGGCATATCTTCGGCCACCGGCTCAACCTGTTTGGCCGGCTCGGGCTCGTCCAGCTCTATAAGATCACCGCTCATGAGGGTGGTAGCCTTGTTTACCCGACGGCCCATGATCCGCACATGGCCCTGGGCCACCAGATCGCTGGCCTTGGCTCTGGACAGGCCCAGCATCTTGGACAGGGCCATGTCCAGGCGCCGACCCACCAAGGCATCAGGCGCGGGAAGAAGCCGGGTCACTTGGCCGCTCCCCCATGTTCCGGCGTCTTGTCCCTGTCGCTGAACCGCACATTGCAGATAATGAGCACCACTACGGCCATGCCTGCCAGGGTCAGATACACGTCGGCCACATTGCCCACCGACCAGCCGTAGTCCAGAAAGTCGACCACGGCACCGTCAAGAAAACCGGAAGCATAGGTCGCCCTGTCGATCAAATTGCCTGCTGCCCCGGAAAAGGCCAGGGAGAGGACCAGGGTCCAGACCATGGAGGTGGTGCGCAGAGCCAGAACAATGATAAGCAGACAGGCCGCCAGAGCAATAAGGGATATGACCCAGGTGCTCCCGGACCCCAATCCAAGCGAAGCCCCGGGGTTGCGCACCAGACGCAGCCCACGCAACGGTCCAGGCAGAGCCACTCTGATCCCGTTGCCCAGCCGGGCCACGGCCAGGGCCTTGGTCACCTGGTCCAGGGCTATGGCCACTGCCGCCAGAGCAACGAAGACGGCCACGCGCCCGCGCAGCCGTCTCTTGTATGTGTTCTTGGTCATTACCGGATGGAATCAGTGGGCCTATTCGGACTTCTTCTCCATGGACTGGTAATTGCTGGTGTCCGAGATCTGGTTGATCAGCTGGTTGAGGAACTCGGTCAGCTTGCTGCGGTAACCCGCCTCGAACTGCTTGAGCCCCTGGATGTTCTCCTCAAGAACCTTGGACTGATCCATGAGCTTGTTCTTGACATCGGCTGCATAGCGGTCCGCTCCGTCGCGGGTGTTCTTGTCATATTCCTGCGCCCGGGTCTGCACTTGGGTTTCGTACTCGTCGGCCTGGGCGTGCTGGCGCTTGGAATAAGCGTCAGCATCGGAACGGGTCTTGACCGAGTACTCGTCAGCCTGGGAGCGTACACGCTGCGAATAGCCATCAGCCTCGGAGTGCACTCGCTTGGAGTACTCGTCCACCTCGGCGCGGGTCCTCTTGGAGTAGTCCTCCGCCTTCTTGACGATGTCGTCATGCTGGGCATGGCCCTCGGCCACCAGCTGAGAGGCGTTGGCTTTGCCCTTGTCTACATACTGGTCGTGCAGCTGCATGGCCAAGGTGAGCATGGCGGTGGCCCTCTCGGGCTCGCTGCTGGCCTCGGCGCCAGCACCAGCAATCCGCTGCAAGCTGCCCGTTTCGGTGGGGGGCTCAGACTTGGAGACCTGCTGGCGCAGCTGCTCCTCGCGCTTGCGGGACTCCTCCAGCTGCTTGTTCAGCTGCTCGGTGCGTTGCTGCTGTTCCTGAGAGGCCTTCTGGGCCTGGGCGACCTGCTGGCGAACCGTGGCCATGCTCTGCTGGGAGGCATTGACCTGGTTGGTCAGAGCCTGGACCTGCTGGCGGGCCTGGTCGCGCTCCTTTTGCATGGCGGTCAGCTGGTTGGTCAGCGCCTGGGTGTTGTTGCCCGCGGCGGCCTGGGCAGTCAGCTGGTCGATCTGCGAGTTGAGCTGCTCGACCTGACGTTTGAGCTGGTCGTTCTGGGAGGCCAGGGTCTTGACCTGACTCTGGGACTCGGCCAGGAGACGCTTGGTCTGGGCATCCACGGCAGGCTGCTGGGCGGCATTACCCTGGGCCTGCTTCAGATCCCGGTTTTCTGTCTGCAGGGATTCCACCTGAGCCGTCAGGTCAGAGATCTTGGAGTTCAGCGAGGCCACGTCGGTACCCAGGGACTGGGTGGAAGCGGTGTTGCCTTGCATGGCCTGCTTGCCCAAGGCTTCAACCGTGTCGGTGACCTGATCCAGGAAGTCGTCAACCTCGTCGACGTCGTAGCCTTCCTTGAACCGCACTGTCTGGAAGGTATGCTCCCTTATGTCATTAGGCGTCAATAGAGCCATATGTTTCTCCACCTCGCTTCAGGCCAACCAGCCCGATTGTGTTCTCTTACTGCATGCTAGCACGGAGTCTGCCGTATCCGCGGTCTTGCCTTTATCCCAGCAGCACCTGGATGATAATCAGGGCGGCATAGAGCACCATGAAGGAGACGTCGAGCTGGATCCTGCCCATGGGCAGGGGCGGAATGTACCGGCGCAGCCAGCGCAGGGGCGGCTCAGTCAAGGCATAGATGACCCGAATGAGCGAGGCCAGGAAGCCGCGGGGATACCAGCGAGGCGACAGAACCATGACCCAGTCCAGAATCATCCGCACGAATAGGATGAGCAGGTAGGTTTCAATGCAGATGTCTACCAGATATCGGATAAAAGGAACAAGCATGCGTCTTTAGGCTCCTGCGGACACGGCTGCCAGAGGGTCGGTCACTGGGCGAAAAGCCCCTTGGCCGAAGAGCCTGATTCGGGCTCCTCCACCTTGATGTTGACCTGTGCAGGACTGAGCAGGAAGACCCTGGGGGTGACCCGCTCAATGGATCCACGCACCCCGAAGACCACGCCGGCTGAGAAATCGACGATCCTGTAGGCCACCGACTCGGACACGCCAGTCAGGTTGAGGACCACCGGCACCCCATCCCGCAGGGCCCTGCCGACCATCTGGGCATCCTCATAGGACTTGGGATGGATGGTGGTGATGCGGTTGATCCGGCTCTGGAAAGGCGTGGATTCGGCTTCCTGGCTGCTGGACGTGGATTGCGGAGCCATAGGAGTCACAGAGTGATCAGTGTCGAAGCCATCGCGGGCCTCGTCATCGTCGGCCAGATCGTCGTCATCGTCATCCACGACATCCGACATGCCGAAAAAGGACATTGCGTTCTTCATCAATCCTGCCATACCTGCTCCTTCGCCTGATTACCGCAGAAAGTCAGGGATATCCAGATATCCCGGGTCGGAGGTGCCGTCATCGCCGGAGGCAGGGGGCACCACATCGTGTTCGGAGGTCTCATCGGACTCCGTCTGGACAGACGGGGTCGTCAGTGGCTGCTGGGGCTCCTGGACCGGAGTGGCCGCCGCAGGTGCGGTGGTCGTGTCCACTGCAGGGGCCGGAGTCTCATCTTTCTTTGGGGTGGGATCGAATCCGGCTGCGATGACCGTGACCCGCACCTCGTCCCCGTAAGCGTCGTCCAGGGCCAGGCCCCAGATGATCTGCGCCTCGGGATGGATGGCATCCTGGACCAGCTGGGCGGCTGCAGATGCCTCCTGCATGCTCAGGTCGGTGGGGCCGGCCACGTTGATCAGGGCCCCATGAGCACCTTCGATGCTCTCCTCCAAGAGCGGAGAGGAGATGGCGATCTCGGCGGCCTGGGTGGCTCGATCCTCGCCCCTGGCTGCGCCGATGCCGAAGAGGGCTGTGCCGGCGTCCTTCAAGATGGCGGTGACATCGGAGAAGTCCACGTGAATGTAGGAGTTCATGGTGATCAGGTCGGTGATGCCCTGAACGCCGGCCAACAGGGCCGTGTCGGCTGTCTTGAAGGCATCCATGACCGAGACCGTGCGATCCGAGAGGTCCAGAAGCCGGTCATTAGGGATAACGATGAGGGCATCGACCTCCTTGCGCAGGTTCTCGATGCCCGATTCGGCGGAAGCAGAGCGCCTGGGCCCCTCAAAGGTGAAGGGACGGGTGACCACGGCGATGGTGAGCGCGCCTTGCTGACGGGCTGCACGCGCAACCAGGGGGCTGGCACCGGTGCCTGTGCCGCCGCCCTCCCCTGCAGTGACGAAGACCATGTCGGCGCCCTTGAGGACCTCTTCAATGTCGGACTGATGGTCCTGGGCAGCCTTGGCGCCCTTCTCCGGATCAGCTCCGGCTCCCAGGCCGCGGCTGTTGGCATCAGAAAGTGAGATCTTCACATCGGCTTCTGAGCGCAGGAGATCCTTGGCATCGGTATTGATGGCCACAAACTCGACATTCTGCAGACCTTCGGCAATCATGCGATTGACAGCATTGCCACCGGCTCCACCAACACCAACGACCTTGATGTTGGTCTTGTCGTTGAAATTGTCATTCTGGGCAATCTCGCTCACAGTATGCTCCCGTCACTCACGTTACGCTCAACTCTAGCGCAGGTCATATACGCCAACACGCATTTGCCCACAGGCGTTCCGACCCTCCCTGACGGCCGTGGGCCTAGGGTCCGGGAGGTCAGAGCCAACCGCCCCAGCCTTCCGAAAGAACCTCCACGCCGTTCTGTCCGTATTCTAAACCCTGATTCTAGACCCGGATGCGCATGGTTGGTGACGGGAATATTTCCAGCTTCAGTAGGAGGCATCCATAGGGTCGTTGCCGAAGAGCGTTTCGCGCTCCTGATGAGTGGTGGTCCGAGAATCCAGCCAGCCATAGGGCAGGCGGACCTTCTTGGCATAGCGAACCCGACCCCGAGGCTTGCCGGCCACGGCCTGCGGATAGGGCATGTCCTGGTCCAGGTCAGCGATGCAGCGGTCCATATCCTCCAGACTCTCGCAGGCCATGAAGTCGCGGCGCACCTGGCCGCCCACGGCGAAGCCCTTCAAATACCAAGCCACGTGTTTGCGCATATCATGGACCGCCATACGCTCGTCGCCGTCGTAGAACTCGACCAGGAGTCGGGCATGGCGGGCCACGATAGCCCCAACCTGGCCCAAAGTGGGCTCCTGCCGCTCCGGAGAGCCAGCCAAGGCTGCCGCTATGTCGGCAAAGAGCCATGGACGGCCCTGACAGCCCCGGCCAATGGCCACGCCTGCACAGCCGGTCTGAGCGAACATGTCCAGGGCATCCTCGGCGGTCCAGATGTCGCCGTTGCCGAAGACAGGGATGTCTATGGCCTGGACAAGCTCGGCGATCCGGTCCCAGTCGGCATGGCCGCCATAGTATTCAGCTGTAGTTCTGGCGTGCAGGGTGACGGCGGCGCAGCCTTCCTCCTGGGCGATGTGGGCCGCCTCCATGAAGGTCTCGTGCTGGTGATCGATGCCCACCCGGATTTTTGCAGTGACGGGGATTCCGGCAGGCGAACAGACAGCGACAACACGATGGACCAGTTCAGCAAAGAGGTCAGTCTTCCAGGGCAGGGCGGACCCGCCGCCATGCCTGGTGACCTTGGGGACCGGACAGCCGAAGTTCATGTCGATATGATCGGCCCACCCTGCATCGACCACCATCCGGGTGGCCTGCTCCATAATCTGCGGGTCTACCCCGTACAGCTGCAGGGAGCGCACCTTTTCCTGAGGGGCGAAGCGACAGAGCCTGAATGCCTTGGGATTGCGCGCCACCAAGGCCCGGGCCGTCACCATCTCCCCCACATACAGTCCGTCAGGTCCGTACTCGCGGCAGAGCAGACGGAAGGGCCAGTTGGTCACGCCCGCCATGGGCGAAAGCATGACCGGCACAGGCACGGTTATCGGGCCCAGCTGCACCGAAGCAACCTTCGGGGTCGGGCGATCAGCCTCAGTACCGGCCACCGGCCTCGGCCACCTTGATGGGTTCGCTCTCATCCATTCCTGGCTCGCTGGACAGGTCCGTGTAGCCGTCAGCGGCGCGCGCGCCGGTCAAGCCGGACGGTCCCATGGGGTAACGCACCCGCTGCTCGCCGACGACCCGGCGCACATAGTCCTCTACTTGGTCCAGGGCCACGCGGTCCTGCTGCATGGAGTCGCGGTTGCGGATGGTGACCGCCTTGTCGTCCAGGGTGTCGAAGTCCACGGTGATGCACAGGGGGGTGCCGATTTCGTCTTGGCGACGGTAGCGGCGTCCGATGGCGCCGGACTCGTCGTAGTCCACCATCCACTCGTTCTGGCGCAGGTCGGCGGCCAGGTCATGGGCAATCCGCTGCAGATCGGGCTTCTTGGACAGGGGCAGGACGGCAGCCTTGACCGGGGCCAGCCTCGGGTCCAGACGCAGCACGGTGCGCCGGTCGACCCCGCCCTTGGTGTTAGGAGCCTCATCCACGTCATAGGCATCCACCAGGAAGGCCATCAGCGAGCGCGTCAGACCGGCCGCAGGCTCAATCACATATGGGATGTAGCGTTCCCCGCTGGCCTGGTCGTAGTAGCTCAGATCCTCGCCCGAGTGCTCGGCATGGGCCTTGAGGTCGTAGTCGGTGCGGTTGGCCACACCCTCCAGCTCACCCCACTCGGAGCCCTGGAAGCCGAACCGGTACTCAATATCCACAGTCCGCTTGGAATAGTGGGCCAGCTTTTCTTTGGGGTGTTCGTAGTGGCGCAGGTTCTCGGGCTTGACGCCCAGATCCACGTACCAGCGGGTTCTGGCGTCGATCCAGTACTGATGCCATTGTTCGTCGGTGCCGGGGTGAACGAAGAACTCCATCTCCATCTGCTCAAACTCCCGGGTACGGAAGATGAAATTGCCGGGCGTTATCTCGTTGCGGAAGCTCTTGCCCATGTTGGCGATGCCGAAGGGGGGCTTGGAGCGGGAGGAGGCCATGACGGACTTGAAGTCAACAAAAATGCCCTGGGCGGTCTCGGGACGCAGATAATGCAGGCTCTTCTCGTCCTGGACGGGTCCCAGGTGGGTCTGCAGCATCATGTTGAAATCGCGCGGCTCGGTCCACTGTCCCTTGGTGCCGCAGTCCGGGCAGGGAATGTCCTTGAGGCCATTTTCCGGATCGTGGCCGTGCTTCTCGACGTAGGCCTCCTCCAGGGTGTCGGCCCGGTGCCGCTTGTGGCAGTTCAGGCACTCGATCAGGGGGTCATTGAAGACGGACACGTGGCCCGAGGCCTCCCAGACCGCCGTGGGCAGGATGACCGAAGTGTCCACGCCAACCACGTCGTCGCGGGTGACCACCATGGTCCGCCACCACTCACGCTTGATGTTGTCCTTGAGGGCCACGCCCAAGGGTCCGTAATCCCAGGCCGAGCGAGTGCCGCCGTAGATCTCCCCTGCGGGAAAGACGAATCCCCGGCGCTTGGCCAGGGAAATGACCTCATCCAGTTTCGATACTGCCACTGATCACACCTTCTGCTTGGGAACCCCTCCTGGGGGCATACGACCTGATGACCGGCCTCCAGCATACCTTCGGCTGGTGACCTGTCAGCGTAGAGGCCTACCATCGAGACAGGTGCGGGAGGCCGCGCAGGTGGCCGCAGGGGACACCGGGCATCCTGCCTACGAACACACCAATCGATGTGGGAAGGTTCCCGATATGCCCGACATAAGCGATTCATCCTACATGAATACCGTAGCCGAGGTCACGATCGCACCCTCAGGTCAGGGTGAAGAGCTGTCCACCTACGTGGCCCAGGTCATCAAGGTCATCAGGGATTCGGGACTGCCTAATCAGACCAATGCCATGAGCACCGTCGTCGAGGGGGATCTGCATCGGGTCATGGAGGTCGTGGAAGAAGCTGCACGGGTCCTGGCCGAACAGGGGTATCGGACCGGCGTCAGCCTCAGGCTGGACATCCGTCCCGGCAAGCGGGATCAGATTCACGAGAAGGTGGAGCGAGTCAACCGGATTCTAGGCGGGGAAAACCGCTGAAACCCTGCCACTCAAGATCAGCCGGGCTGAAATCGCCTGAGCAAGTTAAGGTGTGCCCATGATCACGATGAAGCAGATCGCCGAACGCACAGGCGTATCCGTCTCCACAGTCTCTCTGGTGCTCAACGGCCATGACGAGGGCAGAGTCAAGTCGGAGACTGCACGGAGGGTGCGCAGTACAGCCAAGACCTTAGGCTATCGGCCCAATCCCATGGCCCGGTCGCTGCGCACCAGCAAGACCGGCATGCTGGGCTTCATCAGCGAAGAGGTGGCCACCACGCCCTACGCTGGCGCCATCATTCAGGGTGCGCAGGATGCGGCCGCTGAGCGTGGCTATGTGCTTCTCACTGTCTCCACCGATGGGGGCATCCGGGAAGCCGAGCAGATCCAGGCCCTGAAGCGCTATGGGGTGGACGGATTCCTCTTCGCCAAGATGTACGACCAGGATGTTGACCTGCCACAGTCTCTGCGCTCCTGCCCCGCCGTGGTGGTCAATGCGACGGAGCGGGCCAGCCGCTGTCCGAGTATAGCCCCTGACGAGTTTCTGATTGGCTACGATGCCACCCGCCACCTGATCGAATCAGGCTGCCATCGGGTGGCCTACCTGGGCACCACACAGGATTTGCCGGCGCAAGAAGACAGAATGCGCGGATATCACACAGCTCTCAAGGAAGCCGGCCTGCCTACAAGCCAGACCTTGATCCGACTGGTCGGATTCAACCAGGATGCCATGGATCAGGCGGACGACCTGGTGGACGAACAGCACCCCGATGGGGTCTTCTGCTTCAATGATTCACGTTCGTTCTACCTCTACCAGGCCGCCGCAACCCGCCATCTGGTCATCGGCAGGGACCTCAATCTGGTGGGCGTGGACAACCACCAGGTCGTCGCTGAAACCACGGCACCCCCCTTGACTACAGTTGAACTGCCTCACTACGAGATGGGCTTCTGGGCAGTGCGACGGCTGCTGGTGCAAATCAATCCCCGTCGCGTTGCCCTGCCCCTGCCCAAAACCCGTGCCGTCCTGCCGCCGCTTGATCAGGCTGGCGGAGTGCGCATTCATTGCGCCCTTATTCGCAAGGGCTCCACCCGCCTCGACACCGGCTCGGACCCGGTCCCGGCCAATCCCTAAAGCCAGAGTCACACCTCCCCCTTCCCTGTCGCAAGATGGTGAGCCAAGGCCGGATTCTGGCTGGCTTGGCGCCAGTCACCAATCAGTCAACATCCCCTGCCAGTTGCCCATCGTGTCCGATGGGAAGGCACAACAATCGTCAATCGTTTGACGTAAATCGATTGACGGCTTACTATAACTACCAGGTCCGCTCTGCACACAGGAAGTGCATCGGACTGGGAGGCACTGCGGGGAAGCGGTGCACGACAAGGAAAGAGGGGCAGCATGGCCGCCAAATTATCGGCGTGGAGGAATCCATCATATTTGGAATCCTCTACCGGAATATTCTTCTTCTTCTGCGCCTGGGGCATCTGGTGGTCTTTCTACCAGCGGTGGCTGGTGACGGGACTTGGCATGACCAACACCCAGGTTGGCAACATATACTCCATCAATTCCGTGGCCACCCTGATCATCATGTTCGTCTACGGGGTCATTCAGGACGAGCTGGGCGTCAAACGCCGTCTGGCCGTATTCATCGCCGCCATTGCCGCCCTGGTCGGGCCCTTCGTCCAATTCATCTATGCGCCGCTTATGCGCAGCAACATGATGCTGGGCGCCATGCTGGGCGCCATTGTCCTCTCTGCTGGCTTCATGTCCGGCTGTTCACTGATCGAAGCCATCACCGAACGTTACTCCCGCAAGTTCGGCTTCGAATACGGACAGTCCCGTGCCTGGGGCTCCTTCGGCTACGCCATCGTGGCGCTGATCGCCGGCTTCGTCTTCAATATCAACCCCATGATCAACTTCTGGCTGGGTTCCGTCTTCGGCCTGTGCATGCTGCTGGTCTACGCCTTCTGGATCCCTGACGAGCAGCGCGAAGAGATCCACCGCGAATCGACCCCTGACGGCGAAAAATCCCAGCCTTCACTGAGAGACATGCTCCACGTACTGGGCATGCCGGCCCTCTGGCTGCTGATCGTCTTCATGATCTTCACCAACACCTTCTACACAGTCTTCGACCAGCAGATGTTTCCCACTTACTACGCCAACCTCTTTGCCACGCCGCAGTTGGGCAACCAGGTCTACGGCATCCTCAACTCCTTCCAGGTCTTCCTGGAATCGGCCATGATGGGCGTCGTCCCCGTCATCATGCGCAAGATCGGCGTCCGCAACTCCCTGCTGCTGGGCGCTACGGTCATGTTCGCCAGAATTGGCCTGTGCGGCTTCTTCCACGACCCGGTCATGGTCTCCATCGTCAAGCTCTTCCACTCCATCGAAGTCCCGCTCTTCAGCCTGCCGGCCTTCCGCTACTTCACACTGCACTTCAACCCCAAGCTGTCCGCCACCCTTTACATGGTGGGCTTCCAGATTGCCTCCCAGGTCGGCCAGGTAGTCCTGTCCATCCCGCTGGGCATGCTCCACGATCGCGCCGGCGATCGGGTCACTTTCTACACCATTTCATTGGTGGTGCTGGTCGCCCTGATTTACGGCATCTTCGTGCTCAAGCGCGACGATCAGCAGGTTGACGGCGATCCCTTCATCAGGGATTCGCAGAAGTCCGCCGTGACCCAAGGCTGATCCCCACGTCAACCATAATCAGCACCCCTCCAACCCGAAAGGATTCAAGGATGAACCAGTCAGCAACCAAGAAAAACACCGATATGAGCGCTCAGCTGGAGAAGGCCCAGAAGAGCATCGATCGGCTCTTCGCCACCCGAAACGACCGCTGGTATCCCCAGTGTCACATCGCCTCCAAGGCCGGATGGATCAACGACCCAAACGGCCTGAGCTACTACAAGGGGCGCTATCATGCCTACTTCCAGCTCAACCCCTATGGGAACGTGTGGGGAAACATGCACTGGGGGCATGTGTCCAGCGCCGACCTGGTCACCTGGCGGCGCGAGCCCCTGGCAATGGCGCCCACACTCGAGGTCGAGAAGGACGGAGTCTTCTCCGGATCGGCCGTGGTGGGCGACGACGGCCGTCTGACCATCTACTACACCGGTCACCGCTGGCGCAATGGGATCAACGATGATGACGGCAACCTCCAGGAGCAGTGCATGGCTGTCTCCTCCGACGGCATCCACTTCGAAAAGAAGGGGCTTGTCATCCCCTGCCCCGACGACAAGATCCTGCACTTCCGCGATCCCAAGGTGTGGAAGATGGGCGAGCTCTGGTACATGGTCTTCGGAGTCAGCACCCCCGCCCATCGCGGCGAGATCTGGATGTATACCTCAAATGACATGGAGCACTGGACCTTCGACCAGGTGATATATCAGCACCCCGACCCCGAGGTCTTCATGCTGGAATGCCCCGACATGTTCCCCCTGGAGGACAAGTGGGTGATCTGCTACTCGGCCATGGGCCTGAAGCCCCATGGGTTCGAAGCCCGCAACCACAACAACGCAGGCTACGTGATCGGCAGCTGGCAGCCCGGCGGCGACTTCCATCAGGAGACTGAATTCCACCTTTGGGATGACGGCCATAACTTTTATGCGCCGCAGACCTTCCAAGCCCCTGACGGCCGCCGATTGGTCTTCGGCTGGATGAGCCCCTTCACCGAGCCCATCCCCATGCAGGAGGATGGCTGGTGCGGCCAGTTCACCGTACCCCGCGAGGTCACCCTGGCCGGTGATCATCTGCGCTGCCTGCCAGTACGCGAGTTCTCCAACCTGGACCGGGACCAGCAGGACTTCGGTCCCATCGAGCTGGGGGTCAACGGCAGCCAGGACCTGGTGGACGACGCGCAGACCGCTGACATCAATATGGAGATCGATCTGAACAAGTCCCAAGCCGAACGCATCGGTCTGGAGATCCACAGGACACAATCCGGCGATCATACGCTTGTCTGCTATGACGACCAGCTGAGCCGCGTGGTGCTCGACCGCCACTGCAACACCTACGGGGACCGGGGCTATCGCACTGCTCCCGTCGACAAGTCCTCGGGCAAGCTCAAGCTGCGCATCATCGTGGACAGAGGCTCGATCGAGGTCGTCGTCAACGACGGGCTGGAGATCATGTCATCCTACTCCTTCCCCGCCGAAGGACCGCGGGGCATCCGCCTGATCGCCGAATCCGGCGAGGGCAAGGCCCGGATCGACTCCCTCTCGATCGCCAGACTGGGCACCATCTGGGAGCAGCCGGATCGCTGATCCTGCTCCCCTAGTCGTCATGGGAAGGGCCCGCCACCTGAAATCGCTCAGGGGGCGGGCCCTTCGTCTAGCAAGCGACACTTTCAAGCATCCATAATCAGCACCAAAAAATCGGAGATCCTAGAAGGAGTGCCGGTCCTTTGACCGTGACTCCTTGCCATGGTCACAGACGGCTGATCTTCGAAACCGGAAGGCATTGATCAGACCGATCCGGCCTGGGCTTTACTCGCCGACCTTGACCAGCAGAGCCATCAGCCCGGAGGCGATGGCCGCCGCACCCATGAAGAGGAAGGCTCCAACGAAGGAGCCGCCGGCGGCCTTGACCAGGTAGCCGATGATCATGGGAGCCAGGAATCCGCCCAAGGTGCCGCCGGTATTGATGATGCCGATGGCGGAGCCGATAATGTGCGGGTCCATGATCTTGTGCGGCCAGGTGAAGATGCCGGTGAAGGCGACCACGGAGACGCAGGAGACCAGAATCAGCAGCAGGAGGGAGAGCCAAATGTTGCGCGAGAAGACAAAGCAGACGACCAGGACGGCACTGATTACCCCCGCGCCCAGGATGGCCACCTTCTCCCTGCCTAGGAAGAGCTTCGAGAGCAACCGACCGGCATAGATGGTGGCGACGGTCGTGAAGATCGCATTGACCGCCAGCAGGATGCCCGCCTGACCAATCGAGAGACCGAAGGTGTTTCTTATGAAGGTGGGCATCCAAGAGATATTGCCGTACAGGAGGATGTTGAGCAGAAGCATGGCCGCGAAGAGGACCAGTACGTTCCGATTCTTCAGGATCTCGAGGAACCCTGCCCCCTTGGCTCCGGGCTTCTGGTCAACCTCGGGCTGGCGGGGCTTGGAGGGCACGAAGATCAGAATGCAGGCAAAGGCCATCAGATAGAGAGTGCCCAGCACGCCGTATGCCAGATGCCAGTTGATGGCGACCAGGTTGGCGCCCAAGATGAAAGCCATGATGCCGCCGATACCCGAGGTCGACAGAATCAGCGACTGTACGAAGGTGCGCCGTTCCTGGGGAAAGTTCTCCGCAATCGACTTGGAACAGGAGGGCGGGTAGCCGCCGTGGCCCATGCCAGCGAAGAACCGGACGATGATGAAGAAGACCAGACCATTGGCCAGGCCAAATAGGTAGCTGAACAGACCGATGATGATCATGGAGGCCATCAGCACCCGCTTGGCCCCAAGCCGGTCGGCCAGCCATCCGCTGGGTATCTGCATGAGCGAATAGCCCAGGAAGAAGGCCGACATGATGATGCCTGTCTGCCCCGAGTCAAGGTGGAACTGCTCAGAGATTGGGATGATGGCGGTCGAGATCATGTTCTTGTCCATGTACACGATCGAGTAACCGGCCATCAGGGAGAAGATCAGCGTTCCGCTCGCCGTTTTTGAAGATAGCTTGATTGCCATTGGTCTGTCATCCTTCAGTCGAAGCCAACCGCCGCTGGGCGATTCGATCCACAAAGATCACAGGGCCCGGCGGCAGCCGAATAGCAAGTCAGTGAGGCATCACATCGTCAGGGATGACAACCTTGTACTCCTGGCCGGCGAATGTCTTGCTGAAGTCCTCCTTGGCGGCCTTTACCAGGGCCGGGTTGGTAAACGCATCATAAGCGGTCAAAGCCAGGGTCTTGCCCGCCGCAAGCAGACCCTTGTGGGCCACCGAGGACTTGCCGTTGGCCGCCCATTGCCAGGAGTGTGGTGAGGTTCCCTGGGGCTCGAACCCGCCGCTGAACTGGGCGGTGGGCGTCTGCCAACTGACATCGCCAACGTCGGTGGACCCCGATGCCGTATCGGTGAAGGCCAGCGGATACTTCTTCAGGGCCATGGTGGACTCGGCCATCTTCCGGACTTCCTCCTCCGGAAGATCCGGGAAGGCTGCCTTGGTGCGGCTGAGCACCCTCTGCTTGCCGGCCTCGGAAACCGTGTCGGTGTAACGGCGTTCGTAGTCCAACTCCTGCTGGTCCAGGGGCAGGGGGCCGACGACGTCCAAGTTCCTGTCTATGGCCTCGGTCAGCGGATGGTTGGGAATGAAGTTGTAGCAAGCCGCGTCGAACTCCTCCTTGACCTGGGTCTCGGTCATCAGGGCCGCACCCTGGGCGATCTTCACCACACGCTTGAACAGATCCTGAGCCTGATCCATCCTGGGGGCACGTACGAAGTAGTAAAGACGGGCGTGGGACTGCACCACATTGGCCGACTCGCCGCCTGCGTCGATAAAGGCGTAGTGCACACGGGCCTCATCGATCATGTGTTCACGCAGGAATTGCACCCCCACGTTCATCAGCTCCGCAGCATCCAAGGCGCTCCGGCCCAGCTCAGGGGCCGCAGCCGCGTGCGCTGGCACGCCGGTGAAGTCGAAGTAGGCCTGCAGAACTGCCAGGCTGGAGGAGCCCCAGGCCTGGGTCACGTCCGAGGGATGCCAGGACAGGGCCAGATCCAGCCCGTCGAAAACCCCGTCCCTGGCCATGAAGGCCTTGCCATAGCCCGACTCCTCAGCAGGGCAGCCGAAGACCTTGATGGTCCCCTTGAGGCCTTTTTCCTCCATGAAGGTCTTGATGCCCACGCCTGCCGCGACGGCTGCCATACCCAGAATGTTGTGGCCGCAGCCTTGCCCGTTGCCGCCTTCGACCAAGGGCTTGTGTTCACCCAGATCAGCCACCTGGCTGAGGCCTCCCAGGGCATCGTATTCGCCAGTGATGCCGATCACAGGACGGCCCGAGCCCCAGGTCGCCACGTAGGCATAATCCATATGGCCAACGCCCTTCTCGATGCCAAAGCCCTCCTGCTGCAGCACCTTGTAGTGCTGCTGGACCGACTCCTTCACGGCAAACCTTGTCTCGGGAGTACCCCAAATATGGTCGGCAGCCTCGATGAACTCCTGTGACTTGTCATCGATGATCTGCATGATGCGTTGCTTGTCGTCCACGCCTGTCGCTCCTTTGCTCAGTTTGCTGCCCTGATTTCCACAGCGGCCATGAGTTGCTCCGCTGTGATAAGACACATACTACCTTTCAAGGGCATTGCGAGAGTGCTCAGACATGTAAATTCGGACGACTATGGCTGCCTTCGCATAATGGGAGTGGCTGTTTCCTCAGCCATTTTCCACGCCGCCGAAGCGCCTGTCCCTGTGGATGTAATCGTCGATGGCCCGCCAGAGCACCTCGCGCCCGCAGTCAGGGAAGAGCTCGGACACGAATTCCAGCTCCGCGTATGCCGCCTGCCAGGGCAGGAAGTTGGAGGTGCGTTGCTCCCCTGAGGTGCGCAGAACCAGGTCGCAGTCCGGTATGTCGGGGTTGTAGAGGTGCTGGGCGATCATCTTTTCAGTCACCTTGGAGCCCTTGATTTGCCCGGCCGCCACCTCCCGGGCGATGTCAGTGGCTGCATCGGCAAGCTCAGCCCTGCCCCCGTAGTTGATGCAGAAGATCACATCAATCCTGGTGTTGTGGCGGGTGCGCTCCATGGCCGCCTCCAGCTCGTCAATGACCGACTTCCAGAGCCGGGGCCTACGACCCGCCCAGCGCACGCGCACTCCCCAGTCGTCCATCTGGGCCACTCGCCGATGGATGATATCCCTGGAGAAGCCCATCAGAAAACGGACCTCAGCCGGCGAGCGTTTCCAGTTCTCCGTGGAGAAGGTGTACAGGCTCAGGTAGCGGACCCCAGCCTCAATGGCCCCGGCTATGGTGTCGAAGACCACCGGCTCGGCAGCCCGGTGACCCTGGGTGCGCTCCATGCCCCTCTGCTTGGCCCAGCGGCCATTGCCGTCCATGATCACACCCAGATGACGAGGGACTGAACCCTTGGGAAACTGCGGGATACGCGCGGGATCGGAGAAGGGGGCTGCAGGCACATTCAGGGAGGTGTAGTCGACGGGGTCAAAGCTCATGCTTCACGAATCTAATAGCCGCAGAGATCTGATGGGCCGCTCCAGGTAATATTCGCCCCATTTCTCGACAAGACCATCGCAGAGGGGGATAGAACCCTTGCCGTCCAGCTTGGGCCAGTCCCCGCTGCTCAACGCCCGGAAGCGTGCCAGGGTGGCTGGATCTACCGCCACAGCGTCAGTAGGCCTGTCCCGACTGCAGACCACCCCGCCTCCGGGCACCGAAAAGTGGGTCAGCTGGTCGGTCCGCCCGCAGACGATGCAGGAATCCAGCCGGGGCCGCCAGCCAGCCAGCGCCAGGGAGCGCAGCAAGTATGAGGCGCCGATGTCACGGGGGCCATGCCGGTGACCTGCCAGACTGGCCAGGGCGGAGACCAGCAGACGGTATTGCTCCGGAGCCGGCTCGTGCTCGCCCACCACCAGCTTGTCGGCGGTCTCAAGCATGACGCCCCCGTTGGCGTAGAGGTCATAGTCGGCGCATATGGCATCCGCATAGGGAGCTGTGCAGGCCGCCTGGGAGACGATGTCCAAGTTGCGACCACGGGAGATAAGCAGGTCGTCACGCATGAATGGCTCCAGCCGGGCGCCGAAGCGGGACTTGGTCCGTCGCACCCCTTTGGCTACGGCCCTGACCTTGCCGTGTCCCCTGGTCAGAATGGTGACAATTCGGTCGGCCTCGCCCAATTTGACCGTTCTGAGGACCAGGCCCTCGTCACGATAGATGGCCACGACGGTCCCGTCCTTTCATTGGTAGATGAACAGGCCCCAGAAAGCGAAGATCAGCAGGACCCCGAACATGGCCAGGGTGGTGACGATGAAGAGGGCAACGCCAAAGCGGGTGGAGGCCAGTACAGGCCTGGGGTCCATGTTCCGCATCTGCTGCCGAAGACTGGGGCCGCCGGCCTTGCTTGTGCGGACCTGGTCGGGCAACCGGTCCAGTCCCCTCAGGGAGGCTACTTCGACCATGCGGGCGAAGGTGCGTGACCAGGCCCAGATGACCAAGGCGCAGACCACTTGGATGACCGGCCAGCTCCAGTAGCTGACCCCAGCCTGGTCGGGCACGCCGCCCCAGCCCAGACGTACCACCGCCATGATGACCTGGCCCAGACCGGCTCCGAAAAGGACCAGGGTGGCCATAGTGGTGCCGGTGATGGTTGCCAAGGTGCCGCCGAAGCCATGGCTGAAGCCCAGGACCGGGTCCTTGCGGCGGCGCAGACGGAACAGTTTCATCAGACCGGCCGCCAGGGCCATGGCCAGGGCCGCCAGCAATAGCACCAGGGTCAGCAGGTGCAGGACCAGCATATAAATAGTCAGCGAGCGCCGCCCCCTCAGATCAGTGGGCACGGCGATGGACTGATGGATGGTGGCCCCGCCCACGCTAGGGCTGGTCTGGTGCAGGCCATGGGCCTGGCCCACCGCCCAGTCGATCATGTCCTGCTGGTAGTGGTCGGCCAGGGGCGTGCCGGTCCGGGCCTCATCCCCCAGCCGCAGCACATGGTTGGAGACCGGATAGGAACGCACAGTGACGTTCTCATTGCCGGAGGCATGAGCTTTGGAGAGCACGCGCTGCACGCCCTCCACCTGGGCGGTCATGACATCCTTGGCCCCATAGGCCAGCAGGGTGGGAATGGCGTAGGTGTAGCGGTCAGTAGGGTCGATATCCAGATTGTTCAGTCCCAAGAGGGAGGCATCGGTGCTGAAGAGCCGACGGACCACCGACTGGTAGCCCTGGTTGGCCCCGGCAATAGCGAAGTCCTGGGCCACGAAGAAGCCCATGGCGTGCCGCGGGGAATAGACCATTGGGCTCAGCAGGATCTGGAAGGCTATGCGGTGGTCCATGGTCAGCAGCATGGCGGCGATCCAAGTGCTCTCGCTGGTGGCATAGATGCCCACCTTGGATGCATCCACATCATCCCGGTCGCGCAGCAAATTGGCAACCCGCTCGTAGGCCCTGGCCGAAGCGGGATAGTCCCGGTCGGCATCCGTGGTTGACCAGACCGGCTTGTCCAGCACGGCAGTGACGAAGCCAGCAGAGGCCATGGACCGGGCCACGTCCCCGAAGGAGTTGTCGCATGTGCCATAACCGGCGCCATGCATGAAGACTACAGCCGGCCGATGGCCGGAAGCCCCCTGAGGAGCACGAATCAGAATCCGAATACGTTGGCGCTCGCCAGTGGCGGGCCTTTCCATGCTCAGTTCCTGGTGACGGGATTCGACCTGGTACTGCCCCACGGTATCCCTGGCAACCCCGGCAGGCCAGTCAAAAGTGACCGCGGTGTCCGGAGTCAGTGTGGGGAAATTCTGATCCACTGGTTCGTATTTCCAGGGAACGGCGGTCAGGTGTGAGACAGAAGCCAGCAGACCCATGAGAATCACGAAGACAGGCAGGCTGGTCATCAGCCGCCTGACCCTGCTCCACCGACTTGCGGGGAGGGAACGCTCAACCTCTTGGGACACGACGGCCATTGTAACCGGTGGCGAGGATGGTGCCTATGCGCTCAGCTGGCACGGCCGGTGACCGGAACCACCATGGGCCCTGCCTCCGGCAGGGTTTCACCCTGGACCGCCGCCTTTGCATCCATCCGGGCGGCGATTTCCTTGGCCCGCTCCAGCAGCGTGGGGACGATTTGGTCCTCAGGGACGGTCTGAACCACCTTGCCCTTGATGATGATCTGGCCCTTGCCGTTGCCCGAAGCCACCCCAAGGTCGGCCTCCCTGGCCTCGCCTGGCCCGTTGACGATGCAGCCCATGACAGCCACCCTGATGGGAGCGGTGATGTCCTTGAGACCCTCGGTGACTTCCTTGGCCAGCTCGATCACATCCACCTGGGCCCTGCCGCAGGAGGGGCAGGAGATGATGTCGAAGTGGCGCTGGCGTAGACCCAGGTATTCCAGAATCTTGCAGCCCACCTTGACCTCTTCCACAGGCGGTGCGGACAGGGAGACACGGATGGTGTCGCCGATGCCCTCGGCCAGGAGCGCGCCAAAGGCCAGGCAGGACTTGATGGTCCCCTGCCAGGAGGGGCCGGCCTCGGTCACGCCCAGGTGCAGGGGCCAGTCGCCCTTGGAAGCCAGGAGCCGGTAGGTCTGGACCGTTGTCACAGGATCGTGGTGCTTGACGGAGATCTTGAAGTCGCGGAAGCCCACATCCTCGAACATGTGGGCCTCTTTCAAGGCCGAAGCGACCAAGGCCTCGGGGGTGGGGCCGCCGTAGCGGGCGTAGATGTCCTTGTCCAGGCTGCCGGCGTTTACCCCGATACGCAGGGAAACGCCCGCATCCGTGGCGGCCTTGCAGATTTCTGGGCCGACCTGGTCGAACTTTCGGATATTGCCCGGGTTGACCCTGACAGCTGCACAACCCGCATCGATGGCCTGAAAGACATACTTGCTCTGGAAGTGAATGTCGGCGATGACCGGTATAGGTGACTTCTTCGCAATGATGGGAAGCGCGTCGGCATCATCCTGGCTGGGCACAGCCACCCGTACGATATCGCATCCAGCTGCGGCCAGCTCGGCGATCTGCTGCAAGGTCGCATTGATGTCAGCGGTGACCGTGTTGGTCATGGACTGCACCGAAATGGGAGCGCCTCCGCCGACCGGCACAGGCCCCACCATGATCCGACGGGAGCGGCGACGAGGGTGGAGCGGAGTCTGGCTGATGGCCTGCTCGCCTGTCTTGCGGAACCCTTGGGAGGGTGCTGGCTGTTCGGTCTTGGGAATGCTACTCACGCTGTTATGTCTATCAAAGCATCGGCCCTTTGGCGTGCCTCATGCTCGACTTGCTCCATTACCTCCACGGATGTGAATGTTCCCGGAAGATGCGTTTCCATGGCATCCATGACTGAACGGATGGTTTCGACGATGCCCAGGTAAGGCAGCTGATGATCCAGGAAGCCCCGGACCGCCTGCTCGTTGGCGGCATTAAAGACCGCTGTCATGGGCTCGCAGCTCCCTAGAGCCCGCCTGGCCAGATTGACCGCCGGGAAAGCCTGGTCATCCAAGGGCTCGAAAGTCCAAGTGCTGGCCTTGGACCAGTCGCAGGCCGCAGCCACATGGTCAAGACGGACGGGCGCCGACAGGCCTAGGGCGATTGGCAGACGCATATCAGGTGGCGAAGCCTGGCTTATGGTGGCCCCGTCCTGGAATTGGACCATCGAGTGGACCACAGACTGGGGGTGGACCACCACGGTGATCCGCTCGGGCTCGATCCGGAAGAGCCGACTGGCCTCGATGACCTCTAGACCCTTGTTGACCATGGTGGAGGAGTTGATGGTGACCACCGGACCCATGGACCAGGTCGGATGGTTCAGGGCCTGTTCAGGGGTGACCTCGCGCATGGCTTGGCTGCTCCAACCCCGGAAGGGACCCCCTGAGGCAGTGACCACCAGACGGGCCACCTCTCCATGCTGCCCCGAACGCAGAGACTGCCAGATGGCCGAATGCTCGGAGTCGACAGGGTTGATCTGGCCCGGCCTTATCTCGGCGTCAAAGAGCAGATGGCCTCCGGCCACAACGGACTCCTTGTTGGCCAGAGCCAGCTGGGATCCGGCCTGCAGGGCTGCAATAGACGGACGCAGACCAACTGAACCGGTAATGCCATTGAGGACCAAGTCACTGCCGGAACCGGCCAGAGCCTGGACCGCATCCATGCCTGCCTCTACCTGGATGCCAGTCAACTCCAGAGCCTCGAGAGCCTGCTGCAGAGCCGGAACCTGGGCCTTGTCGGCCAGAGCAAGACGGGTCACGCCAAAATCGCGAGCTTGGCGGGCCAGCAGTTCGACATGCGCGCCGCCAGCGGCCAATCCAGTCACTTGGAACCGGTCCCTATGACGACTGATCAGATCCAAAGCCTGAGTGCCAATGGATCCTGTGGATCCCAGGATGACCAGACTGCGAGACTGGCCGGCATCGTCCCTGGGCGACCAATCCGACAAGATGCGCTCATGCTCGACCGACAAACCAGCCTGCCTGCCTTCACTGCCTGCATTCATTGTTTCCAAATGACTCATCGACCGCCTTTATCCTGCTCCCCCTCGTCACCGAAGGCCGGGAAAGCAATATCAGGAATGTCCAAATCCATCTTGGGCAGATCCTGGTTGAGCAGGGAGGCCAGGTAGGAATCCGGATCCTTGTCCTGCTTATTGCCCTGCGTGTTTTGCGAATAACGGGGCTTGGCCCAGTCGGGCGTATCCGTGCTGCTTCCGGCTGTTTCAGCCCAGGACCGCTCATGGGCCTCAGGCGCTGCTGGCGAGGGTTCCCCATAGCTGCCCAAGGGCCCGCCTGCGCCCAGAGGACCATCGACGAAGGGCGAGGAGATGATTGAGGCGGATCCCGGCATGGATGAGCCGTCAGTGTCAGCACCTGCCGTTGAGGGAGACACTGGCGATTCCGGCCTCGTGGAGGGGACGAAAGCGTTCCCTGCCGAAGTAGGCGGAGTGGAGGCCGTGGGTGCCGAAGAGGTCGGCTGGAATACCGCAGGCTCAGGAGTCTGTGGTGCGGGGGAAGGCGAAGAAGCGGCCACCGAGTTGAATGGCACGGATTGCGCAGCCGACGCGGGTGCTGCTGACGCTGATGTGGGAGCCGCAGGAGTGTGGCTGGTTGGCGCAGAGGCCGGCTGTGCAGCCGCGGGCGGCACGGAGGCGGGCATGACCGATTCCTGTTGACCGGAGACAAAAGGATTGGCAGGGGTGGGATTGGCAGAGCCAACAGGGGCTCCGCCACTCACTCCTGCTGAGGAGGCCGACCTGGCTGTGGAAGAGGCAGGAACAGCTGCCGCCGATGCTGCTGAGGCTACCCCAGCGCCTTCCTGAGTCAGTCGCTGGTTGACGGTCGAAGCCAGAGCACTCAGCGAACTGTTGGGTTGCGCCGTCGGTGCTGTAGGCGTTGTCTGCGTGCTGGCGGCCGGCGCCTCAAAGATAGCCCGCTCCGCCTGGTGCAGTTGAGCGAAATCGTCCTGGCTGCCCTTGTCGCTCGCGACAGCAGAATCATCGGGAATGCTCCAGGCTGGTGCCTGGCTCTGTCCGATCAGCGGCTGAACGCCCGAAACTGAAGGGTTCTGCCCGGCAAGCTGCGAGTGCCCAGAAACAGCAGCTGGAGCCGTTGCATTAACGCTTGCTCTCTTGGCCCTCTCGCTGACCCTGGCAAAGGACTCCAGCTGCTCCAGAAGCTCGACGGCCTTGGCCAGGAAGAAGTCCACCTGGCGCTCGTCATAGCCCTTGGGCCCCCGCCGCTGGGTGAAGATGACGTTGGAGACGCGGTCAGCCGTGATGTCGGTGTTCTTCGACTTGCCTGAGTCGGTCTTCCGTCCCTCATGCAGGTTGAGCTGATCAGAAGTCTTGTTGAGGACCTGCTCGATCAGCCGCTCCACCTGCTTGCAGTCGTATGAGGGCATGCCGGGATCCCCGCGCTTGAAGACGCTGCCCGAGGGTCTGCCGGCATGAGCGGTCAGCTCTGATTGCAAACTGACCATTCTAGTCGTCCAGCCATCCACGCCCACCCGGGCTATCTCCAGACTGGTCTGCCTGTCGGAAATCACCCTTTCCAGCCGTGAGAGGGCAGCATCCACCTGGGTGATGATATAACCGTTCTTGCACAGGTCAAAGGAGGCGTTGGCTATCTCCTCCTGGGTAAGATCGGGGTCCTGGCTCTCATAGAGTGAGTGAGCCCGCTCCAAGAAAGCATCAACCTGCTTGGTGTCATATCCCCACTTGCGCTTGCCCGAGCGCGCGATGGTCGCCTCGGTTCCACGGGCATCAGGCTTAGCTGACATCAGGCATCGACCTCCTGACCTTTCTTGCCAACGATCTTCGTGCATCGATTCTACGTGAGCGCTAAGACGCAACTTCGGGCACACACCCCTAAAACCCCTGTGGTCCCGCCCGGACTCGAACCGGGGACATCCACCGTGTAAAGGTGGCGCTCTAACCAACTGAGCCACGGGACCAGCACACTACCTTAGCAGAATACACGGTGACAAGGCCGCAAGGTGCGGCTATAATCCTCTAGGAATTCGGGCCTTGCCCGCAAAAGAAGAGAAACACACCGTATATACCGCATAAGAGGGGGTTCGGATTGTCACAGACAGTCGATACAGGCAGTGGCAGAAAGACCAACCGCACCTTGGTGACAGTGGCGGTCTTTATTGCCACCTTCATGACGGCCATCGAGGGGACCATCGTCTCCACCGCCATGCCCACCATCATCGGGGACCTGCATGGGCTGTCCATCATGAACTGGGTCTACTCCATCTATCTGCTCATGACGGCGGTCACCACACCCATCTACGGCAAGCTTTCGGACCGCTTCGGCCGCAAGCCGCTGCTGACCATCGGCCTGCTGGTCTTCGTGATCGGGTCCACCCTGTGCGCCCTTTCCCAATCCATGCCCCAGCTGATCAGCGCGCGTTTTCTGCAGGGCTTGGGGGCAGGCGCCATCCAGCCGCTGACATACACGGTTCTGGCCGACATCTATCCCCTGGACAAGCGGGCGGGCATGATCGGTCTGAACGGTTCGGCCTGGGGTATCGCCTCCATCATCGCCCCCCTGCTGGGAGGCTTCATCGTCCAGCAGATAAGCTGGCACTGGGTCTTCGCCATCAACGTGCCCATCGGCCTGCTGGTCATCATCATGATCCAGCTCTTCCTGAGCGAACATATCCAGGCGCGTAAAACCCGCGTCGACTACATCGGCATCGGGCTGCTCAGCATCTGCCTGATCTGCCTGATGCTCGGCCTGCAGAGCCTGGGATCGGCGGGCGATGCGCGGATCACCTTGGTTCTGATTGCGGCCACCGTGGTCACCTTTGCCCTGCTTCTTCATGTCGAGGGCCGCCAGGAAGATCCCATCCTGCCCCTGCGACTCTTTCGGATCAGGACCTTCGTCATCCAGAACATCTGCATGCTCCTGGTGGCCGGATTCCTCATGGGCTTCGACACCTACATGCCCATCTGGATGCAGTCTGTTCTGGGAATGAACCCCTCCCTGGGCGGTTTTGTGGTCACCCCCTCTTCCATTCTTTGGCTCCTGGGCGCCTACCTGGCCGGACCTCTGACCATGCACCACCCGCCGCACCGGGCCACCAATATCGGCCTGGCCTTCATCCTGACAGCCTGCGTCTGTTACATAGCCGTCCCACAGGCCACCGCCTACTGGGTCTTTCTGGTCATTTCCGCCGTGGTCGGCTTCGGCTTCGGCCTGACCATCACCACCTCGACCATCACCGCCCAGAGCGTGGTGCCAGCAGGTGATGTGGGCGCCTCGACCAGCTTCAACACACTGGCCCGTTCCCTAGGGCAGACCCTGATGGTCTCTATCTTCGGCATCGTCATGAACACGGTCATCGCCCGCGAGGTGCCCCAGCATAAGGGGCTGACCGAAGACATGATGAACAGCATGATCAACCCGGCCACAGCAGGGAGCATCCCCTCTCGCCTGCTGGGACCGGCCCGCACCATCGTCTTCGACGGCCTGCATTGGATCTTCCTGGTGGGCCTGGTCATCCTGATAATCGCCTTGGTGGCCAACCTCTGCGATATCCGCTCGCGCACGCTGCTGGCCGAATATCAGAACAAGGCCACGACGGTGGCTCCTGCCGTTGCTGAGGATGGCGAGCAGTAAGGGCCGTTGTCCAGACGGATTCCTCCGGGAATTCCTCATGAACGACAAGGAGGTGGTGGGCATGTTTGATCCTGATGCCCGCCACCTCGTTCATTGGCGCTTATGCGATATGTCGAGCCGACGCAGGTACCGTTACAGCCAGGAGTCTTACTTGCCCTTGCCGAAAGCCCGCAGCTGGGTGGCGTTCCAATCCTTGCTGACGGTGGTGGGCATCAGGGCGTTCATGCCCGCAGTCTTGGCCGCATTGGAGACGACCCCTGGCGCCGAAGCTCCAGGTCTGCCGGGTTTGGGAGTCAGCACCCAGAAAGGTGCGCCCTTGTTGACCATGGCCGAGGCATCCATGATGGTATCCGCCAGATCGTCCTCGGCATCACCGTCCCGCCACCAGATGATGACCCCATCCACGGCTGCGTCATAGTCCTCGTCCACCAGCTCTTCGCCGGTCAGATCCTCGATCCTAGTCCGGATCCCGTCGTCGACATCGTCGTCCCACATCCATTCCTGGACGATATCGCCGGGATGAAAACCGAACTCTTCCGCTGTATAGGTTGTAGTCTCAGCCACGGCTTCAGCATAACAAGACTGCCGGAATTCACCAATCGGACCGGCCTTGTCTTACCTGCCCTTGGCGGCCATGCAGCGGGGCAGCACCTCCCCCTGGCCATGGCCGATGGCCACCAGGGCCTTGTAGGCCTCATCCAGGGTGGACACCCGCACGTCGCGCAGTCCTTTGGGCACATGGCCTGCCACCTGTGAGCAGTTGGCGGCTGGGGCCAGGAACCAGGCGGCGCCGTCCCGTCTGGCCCCCAGCATCTTCAGCTGAATGCCGCCGATGGCCCCGACTCGCCCTTTCTCATCCATGGTGCCGGTCCCGGCAATGGTCAGGCCACCGGTCTCCTGCTCGGGGGTGATCTTGTCGATGGCCCCCAGGGTATACATGAGTCCGGCCGAAGGGCCGCCTATGTCGGCCACCCTCATGCTGAACTGCAGGCCTGATACGTCATATCCACGAGTCTTGAGGAAGGCCAGAGCCTGGGCCGAGGCAGCCTTCTGGGAGCCGTGCATATCGCCCTGCTCCTGGCGCTTGTACTCCTCCACGCTTTGTCCGGGAGGCACCACGGCCTCTTGGGGAAGCACCGTGGCGTGAGGGTCGGCCCAGCCCACCAGGGCATCCAGATTTGAGGCCGGGTAGCCGGGGATTCCGCGGGCATTGACCGTGGTCATCAGCAGCCTGCCCTTGTCACGATGGACCTGACCACCCTTCACCTTGATGACTGGTGATCCTTTTGAACTTCCCAGCACATCCTGGGTGGGGCCGGGCGTCTCAATGGTGTAGGGCGAAGGGAGGAAAAGCACCAAGAGGGCCAGAATGACCAAAAGACCGCCGACCAGCATTTTGCGGGTGGGTCCGCCAAGTGTCCCGATTTGCCTTTCGGGTGCGCCTGTGGCGCAGTGATCCGATTTCCCGTGCGGAAGTGTCATAGCTCCAATATTATGGTTGATGAAGACGATAATCCCGGCAGACGTCAACCTAAGCGGCGGGCGACCTGCCTTGGCGAGGACTGGAAACAAAGCAATGGACGAGAATGCAATCCACCAATGGCTCATTGAGTGCTTCGGCCCGGTGCAGGGCGAGCTGGCTTGGAGTCAGTTCTCTCAGCTGCCTGAGTCCATCCGCTCCCAGATGGCTGCCCAGGGAGCCGAACAGCTGCCCAAACCCGCCGAAGTCCAGGCCCTGATTCAGGCTTTCACGGCTGGAGGACTGAACACTCCGGCTGACATGCAGGCCCAGGCTGACCAGGGGCCCATCAACGTCGCGCTGGCCAAGAACATCGCCCTGGGGCGCACCAGGGCCGACCAGTCCGACACCGCTGTCACAGCCGAGGACAGCGACCGGGTGGCCCGAGTCATGAGCGAAGCCAACCTCTGGCTGGACACCGTCTGCGCCTTTGACCCCGCCCCAGGCCAAACCGAAGCCTTGACCCGTGCAGGATGGATCGAGGGCAGCATAGACGCTTGGGTTCAGTTCGCCTCGCCGGTGGCCCAGGCGGTCAGCGAGGCCTTGACCTCCGTCATAAGCCAGCGCTTCCAAGGTTTCGACCAGGGTGAGATTTCGGGGATGTTCGCCGGACCTGTGCCCATCCCCTTGCCTGACAACCTCAAGGATCCGACCACGCTGATGAGGCTGCTGGGGAACACCTCATTCGCCATGCAGCTGGGTCAGGCCGCCGGCGAGCTGGCCAAGGAGGTGCGCGGAGGATTCGACCAGGGCATACCGTTGCTAAAGAACCCCGCCGGAGCCCTCATACCTCAGAACATCAAGGCCTACGCCAAATCCCTGCAGCTGGATCTGGACGAGGTCACCCGCTACATGGCCCTCAAGGAAGCCGCCCACGCCCGGCTCTACGCTGCCGTCCCCTGGCTGATGCCGCGCTTCGAGGCCCTGATCGGCAAGTATGCCCGGGGAGTCTCTATCGACCTGGACGCTGTGGAGGATCAGCTGCGCGACGCTGAGCAAATCAACCCCGAATCGATCGCTGGCGCCATCAACCTCAGCAATGTCGGCATTGAGGATACCCCTGAGCAGAAAGAGGCCCTGCACAGCCTGGGCGACCTGCTGGCCCTGGTGGATGGCTGGGTGGATTGCGTGGTCTGGAACGCCGGCATGGCCCACCTGCCCCACCTGGAGCAGCTGCGGGAGATGACACGACGCGAGCGTGCCGTGGGAGGGCCGGCTGAACAGACCTTTGAGTCCCTGCTGGGCCTGCATCTTCATCCCAAGCAGCTACGAGAGGCCGCCGACCTTTGGGAGCGCATCACCGCAGAGGAGGGAATCCAAGGCCGTGACAGTCACTGGTCCCATCCTGATCTGCTGCCTTCGCTGCCTGTTAAGGTCGAAGGCGGTCAGGGCGGAGCATCTACATCTGCAGACGGGCAATCCGAGCAGAAGGCCGCCACTTCCGCTCCCTCGGTGGACTGGGATGCCGAGCTGGACAAACTATTGAATGCCGAGGAAAAGGATTCCTCTGTCGATTCGACCGCCTCCGCAGACTCCGGAGCTTCTGATTCCCACGCTGCAAATGACCAGGAACATTCAGGCCACGAGGCTCCGGGCGACCAGAAGAGCACCCGCGACAGCAACCCGGACCAGGATGACTCAGACAGGAGAGATCCTGACAGCAGCCAGGACTGAACACCCCCTACGTTCCGATGGACGAGACGTTGGTCCTCAGCGGTGAATGAACCGGCTGGGGGTGCGTCGGACGAAGGCGCTGCCATCCTTGTGCTCCGCGTAGGAAAGATGCAGGGTGTCCTCTGCTCGGGTCACCCCTACGTACATGAGGCGGCGCTCCTCCTCCAGGGCATCTCCTTCCGGCGGTGAGCCAAAGGGAATCAGCCCCTCGGCGCAGCCAACAATGAAGACATGAGCGAACTCCAATCCCTTGGCAGCGTGAATAGTAGAGACCGTGACCCTCCCCTGGCCCATGCCGCCCTCAAGCTGTTCCAGTACTTCCTGCCTGCTCAGATCGACCGACTGGTTCTGCCAGCCCGACTCGGTACGCACCCGATAGCCGATTCCGCGTTCGTGCAGGGCACGGCAGATCAGGGTCTGCTGGGCATTGATCCGGGTCAGGATTGCAAACTGGCCGGGCCGCGCCCCCTTCCGAATCATGGAGGATATGCGGGAGGCCACGGCTCCAGCCTCATCGCCATCGTCCTCATAACGTGTCATCGCGACCCTGCTGCCCGCCTGACGGGCCGAGGCCAGCTTCAGATAGTCGTCACGCACCGGCGAGCGCGCCAGAATGCCGTTGGCGTAATGGACTACCCTACCCGTGGACCGGTAATCGGTGGACAGATCCAAATCTGCCTTAATGCCGGGGAATTCCTGGGGGAAGTTCAGCAGATAGTAGGAAGTGGCTCCAGCAAAGGAGTAGATGGTCTGGGCTGGGTCCCCCACCACACAGAGGTTCTGCCTGCCGTTGAGCCAGAGCTTGAGCAGCCGGTGCTGCAGGGGCGAGACATCCTGGTATTCGTCCACGGTCAGCCAGCCGATTCGGTCTCGAATATCTGCAGCAGCCTGGCCGTCTTCCTCCAATATGTGGCAGACCAGCAGGAGGATATCATTGAAGTCCATCTGATTATGGGCGGCCTTGGAGCTCTCGAAGACCGTGTACAGGTCGGCCATTCGATCGGCCTCCAGACCGGCCGGCGGCAGACGGTGACTGGCCGCGCAGACACGAACGTAGTCCTGAGGGGCAATCAGCCCCACCTTGGCCCAATTGATCTCCGCCGTCAGGTCCCTGACCTGGCCCGGGTCGGCCTCCTGCCCGCAGACCCTCTGGTAGGAGGAGGACACCAGAGGACCCACATCCTCAATCAGATCGGGAGGGTAGGTCCCGCTGACCTGGGGCCAGACCCGTCTGAGCTGTTGCAGGGCCGCCGAATGGAAGGTCGCCGCCTGCAGGGAGGCCGACACGCCAAGCTTGGTCAGACGATCACGCATCTCGGCTGCGGCACGGGCCGAAAAGGTAACTGCCAAGGTTCTGGAGGGCTCCCAGCTGCCGCTGGCACAGGCATAGGCCATCCGCCGGGTGATGGTCCTGGTCTTGCCAGCCCCGGCCCCCGCGACAATCCGCACAGGCCCGTCAAGCACGCTAGCCGCCTGCCGCTGGGCTGGATCCAGACCCTCCAGCAATCGTTCCTCATCCTCATGCACACCCCCATTGTGTCAAAGGCCGGTACCGGAACCGGCGGCGGCGTGCCCATGTGGTCTAGTGGGCAACCGTATCCACAACAGTCCTTGTATTATCCTTGAGGGTGTGAGTGAACGAACGAAGCTGACCCTGGCCGCCCTGGCATCGGCCACCATGCCCGAGGTGCCCATGACCGGTGCGCGGGACTGCGACCAGCTCAGCAGCCTGGACCGTACACAGGGCGTGGACTGCGCCGTGGTCCAGGATGCAACCGGCAACGTCTACGACGTCTGGGCCACCAGCTCGGAGGCCGGCAAACGTCGGCTGGCCGCTCGGGTCAAGGCGGCTCAGGCCCTGGCCGATGCCAAAGAGATAGCGGCCACGGGCTTCCGGGTCGAGCGCATATTGGCCTACCAGCCCGGGGAGAGGGCCGATAGTCCGACCGGCACCACCGCTGTTGCCGTCATGACCCACTGCCCAGGCCGAATCCGTCCCCTTCATCTGCTGACCTTGAACGAATGCACCGCCGCAGGCACCGCCATCGGCGCCATCCACCGGGTGCGTCCTGATTTTCTGAAAACCCACGGATATCCGGTCTTCTCCACCGCTCAAATCGCAGCCCAACTGCGGGGATGGATCAAGCGGCTGCGCATGGATGGCCACGTGCCCAAGGAAATCACCGATTCCTGGGCCTCCATCGTGGCGACCGACGGACTCTGGTCCTTTGAAACCTGCACCGTGCACGGAGGCTTCTCCGATGGAGACCTGCTCTATGCAGGCTCCGGGCTGAGCGGACTCTACGGCTGGCAGGATATGCAGGTCAACGATCCTGCCCGTGATCTGGCCTGGATCTTCGCCAAGCTGGACGGATCCCGCCGCAATGCAGTCATTGCAGCCTACGGCAGGATGATGGGGGCTCGGCTGGACGACCTGATCATGCTCCGAGCCAACCTCTGGCTGCAGATGGAGCAGGTGGGCGACTTCATCACCGCCCTGGATCATGCGGACAACGAACGGATCATCCAATTCAAAGCCCAGGTTGAGCGCCTGGCCCAGCAGCTAGGCGATCATGAGCAGGTCCAGCGCACCCGTCGCCAGGAGCAGACGCCAAGTCCGTCACCTGCCGGTGCACCCTCCACCATCACCGTAGGCACCCTGCTGGGCGACGATAATGCTGAAGCCCCCTCTGTAGCCGAGCTGCTGGAGAATCCGACACCAGAACCGGACCCCGCCCCGACAGAAGCGTCCGATGAAAGCTCAGCCACCATCGCCATCAACAGGGCGGAAATGGCTGATCTGGCTGTGGCCCAGACCGCCATGGGGCACTCCGATGCCAGGAATAAGCCCATTGGGCAGGGCCAGAGCACAGACCTTGGCAGTGACGATCAACGCAAGCAGTCAGCTGTTGCTCCTGCTGCCCAAGACGAAGACTCAGGCCTGAGCGATCACTTCCGCGGCATCGGCAACCCAGCCCCCAGCGACGGGGATGCAGATGGCGAAGCGGATTCGCAGGCTGCAATAAGCCACTCGTCCGGAGATGACCAGCCCTCGAACGCCGCTGATTCAGGAGACGCCGTTTCCCAGCCGCATGATGCTTCGTCAACTCAGGCTCTTGCAAACGATCAGACAGAGACCATCGTCCTTCCCAGAAAACCTCTGCCCGAGCAGATCCCCACACTCACCACAGACGGACAAGCATCGGCATCGCCGCCAGAGACGAGCTCTCCCCAGGAGGAGCCCCACGAGGACGCTTAGAGCGTAATCACCAGGGTCAGCGAATAATGAGACCGGAAGATCCGTGGACCGGCAGGTCTGGGCGACGGAGAAAAACCTTGGAGGTAACGATGGATATCGAATTCGGCATCAAAAATGTGGCCCGCACGGTCAGCTTCAGCACCAACGCCAAGGCGGACGAGGTGGCTGCCCACATCGCCCAGGCACTGAACGAGGGCGGACCCATCGATTTGGTGGACGACAAGGGTCGGCACATCATCGTTCCCAAGGAGTCGCTAGGCTACGCAGTGGTTGGTTCCGACACCACCCATCCTGTGGGCTTCGGCGTTCTGGGAGGCTCCTCCGACTGAGGCTGTGATCGCCTGACGGGGGCGGCAGGATCCTTGTGGTCCGACCGCCCCCGATTCGTATCCGTTAACCCTTCCAGGCCACCGGATGGCTCCCCCGGGCCCTGTCCACGATTCGGGCCACCACCTCGTCGCTGGTGCTGTTCTCCCCCATGTGATTGGGTTTGCCTTGGCCGTGCCAGTCCGATCCGCCGGTCACCAGCAACCCCCAGCGCTGAGCCAGAGCCAACAGCCGTCGACGCTGCTCGGGCGGATTGTCCCGGTGCCAGACCTCCAAGCCTCCCAGGCCCTTTCTGGCCAGCGCGGCGATCTGCTGGTCGGAAAGCAGGACGGGATTGCGGCTGACCGCACCCGGGTGAGCAATGACCAAAACGCCCCCCGCATGGTTAACGGCTGCCAGCACCTGGTGGGTGGTCGGCGAGGGCGTGGGGAGGTAGTAGGCGCTTCTGGAGGAGCAGACCCCGGCGAAAGCCTGGCTGCGGTCGGCATAGACACCGGCCTTTACCAGAGCGTCGGCAATATGCGGACGGCCCACCGTTGTCTTCGATCCCTCCTTGACCTGGTCCAGCACATTTTGCCAGGTGATCGGATAATCTCGGGAAATCTGCTCGACCATGGTCCTGGTTCTAGCCAGCCTGGCCTCCCTGGTCTTGGCAAAGAGCCTGGCGATGACCGGATCCTCCGGATCATAGAGGTAGGCCAGCATGTGAACCGAGACACGACCATCCTGCGCGGTGATTTCAGTGCCCGGCAACAGTGGCATCCCCAAGTTTTGGGCAACCTGACGGGCCTGATCCCAGCCCGCATTGGTGTCATGGTCGGTGATGGCCAAACCTTCCAGACCCAGCTGCTGCGCCTGCTCGACCATCCCCCTGGGCGTCACGGTGCCGTCCGAGAACACGGTGTGGCAGTGCAGATCCCACCCGGAAACCGTGGCAGTATCCTCATGCGTCATGCCTCCATCCTAAACTCGTGAACGCGTTCCTGTCCCAGAGAACCTCCCCAGCCATTGAGGTGATGGACCCCATGAGTGAATCGACCTCTTCAGCCCCTTCCAGCTATCTGATTGCCGCCCTGGCCTCACTTGCAACCCTCTACGCCAGCCTGGTTCTGTCAGCGGAAACCCTGCAGCTGGCACGTCACCCTCAGGGCCAGCTCAGCTGTGACATCAACTCAGTGGTCTCCTGCTCAGCTGTGGCCCACTCACCCCAGGCCGAGCTGTTTCGTCTGGGCACCCTGCCGGTTCCCAATGCCTTCCTTGGACTGATCGCTGAATCCGTCTTTCTGACGCTGGCCGTTGTGGGCCTTTGCCGGATCAAGATGCCCGCGCTGCTGGCAACAGGGACCTGGCTGGCCTCGCTCGCCGCTCTGGCCTATGCGCTCTGGCTGTTCACCCAGTCGCTCTTCGTCATCCACGCCCTATGCCCTTGGTGCCTGGTCATGACCTTCGCCACCAGCCTGCAATTCATGGCTTTCAGCCACGCCACGGTGACCCAGCAGGGTCTTCCGCGCAAGAGGTCGGGATGGCTGCAGATCTACTACCAGCGGCACTTCGATCTGATGGTCGATCTGATCTGGCTGGTTGCCTTGGCAACCATCGTCTTGGCTGTGGAAGGCTCTGCCCTCTTCGGCTGATCAGCAGCCTGGCACGTGCTCCAGGGTCAGACGGGCGACCATTCTGGCCGGTCCGGTCAGCCACACATCCTGCGGATCCACATCCACCTTCAGACAGCCCCCGCCCACATGGATGGTCCAATGATCGACTCCAGTCAGGGCTCGCAGCAGCACGCCGCTGGCGCATAGGCCCGTCCCGCAGGACAGGGTCTCGCCCACGCCTCGCTCATAAACCCTCATGGTCGCCCGACCGCTGCCATTGTCGGCATCCAGGGCATCCAGACGCAGGAATTCCACATTCTGCCCCTCGGCAAGCCCGGGCCTGACTCGCGGCGGGGCCGACAGGTCCAGATCGCCCGGATCAGGCAGATCGGTCCTGGCCAGCAGGTCGGCCACGGTCCCCGGCAACCCGCTGGCCTCCAACTCGGCAGCGACTGCCGTCAGAACGACTGCGTGGGGATTGCCCATATCCACCATGGTGCCAGGAGCCGAGCCTCCTAGGGCGCCGCCGTCAATCAGCTGTTGCCCCACCGGCCCCATCCGCCAGGCCCCGACCTTGACCATGAACACATGCTCGCCATCGCACTTCATCGGACTGCACGAGACAATCCGCTTGACCCCGGCTCGGGTCCCCAGCAGGAAGGAGGACCCCTCCATAGTTGGCGTCAGCCCCTGCTTCTGAGCGAAGAGGGTGATAGCCCGCGTCCCGTTGCCGCACATCTGCGCCAGTGATCCGTCCGCGTTGCGGTAGTCCATGAACCACTGACAGCCGAAACGGTCACAAGCATCCACCTGCGCCTGGTCCAAGTCGCTGACATCGGCCGGGTGGGTCAGCCGAATCACCCCGTCGGCTCCGACCCCGAAATGCCGGTCACACAGCCACCGCACCTGGTCGGCCGTAGGTTCCAGATCCCCCCGGGGATCGGCGTAGACCACGAAATCGTTGCCGGTGGCTTGCATTTTGTAAACAGTCCGGGGAATACTCATGCTTGTAGGGTACGGCCCTTCGGCGACAGGCTAGGCTGGTTTTTCGGCTGCGAAAGGAGCAGATCACATGGCATCAGATGCACCGATCGGGATCTTCGACTCCGGGCTCGGCGGTCTGAGCGTCACCGCAGCCATTCAGAACCTTCTGCCCCAAGAAAGTCTGCTCTACTTCGGAGATTCCGCCTACGCCCCCTACGGCACCAAGGAGCCGGACCGGATTGCCAAGCGCTGCCAGGTCATCGGCGACCGGTTCATGGACCAGAGCGTCAAGGCCATGGTCATCGCCTGCAACACCGCCACCAGCGTCTGCGTTGATCAGATGCGCCAGCGCTATCCGGTCCCTGTCATCGGCATGGAGCCGGCCTTGAAACTGGCTTGTACGCGCGGTGGAGGCCGACCTCAGCGGGTTCTGGTCACTGCCACCCCGCTGACCTTGAAAGAGGCCAAGTTCTCGCGCCTGATGGCACGGTTCTCCGGCAGGCACACCATCCTTACCCAGCCCTGCCCAGACCTGGTGACCATTGTGGAGTCTGACAGGCTAAATGACCAGACCCTGGTCGATGCCACTCTGCACCGTTACTTGGACCCCTACGATCTGCAGAACCTGGATGCCCTGGTCCTGGGCTGCACCCACTTCGTCTTCTTCCGCAAGTCCATCGCCCGCATCTGCCCGCCAGGCCTGGCACTGATTGACGGCAACCCGGGAACAGCCCGCCACCTCAAGGATCTGCTGGCCCAAGCCGATGCCCTCAACCCGGACCCCGGCCCCGGCAGAGTAGAGATCGCCAACTCTGATCCCTCGCCAGCCATGCTGGATCTGTCCAAGCGGCTACTGGCCTCCTGCCGCCCCTGAACGGCTTGTCCAACGTTCACGCATAAGCTGTCATCAAGGGAGGAATTTGTCAGGAATCGAGGTGCCCATGGCACGCAAAAGAACAGCCGTCATTGACGTAGGCGGCGGTTACCGGTCCATCTTCGGCGCCGGCGTCTTCGACCGCTGCATGGAGCAGGGCATCGCCTTCGACCACTGCTATGGGATCTCGGCCGGCAGCGCCAATCTGGCCTCCTTCCTGTCGGGCCAGCTCAGACGCTGCTACCGCTTCTACACCGTCTACTCCTCGCGTAAGGAGTACGCAAGCGTGAGCAACTTCCTGACCAAGCACGCCTTTGTCGACTTGGACTACGTCTATGGCAAACTGTCGGCCCATGACGGAGAATACCCGCTGGATTACCAAGCTTTGAAGGCCAACCCGGCCCTGTTCACTGTAGTGGCCTGCAAGGCCACTGACGGATCCACGGCCTACTTTGACAAGTCCGACCTGGCCCAGGACAACTATGACATACTCAAGGCCTCATCCAGCGTGCCGGTGGCCAATAAGCCATACATGATCGATGGCGTGCCCTATCTGGACGGCGGCATCGCTGACCCGGTCCCGATCCGCAAGGCCATGGACGAGGGCTATGAACGCATCGTCCTTGTCCTGACACGCCAGAGGGACATTCTGCGTGAGCAGAAGAAGGATGTCCTGCCGGCCCGAATCCTGTCGAGGACCTATCCGGCGGCCGGCGAGCGCCTAATGGAGCGCTACCGCACCTACAACGACGAGGTGGCGCTGGCCAAGCAAGCCGAAAAGGAGGGCCAGGCGCTCATCCTGGCCCCGGACAGCCTGTGTGGGCTGACCACGCTCAGCAAGTCGCTCAAGGGTCTAAACGCCATGTACGACAAGGGCTATCGAGCCGCCGAGGCCATAGCCGACTTCCTGAAAAGTTGAACCCCGACCCCGCATGATTTGGCATGCGGGGATTGCTTCTTTGGGACAAGACCTTACAGAACCGGCGTCTCAGTCCCGCCCTCTGTGCCTGCGCTCTTGCGGCCGTGGCGAGGATCCTCACTCCCCTGGCTGCTCTGGGCGGTCATCAGCGCTGCGGTCATCTGGTTGAAGAGCTCGTTGTACCCGCCGGGGGTCGCCGCCGGAAGGACCAGGGTCTTGGCATTGTCAGACTCGGCCAACGAGCGCATCACATCAAGATACTGGTTGAAGAGCACCACGTTGTTGACGGCATCGATATCCATGCCCACGGCCCGCAGACTGTTGATCTGATCCACAATGCCATTGGCGATCTCCCGCCGGTAGTTGGCTTGGCCCTCGCCCTGCATCCTGGTCTTCTCGGCATCCGCCTTGGCCTGCGTCTCAATCTCGATCCGGCGGGCCTCGGCACGTTCACGGGTAGCCTCCTTTTCGCGCTGGGCCGCGTTGATGGAGTCCATGGCCTGTTTGACCTGGGCGGAGGGGTCGATGGCGGTGACCAAGGTCTTGATGACCGAAAATCCGAAGCGCTGCATCTCCTGGCCCACGGTCTGCTGCACATCGGAGGCGATGTCGTCCTTGCGCGCGAAGGCATCATCCAGGCTCAGGGAGGGAATGGCCGACCTGAGGGCATCCTCCATATAGGAGCGCAGCTGGCCTGCCGGATCGACCAGCTCATAGTAGGCCGTAACCACATTGGCCGCCTCCACCCGGAACTGTGCGGAGACCTCCACGGTGACGAAGACATTATCCTTGGTCTTGGTCTCCAGCTTGACGTTCAGCTGGTTGACGCGCAGGTTGGTCTTGGCCGCTATCCGGTCCACCAGGGGAATTTTGGCGTGGATGCCCGCCTGCGCCACCCGGTGGTACTTGCCAAAGCGCTCAATGATGTCCGCCTGCTGCTGGGGCACCACGAAGATTCCCGAGAGGAAGATGATCAGCGCCAGGACCAACACGGCGACCGCAATGGCAATGTCTAAATGCATGAGTGTTCTCCTTCGAGCTTAAAACCCTTGGATGTCGGACCTGAAAACCGCACCATTCCGGCCTCCCCTCCATCACTATACATGAGGCACACATCTGAATAATCCGTTCTGGCGCCTGGAACGGTAATAGACTCGGCCTGACAAGGCTTCAACCCGAAAGGATGAATATGGCAAAACTACGCGGCATCGACACCGAAATCTTCCCCCTGGTTCTGGGCGGCAACACCTTCGGATGGACCAGTGACGAATCAGAGTCTGATCAGGTCCTGGACGCCTACACAGAAGCCGGAGGCAACCTGATCGACACAGCTGACGTCTACTCGGCCTGGGCCCCCGGCCACTCCGGCGGCGAATCCGAGATCGTCCTGGGCCGCTGGCTGGCCAAGAACGGCAACCGCAACAAGGTCCTGGTGGCCACCAAGGTCAGCCAACACCCCCAGTACTCTGGTCTTTCAGCCAAGAACATCGAGGCCGCTGCCGATGCCTCCCTGCTCAGGCTGGGCCTGGATGTGATCGACCTCTACTACGCCCACTTCGACGACAGCTCCACCCCCTTGGAGGAGACCGCGGCAGCCTTCGACAAGCTGGTCAAGGAGGGCAAGGTCCGGACCATCGGCCTGTCCAACTACACACCTGACCGGATCCGCGAATGGTTCAGGATAGCGCGCCAGGAGGGCCTGACCCTGCCGGTGGCCTTGGAGCCCCAGTACAATCTGGTCTACCGCAGGACCTATGAGGATGGCCTCATGCAGGTCGCCAGGGACGAGAATCTGGCGGTCTTCCCCTACTTCTCGCTGGCTTCGGGCTTCTTGACGGGCAAGTACCGTACCATGGACGACCTCAAGGGCAAGCAGCGCGAGGGCATGGTCAAGGACTTCTTCACCCAGGAGGGGCTGGATGTGGTCGCCGCCATGGACGGCATCGCCAAGGCCCACGATGTTGAACTGGCCACCGTAGCCCTGGCCTGGCTCAACCACAGGCCTGGAATCGCAGCCCCCATCGCTTCTGCACGCACCCCGGAACAGTTGCCGGCCCTTCTGGCCGCCGCCCATCTGGAACTGAGCGACCAGGATATGCAGACCCTGGACCAGGTCAGCGACAAGGTCAAGGGCTGATCGGCAGCCGGGTATCACGCCCGGCAGGACGCATCACAAAGGGTTTCCATCTGATGCAGGATGGAACCCCTTTGTGCAACTAGGATCAGGCCTTGACCAGGTCGACCTGCGGCTGGTCCAGATCGCCAACATTGACGGTCAGATTGGTGGCCAGGGTCTCGCGAGCGATCAGGTCGCTGAACTGCTGGGCCTTGGGGGCATCCTCCCCGGGCAAGGTCAGGGTCAGCCGGATTCGATCAGCAATGTCCAAACCGGCAGTCTTCCGGGCATCCTGAACCTGGCGGATCAGATCTCGGGCATAGCCCTCGGCCAGGAGGTCGTCGTCCAGCTGGGTGTCGAGAATGACGAAGCCACCGGTGGGCAGGGCTGCAGAGGCCGATCTGTCGGCCTGGGAGCCATCCTCCTGCTCGATCCGGTTGTCCAGCTCGTATTCGCCTGGCTTCAGGGCCACCGATCCGTCGGGGGTAGCGACGACCACGTGCCCGTCCTGCTCGGACCAGTCGCCCTGCTTGGAAGCCTTGATGACGAACTGAACCTGCTTGCCCAGCCGAGGCCCAGCCGCACGGGCGTTGACCTTCAGATCGTGGATGATTCGCAGGCCGTGCTGGCCGGCCTGGTCCAGGGTGCAGAATTCCACATTCTTGATGTTCAGCTCCGACTTGAGCACGTCCACGTAAGAACGGGCCGCATCGGGGTCGCGAACCACCACGGTCAACCGGGACAGCGGCTGGCGGACGCGGATCTGCTCGGCCTTGCGCAGGGCCAGGGTGGCCGAAACCACCTCGCGAACCTTCTCCATGGCAGCTACCAGGGCAGGATCATCACGCAGGACCTGCCCCAGTTCGGTCTCTTGTCCGGTGGACTCATCGGCCAGGAAGGGCCAGTCGGCCAGATGGACCGACTCCCCACCGGTCAGACCACGCCAGATCTGCTCGGCTTCCATGGGCGCCAGAGGGGCCAGAACGCGGGCGAAGGCCTCCAAGACCGTATAAAGGGTGTCGAAGGCCTGGTGGTCCTCACTCCAGAAACGGTCGCGATTGTTGCGAATGTACCAGTTGGTCAGTACATCGATGAAGTCGGTCACCGCATCGCAGGCATCCGAGACGGCGAAGTCGTCCAGGGCCTTCTGCACCGACTGGATCAGCCGGCGGGTCCGCGCCAGCAGGAAGCGGTCCATCTCCGGCAGACTCGCCACCCGGTCCGGTGTCAGCGCCTGGGCCTGGTAGCCGGCTCCCATATTGGCCGCGTTGGCGTAGAGCGTGTAGAAGTAGTAGGAGCTCCAGACCGGCAGCATAACCTGACGGACCGTGTCACGGATGCCCTCGGCGGTGACGACCAGGTTGCCGCCGCGCAGGATGGACGAGCTCATCAGGAACCAGCGCATGGCATCGGATCCGTACTTGTCGAAAACCTCATTCACATCCGGATAGTTGCGCAGGTGCTTGCTCATCTTCTGGCCGTCGGAGCCCAGGACGATGCCATGGCAGATCACGTTCTTGAAGGCCGGCTTATCGAAGAGGGCCGTGGACATGATGTGCATGGTGTAGAACCAGCCGCGGGTCTGACCGATGTACTCGACCACAAAATCACAGGGATCCCGGTCCTCGAAATACTGCTTGTTTTCGAAGGGGTAGTGGAATTGGGCGAAGGGCATGGAGCCTGACTCGAACCAGCAGTCCAGCACATCAGTGATCCTGTGCATGGTGGACTTGCCGGTCGGATCGTCAGGGTTGGGCCTGGTCAGCTGATCGATCCAGGGCCGGTGCATGTTGATCTGCCCCTTTTCGTCGGTCGGGTAGCGGCCGAAGTCCTGCTTGAGCTCCTCCAGTGACCCGTAAACATCCACCCGAGGGTACTTGGGATCGTCAGAAACCCAGACCGGGATGGGCGAGCCCCAGAACCTATTGCGGGAGATGGACCAGTCACGGGCATTGGCCAGCCACTTGCCGAACTGGCCGTCCTTGACATTCTCGGGGATCCAGTTGATCTGCTGGTTGAGTTCCAGAAGGCGGTCCTTGATCTTGGTTACGGAGACGAACCAGCTGGAGACCGGCTTGTAGATCAGCGGAGTGCCGCAACGCCAGCAGTGGGGGTAGGAGTGGACGTAGCTCTTCTCCTGGAAGAGGATGGCCCGGTGCTCGGCGGGGATCCGGGCCAGGGGACCGTCCCCTGCGCGCAGGTTGCGAATAATAGGCATGTTGGCATCGAAGGCCTGCATGCCTTGGTAGTCGGGGCACTGCTCGGTGAAAACGGCCCCGGCATCGAGGACGTCCACGCTGCGGATGCCCTTGGCGTTCAGGGTGTTCATATCATCCTCGCCATAGGGAGCCTGGTGGACCAGGCCGGTGCCCTCCACAGTGTCGACGTAGTCAGCCATGTAGATGGTATAGGCATTGGGGCCGGGGGTGCCACCCTCTGATTCGGCCTGCTCTCCGGCAAAGTAGGGAAAGACCGGCCAGTACCGCCAGCCCTCCATCTGGGACCCCTTGAGGGTGCGGACCACCTGGTAGTCCTCCCCCAGCTGCTTGGCGTAATCGCCCAAGCGGGCCGTGGCGATGTAGAAGCGCTTGCCGGCGAATGGCCCAGACACCGGGCTGACTTCCGAGTACTCGATGCCAGCGCCGACCACGATGGCCAGGTTGGTAGGGACGGTCCAGGGAGTAGTAGTCCAGAAGACCGCATAGGCGTCCTCGTCCCTGAGCTTGACGGCCACGGAGACGGTGGTGTCCTGCCGGTCCTGGTAGACATCGGCATCCATGCGCAGCTCGTGGTTGGACAGCGGCGTCTGATCCTTCCAGCAGTATGGCAGCACCCGGTGCCCCTTATAAGCCAGGCCCTTCTCGTAGAGGGTCTTGAAGGCCCACATGACCGACTCCATGTAGGAAACATCCAGGGTCTTGTATCCGTGATCGAAGTCCACCCAGCGGGCCTGACGATGGACGTAATCCTTCCACTCGCTGGTGTACTTGAGCACCGATGCGCGGCAGGCGTCATTGAACTTCTCGATGCCCATCTGCTCAATCTGATCCACGCTGTCGATACCAAGCTCGCGCTGGGCTTCCAACTCGGCGGGCAGACCATGGGTGTCCCAGCCGAAGACACGGTTGACCTTGTGGCCTTTCATGGTCTGGTAGCGAGGAATGACATCCTTGACATAGCCGGTCAGCAGGTGTCCATAGTGAGGCAAGCCGTTGGCGAAGGGCGGGCCGTCGAAGAAGACGAACTCATTGTCGGCATGATCGCCGGAAGGGCGACGCTCCACCGACTTATTGAAAGTATCGTCATGGTCCCAATAGTCCAGGACCGACTCCTCCATCCGAGGGAAGGAGGGATTGGGCTTCACCTTGTCGAGAGCAGGGTCCACCACCGCCTTGGGATAAACTTCCCCGTCCCGACTTGTCTTATCTGAGGTATCAGTGGCCTGTTTCACCGTTCACGCTCCTCGCTGGTCGTTCATGTCGCCATACCGAGGACGAGGGGCCCGTAGGCCCACCGCGGTACCACCTCGCTTGCCCGGCCAATGACCCCTGCCGGACCGCTTGTCTGGGCTGTGCGGGCCCACCCGTCGGTTCTACTGAGGAACGCCGCAGGGCGTTCCCGTTCTTCCGAGGACTCCCCGCTGATGACGGATCAAAGCCCATTGGTGACCAGAATATACCATCCTCAGGAAACCGGCCCCATCCTTTCGCATAACGATACAGCCGTCAAAGCTGGAAGAGATCAGGATGTCTGGGATCGCCCGGCAGGCCTTCCAGGGTGTCCTCGGCACCCAGGGCCTGCCGCCAGAAATCCAGGGAGCGGCCATAGGGGCTGGCCTGTCCGTCACGGACCTGAAGTTCGGCCTTGGCTTGAAGCACATCCTCCTCGGCCACCCCGTCCAAGAACCGGACAAGCCGAGCAAAGCGTGCCGGATCATAGAAAATGCCGCCGACGACTTCCACAAGTCGGCTGGCGCGTTTCATGGGCAGGGAATCCCAGTGCCTGAGCTCGATGTAGTTCTTTAGGCGAACGTCATTGAAGTGGGTGGTCAGGATGTGCGCTATCTCGGCGTCGTTGAGCCGACGGTCAGGATAGATCTCCCCGGCGTTTTCATGCCAGGCGATGAAGACCTGATGCCCTTGCGGCCCCTCCACCTCCGGGGTGTGGGAGACATCGGCCACCATCAGCGGGGTGGACAGCAGGTCCACGGCATAGTCCTCCCAGCCGAAGCCGTCATCGAACAGCCCCGGGATCAGACCTGTGCGCTGGGGGTCAAGCCAGTCCCAGATCCGCTGACGTCGCAGGGGCATGCGGTTGGGCTCGCCCTCGAAGATAGGGGTGTTGCGGAAGAAGTAGGCCAAAACGGGGCCGATAGCCGTGCCCAGACGGATCTTGGCGATGGCGTCGTCCTCGTCCTGATAGTCGATGCTGATCTGGGTGGAGGCGGTGCTGCGCATCATCATGGGCCCGCACTGGCCGATGCGACCCAGATAGGTGTTCATGACCGCATAGCGTTCCTTGGGATTGACGCCCACATCCGCGTAGGAGCCAGCAGGACGATACCCGTACTCAACCAGACGAAACCCCAGCCGCTCGGCAATAGGGTCGACCTCGGCACGGAAACGTCGGTAAAGGTCCTCGAATTCTCGGCTGTCCCGCACTACGCCCAAGGAGCACTCCACCTGGCTCCCGGGCTCCAGGGAGACCACGCAGCCCGGCCTGCTCAGGCCGACCAGATGACCATCCTCACGGTATTCTTTATGGCCGTCGTAGCGGGGTTCCAAGGCCGACAGCAAAGCTTCGATGCCCCGCTCCCCCTCATAGGAAACCGGGGCATCGGACCCGTCGTTGCGCACTGGCAGATGCTCGATCTCAATGCCGAACCGCCACTGGGCCTGCGGTTTGGAACCTCGTGTAAAGTAGTCGACCAGGCTGGACACATGCCGCGGATTGGGGACCGTCAACAGGTGCGCATACCCAGCGCCTACGCTTTTGCTCATACTGCAATGGTAGGGCGGGCGAGGGCCCTGGGCAACCAACACCCCAAGGGTCCCGCCGCAACCGGATGACAGTCGACCATCCGACTGCCTCCAACCCAGTCGATCGCAGGCTCAGCCCACCACGGTCACCGTCACGGCCTGCAGATCTTCCCTGCACGAGGAGGATCCCACCAACACCTCGAACTGGCCAGGCTCGACCCTGCGGCGGCAGTCGGCATCGACCAGGGTCCACTCGGACACCGGTAGATCGAAAACCACCTTCCGGGTCTGCCCTGGATCCAGTTGAATCCTTTGGAAGGCCTTGAGCTCGCGGTCAGCCCAGCTGACGGAGGTCACCAGGTCGCTGATATAGACCTGGACCACCTCGGTGCCTGATCGCTGACCGGTGTTGGTCAGGTCTACATTCACCCTGACCGTGTCCTTGGGGCCGACGGCATCGGGTCCATCAACCTGGGGCTTTCCGTAGACGAAGGTGGTGTAGCCCATCCCCTGGCCGAAGGCGAAGGCCGGTTCCTGGGTCAGGTCGGCATAGCGATCACCATGCTGGCCGCGGATCTGGTTGTAGTAGACCGGCAGCTGACCGGCATGTCTGGGAAAGGTGATGGGCAGTCTGCCTGTAGGCTCAACCTTGCCGGTGAGAATCCTGGCCAAAGCACGACCGCCCTGCATGCCCGGGTCGGGCTGCCAGATCAGAGCTCTGGCCGACTGTGCAGACGGGGGCAGGATCAGCGGCTTGGAAGACATGAGCACGATGACCATGGGCTTGCCCGTCTGCGCCAGGGCATCCAGCAGATCGCGCTGAGGACCGTAGAGCTCCAGGGTGGCAGTCGAACGGCCCTCGCCCACCAGCTGGACCACGTCGCCGACCACAGCCACCACCAAGTCGCTTTGCCCAGCCAATTCAATGGCCCTGTCGAAGCGGCCCTGATCGATCCTGGCCGGAGCAGCCACCTTGGGCCTGGGCTGGCCGTCGGGGAAAAGCTCGCCCGCCGGGTCGTCGATCAGACGGAGCACGTCGACGCCCTGCTCACAGTTGAGCTGCCAGTTTTCAGGCAGCTCCTTGCGCAGACCGTCGGCCACGGTCGAGATCATCTCCCGCGGCTGGTCCTTGATCCAATCGCACTGACCCGAGCCGCCGGCCCAGTCCCCAAGCTGGTTCTGGGCGTCGTCGATCAACGGACCCACCAAGGCGATGCTATGCGCTGAATCATCACCAGGGCGGCCATCGGCACCCACCCCACCGAACAGGGGCAGGATGCCGTCGTTCTTCAAAAGAACTGCCGACTCCTGGGCCACCTGGAGGTTGAGTTCCTGGTGCTCCGGTGAGTTGATGACCGCCTCCTGGGCCCCGGGGCTGGGCAGACGCGGATCCTCGAAGAGCCCCATGCGGAATTTCAGGGCCAGGATGCGCTTGACCGCCCGGTCAAGGTCCTCCTCGCGCAACAGCCCGGCATCCAGTGCATCCAAGGCTCCCTGGTAGAAGCCGGGCGTGGTCATAACCAGATCATTGCCAGCCTTGACAGCAGCCGCGGCTGCGCTGGTGTAGTCGGGCTGCACCTTCTGTTCCCAGACCATCCGGCCCACGTTGTCCCAGTCCGTGATCAGGGTGCCCTGGTAGCCCCACTCCCCACGCAGCACGTCGTTGAGCAGCCAGTTGTTGATGGTGACCGGAACCCCGTCAATGGACTCGTAGCCCAGCATGAAGGTGGCCACACCCTCCTTGGCCAAGCGCTCGAAGGGCGGCAGGAACCAGGAGAGCAGCTTGCGGTGCGAGAGGTCGGCCTCGGAGGCGTCGCGCCCGCCTTGGGTCTCGGAGTAACCGGCGAAGTGCTTGGCCGTGGCCAGCACGGCATCCTTGGGCAGGGTCCCGGTCATGGCTGATCCGCCCTGGTAGCCGCGCACCATGGCCGAGGCCATTTCGCCGATCAAGAAGGGGTCCTCGCCGAAGGTCTCATCCACCCGTCCCCAACGGGTGTCCCTGGCAATGCAAAGCACTGGAGAGAAGGTCCAGTGGACGCCTGTTGTAGCGACCTCCTGGGCTGTGGCCCGCCCCATCCGCTGGACCAGTTCAGGGTCAAAGGAGGCCGCCATGCCTAGCTGCTCGGGAAAGATGGTTGCTCCATGGAAGAAGGAGTGGCCGTGGATGCAGTCGTCGCCAATCAGCAGGGGGATGCCCAGACGAGTGCGATGGACGGCCTTGTCAGCCATGATCATGTTCTTCGGAGAGACATGCAGCAGAGACCCGGCGTGTTGATCCATCACCTCCTCGTCCACCCCTTGGCGGGCATCCAGCTGCATCATCTGGCCCACCTTCTCCTCCCGGGTCATCCGGCCCAGCAGGTCGGCCACTCGCTCATCCAGGCTCAGGCCGGGATTGCGGTAGGGTAGGCCCTCTGCCAACTTCCTTGATGCCATCTGGGCACCTTCCTTTCTTACTGAACACTAATCCACTCATGTATTTGCGTTCGGTCAGTCTGAAGCCGGCCTATCGAACGATGATTGCCAGGTCCCAGGGTCCGATGGTCATGGGCTGGCCCTGGTCGATATGAACCTGAGGATCTGCCTGCCCGTCAGCCACCAGCAGATGCCCTCCGTAGGGTGCGTCCAATCCGACCTCCTTGGATGAATAATTGAGCAGGTAGGTGACCTGCTCTCCCAGGGCGTTGGTGCCCTCACGCACCGTGACCAGGCCAGCCAGGTCCCGGGCAGGACTGTTCAGGCCAGCCGCATCTGCCGCATCCGAAAGCAGGAGCCGCATGCCCTGGGCCGAGGGCAAAGTGCCGAGCCACTCCGCGCTGCCGTGGCCGTATTCATGACGGGTCACAGCCGCATACCGCTTCCAGACCGGGTGGTCATAGGAGGCCAGGACCTGGGTGCCGGGGCGCGGGTTCAACAGTTCGATCAGCCCCTGACAGGCCGGCCCGTCCTGGTCGGCCCCACGCAGATCCAGGGTCAGCCCCTTGCCGGGACGGGTGAACTGGTTGTAGTCGATGCCGAACACGTCGGTCAGCAGGTGCGGAGCCTTGTCGTGCCAAACCTTAAGGTTCTCGTCCGCCACGAAGGAACGCAGCGTGGCCACCAGATGACCTCCCCGATAAACGTAATCGGCAAGGGTCCTCAGCGTATCCTCATTGCTGCTGTAGAGGGCAGGAACCAGGACCATGGCGTAAGCCTCCAGCTGGGACCGGTCAGCCTTGTCGCTGATGAAATCGCACTCGATGTTGAGCTCGAAGAGGGCGTCGTAGACCCGTCTGACCACATCGTTGTAGGAGATCTGCCCCTGTTGACGGGGGAAGCCAGTCTCCAGGGAGAACCAGTCCAAAGCGGTCAGGGAGTCGTTGCCCACCATGATGGCGACCTTGTTGCGCTTTTGAAGGTTGATCAGACGCTCCCCCACACCCTTCTGCGCTATCTGCCTGCCGAATTGGCCAGCCTCCTCATAGGTGGGGTTGGGCTCCATATCCTGCGAAAGCAGACCCTTCCAGTAGGTCTCGAAGGAGTTGTGGATGGAATGCCAGTGCCAGTACATGACCCCGTCAGCACCCGAGGCCAGATGGCTGTATGCCTGCAGTCGCAGCTGGCCCGGGTAGGGCAGCCAGCCGTTCTGTCCCTGGGCTTCAGTTTCCAGAACCAGGTAGTTGGCGCCACGCTTCAGGCTGCGGGTCATGTCCCCGCCGAAGGCGATCTCCTTGCCGGTCAGGTCATCCTCAGTGGGATGGTAGATGTCCACACCGGCCATGTCCAAGCATCCGGCCGCTTCGAAATGATCGACAGCCGGCTGAACGCCGTATGACCAGCCCGGACCCCAATCGAAATCGAAGTTGTGGGTGACGAACTGGTCCTCGCGAGCGTATTCGCGCACAATGCCAGCCTGCCAGGCCAAGTAGCGGCTGACCTGGCTTCGACGGAAGCGGTCGAATGCGGAACCAAGGGATGCGTTGATGGTCCCGGTCAGATCGGGAAAGTCCTCCCAGGAGTCGATCCTGTTGGACCAGTAGTCCAGTCCAAAGGCCGCATTGAGACGGTCCAGATCGTCATCAAAACGCTGTCGCAAATCCTTGACGAAGAGCCGCTGCATGTCGGGCGATACGCAATCGTAGTACTTGGTTTCGTTGTCGACCTGGTAGCCGATCACCTGTTGGTTGTCAGCCACATGGCTTATAAGCCTGCGGATGACACGCTCGCCGTAGTACCGGTAGGAAGGGTTGACGATGTCCATGATCTGGCGAGCGCCATACCGATTGGGACCATCAGGGGTGTCCGCTAGAACATCCGGGTGCATGGCTACCAGCCAGGCGGGGACGGCATAGGTGGGCGTGCCCACGATGACCTGGATGCCGAAGCGTTCCGCAGCATCCAGAACCCGGTCCACATGGCTGAAGTCGAATGCGCCAGGCTGGGGCTCCAAGGTGCTCCAGGTGGATTCAGCGATACGGATGGTGGTAATGCCGGCGGACTTCATCATGGACATGTCCTTGTCCACCCGCTCATAGGGCATGTATTCATCGTAGTAGGCGCAGCCGAAGATGAGCCTGTCTGGAAGGCGCGTGATGCCTGGCGAAGCTGAGTGGTCTTTGGCTCGGACCGCATTGTCTGACATGATGGACTCCAATCTTAATCTACGAGACTCGATTCATAGAACGAAGGTGTTAAAGGACCGCGGCTCCAGGGTTGCCTGGAAACCATGGTTCCCTTCGCTATCCCCTCCCGGCCCGGAGAAGGAGAAGGGCATGGCGCGATCCAGGGCGTTCTGAGCCACGACAACGACCGATCCATCAGGATTTTCGAAGGCTGTGGCCATGGAACTGAAATGGCCGCGTGTATCCAGCTGGCGAGCGCCTGGGCGCACATAGTGCGAGTAATGACGCATGACGTAGTACTCGGGATTCCGGCTGATCTGGCCGGTGGTGGTGTCGATGGAGAAGAGAGAATTCTGCCGCCAGCCCCAGGTGGATATGCCCTGGCCCAGGACCATGTTCCAGTAGGTGTAGCAGGTGGCTCCAGCCCGAAGATACCGATTGACCAGTGAGAAGACGTATTCGGCGTACTCCCAGGAGTTGCCGCCCATGCCGCATTCGGACTCGGTCTGTTCCAGCTCGATCTCGGGCCATGAATTGTGGGTGCGCTCGATGACATGCTGGCCAGCCCACTGGTAGCCGATGCCGGCAATGTACTTGCGGCAGTCATCGTCAAAGAGAATGTTGTCCACGTAACGGTTGTAGTTTTCCAGGATCATGCCTTGGGGGCCGAATTTCATATCCTCGGGACCATTGAGGGTCCCCAGGAAGATGGCCGTGTCCGGCGCCTCTTTGGCGAAGAGGGGGCCCAGATAGTCGCGGATGAAGATGCGCATATCCTCGCTGGACCAAAGGCAGGAGGGGAACTTCTGATCCGCGAAGACCTCGTTCTGCACATGCAGCTGGTCGACATGAATGCCACGGGAATCATACTCGCGCACGTATCGCAGAAGATAGCGGGCATATGCGGATAGATTGCGCTCGCTCATGTCGATTCGCCCGAAATTGTAGACCTTGGGCCGTTTCATCCAGGTGGGTGGACTCCAGGGGCTGGCGAAGAGGCCCATGTTCGGTTGATACTTCTGCGCCTGTCGGATGTATGGAATCAGGGTCTGCTCGTCGTGGTCGACACTGAAATGCTTCAGGTCATAGTCGCCGTCGGTCTCGTCGTAGCTGTACCAATTCGCAGCAAAGTCGTTGGCACCCACCGGTGTCCTGTTGAAGGTCAGATTCAGCTCGTCCGGGCTGAAGAGCTCACGGATGATCCTCTCACGTTCCTCCTCCCCCAGCTCCTGCAAGGGCAGCCACCCCAGCTCATTGAAGCAGCCGCCAAACCCTCTGAGGGCCTGCAGCCTGTCGCCGGTCCACTCCAGATCGGCCGATGACTCCAAGGCAGAAAGCGCCAAGGGATGTTCCTGCATGGCTTGCTCGCGAGTGGTTGCCACCCAGATTGGTTCTGCATTTCTGTTCATTTATCTTCTGCTCCTTTGTATGGTTTTCCTGTATGTCCAGACAGGCCGGTGTCACTTGACGTTTCTGATCATCAGGATAAAGACGCATCCCAGCAGGGCGAAGGCGATGGCCGTTGGGAAGGCCGCCGCATAGCCCCAGTTCAGCGTGATGAAGGACATGACCAAAGGACCGGCCATCTGCCCCAGTGTGGTGGCCAGGTTGAGGATGCCCAGATCTTTGCCGGCCTCCTCCTTGCTGGGCAGAACGTCGACATTGAGGGCCTGGTCGACGGAAGAATAGACTCCATACCCGAACCCGGCGATGCCGGCGTACAGGTACATGCCCATGACCGTGGGGCTGATCCAGGGCATAGCGATGCCAATAGCAAAGAGAACGGAGGCGATGACCACCGGCACCTTGCGCCGTCCGATCAAATCCGAAATCGGGCCGGAGACCAAAGAACCCAGCAGAGATACCACCATGGTGATGACGGACATAACCGAAATGGTTGCGGCTGCCTGGGTTACAGTTTGACCCACATACTTTTCGACGATATAGAGCTGATAGGCGGAGATCATCTGATAGCTCAGCAGCATGCAGAGCCTTCCAACGAAGGCCTTATAGAAGTCGTGGGCTCCATGGAAGCGCGGAGGCTGGAAAGACTTGAGCACGTCCATGAGAGTGCCCTCATCCTTGGGCAGATAAGCAGCCGAACCTTCCCTGGGCATGATCAGAATCGCCACGACACCACCCAGGAACATGAGCACGCCGGCTAGAACGAAGCCAGTGAACATACGGGTCACCAAGGCCGCGCCGATCAGAGAGCCGATAGGCGAACCGATGGTAGAGCCTGCTCCATAGAAGGCGGACAGGGTTCCGCGCACACCGGATGGCACACGGTCGGACAGGATGGCCACCATAGGGGCGATCATGCAGTTCAGACCGAACATGCAAAGGCAATACACGATAGTGAGCAGAACCGGGTTGGTGGTCATGCCCGTCAGGAACAGGGTCACACCACCCAGGACTGCGCCGCCCAGGACCCACGGTGTTCGACGCCCGTACCGGGAACGGCTGCGATCAGAGAAGTTCCCAAAGAGTAGGTTGGAGACCAGCGAAGCCACGGCAGTACAAGCATTGACTACGCCCATCAGCGCCTCGGGAGCGATGCCTGGAACCTGCTTGAGATGCTCGGGAAGCAAGACGATGCTGACGATTCCCAGGCCTGACATCCACAGAATGCCGAAAGCCAGGAAGCTCGCCCCAAACCGAAACAGGGTCTTTTTGGGTACCGGCTTACCTGTCTCGGGCGAGAGCATGGGGTCCTTGTCGGCAGCGGCCAAAGCTGCCTTATGCGCCTGCAGAAGTTCAGAATCCCCCAACCCCGGGGCTGCTGAGTCGCTCATAGTGTCGACCTCTCTATTGTTAGTCTTCTCTGACACGTCCAATGCAGGCAGACAACCGTATCTACCAAGCATTAGATAATTATATATCTAACAGTTACTCGATATAAATGTCAAGTCAGCGACTGAATGCACATCTTCGAGTGCCTGTTGACTTCTTTTTCTTTTACCTGTCTGAGTCGTAACCCGGTTGCGCCATACCCTGATCACTGTTACGAATCCGAGCCCCATGTACCATAAGTATCAAACAACCAGCAGCAGAACACCCAAGAACTGCGGAAAGGAGCCATAAGACCAGGACATGGCGAGCCGAACCAGAAAATCACCTGAGGCGAGACGTGCGGAAATCACACAGGCCGCCGCCCACCTCATCAGCCAACACGGATACAACGGCATATCGCTCAAAGATGTCGCTGACATGGTGGGGATGTCACAGCCGGGCGTTCTCCATTATGTCGGCAGCAAGGAAGGCCTGCTATCTCTCCTGATCACGGACCTTTATGACGTCAATGGCACCCCGGAGGAATTCGTACAGACAGGCCTGCCCGGGTCCGACCCCGATCATCCACATCTTCCGGCCTATTTTGACTATCTGGTTGCTCACAACGCGAGCCAGCCTGAACTTACTCAGCTATATACGGTCCTGGAAACCGAGGCCATCTCCGCCAACCATCCTTTGCATGACTATTTTCTTCGCAGGCCAGAAGAAGTGTGGGAGCATTATTCCCGTTTCCCCTGGGCGCTCCCCGACGGCATGGATTGGTCCAGAGACATGCAAAACAGCGTCAGGATGAGCGTGGAAGTCATGGACGGCATACAAATACGATTGCTGCGGGAGCCGAAAATCGACTATGTCCAGGAATGGAACCTGTTCAAAGACTTGCTTTTCCCCTTGCCGCTCTGGGATGGGTACCGCTGAACAGCGCAGGCTGCTCAGCGGCGGCAGTCTTCCCAGACAATGCCGGAGCAGCCGGAAGGGACATCCGAGAAGTCAGCCCTCTTCCTCCATCCTGAAGGGTTTGGCATCATAAGGCGCCTGATATCGGCGATCCCTCCAGAAGTATTCATAATCGCGGTCGTTGATGGGACGGACGACCTTGCAGGGGTGGCCGTAGGCAACCACGTCGGCGGGGATGTCCTTGGTGACCAGGGACCCTGCCCCGATGACCGTGTTGCCTCCGATGGACACTCCTGGCATGATGATGGCGCCTGCGCCGATCCACACATTCCTGCCTATGCTGACCGGGGCCGAGAACTGGGGCGTTCCATAGGCACGTATATCGGGGCGAATGGTGTGCCCGGTGGTGACGATGGTGACATTGGGTCCGAACATGGTGTGGTCGCCTATGTCAATGCGTCCATCGTCAACCAGAACCAGGTTGAAGTTGGCGTAGCATTTGCTCCCCCAGTAGGTGTTGCAGGCCCAGTTGGCCCGCACTGGTCCCTCAATCCAGCTGCCTTGGCCAAAGGAGCCGAACATCTTTTTGCAAAGGTCCTGTTTTTTCTCCGCCTGGCTGGGACGGCAGGCATTGAACTCGAAGACCAAATCCTGCTGGGCGTCCTGAACCTGCTTCATTTCAGGCGTATCGGCAATGTAGATCTGGTCGGTGTCCAGCAGAGCCTTGATTTCCTCGCGGCTGATCATGGTAAACCCCTCTTTCCTTGATCTTCGTAGTCCAGCAGTTCCGAGGCCGCTGCGTTAGCTCCAGACGCCGGCCTCAACCTGGCATCTACAGACTCTCCAGAACCTTCTCTTCGTCCTGGACGGGTGCTGCCTGCCCAGCATCCAGGCCGGTCGATCCCGCAGGCTGTGATTCCACGGCATCCTTGTGATCCCGGCTGAGTGTTTGCTGGTCGCCCGGCTTCTTGGCAGCGGCGATCATCAGCTTGATCCTATTGAGCTGGTTGGCCTCCGATGCGCCGGGATCGTAGTCGATCGAGACGATGTTGGCCTCAGGGTAGGTCCTACGGATCTTGCCGAACATGCCACGTCCTGTCACGTGGTTGGGCAGGCAGGCGAAGGGTTGCGCGCAGACGATGTTGGGGGCGCCGGACTGGATCAGTTCAATGATCTCTCCGGTCAGGAGCCAACCCTCTCCAGCCTGAACGCCCAGGGAGGTGACTGATGCGGCCTTTTCCCTCAGATCACTGATATGGGCGGGAATGTCGAACTTCCCATGGGAGGCCTTGAACCCGGCGATCATGGGGGCGCGGTAGGCATCCGCCGCCTTCAGGACGATCTTCTTGACACCCACCCGGCCGCCTGTGCCCAGCATCTCCTCGTTCCATTCGGCGTTTGAAATGCCGTTGACCATGAAGTCACAGACACCGGGGAGCACGGCCTCGCAGCCCTGGCTCTCAATCAGGTCGACCACATGGTTGTTGGCATCTGGATGGTACTTGACCAGGATTTCGCCTACTACCCCCACACGAGGCTTGCGGGGAATATCGCGCAGCGGCAGCTGGTCGAAAGCCCGGATCATCCTCTTCATCAGCGTGCGGTAAGGCAGATACCCATGACCGTAGACCTTCTTGGCAGTCTTGGAATACCCGTGGTTTTCGATGGTCTCTTTGCAGATCGTGTCCCAAAGCTTGTAGAGCCTGTTGGCTGATCCTGGCTCCTGCTCGTAGGGACGGACCCTGAGCAGGCACTCGATCATGGCATCGCCCAGATAGAAGGCCTTGACAGCACGATGCAGCAACGCCGGGGTTACCTGAAGGCCGGGATTGGCCTTGAAGCCCTGCACGCTCAGCGTGATAATCGGCACATAGCCGTAGCCCGCATCAGCCAGGGCCTTGCGCAGAAGACCATAGTAGTTGGTGGCCCTGCACATGCCGCCGGTCTGTGTGACGATGACCGCGCACTTGTGCGGGTCGAACCTGCCGGAAAGGAAGGCGTTGACCAGCTGCCCCACCACGATGATGGCCGGGAAGCAGGCATCGTTGTTGACGTATTTGACACCGGTGTTGATGTCTTCGGCCGTGGCATGCTTCAGAAGCTCGAAGTGGTAGTCAGCGCTGGAGAAGACTGCCTCCAGGAGAGAGAAGTGCACAGGGGACATCTGCGGTGCCACCACTGTGAATTTGTGCCCCATCTCCTTGGTGAAGCGATGCTCTGTGGCGTACTTGGACAGGGTCGGTTTGGCGGCGGCTCCGCTAGCCTGGACATCCTTGCCTTGGTTGTCGGCTTCTTGCTTCTTCTGCTGCGAAGCCATGGCCTCCCGGATGGGCCTGACGCCCATGGGATGAAGGCCTATCAGACCCTGATCGCTCTTATCGTGCAGGGCCACGAACCGGGCCAGAGCCACAATGTCGGCCTTGCGCTGAGATAGGTTGATTTTCTGCGCGTTGGTGGACCGGAACCCATCGGATTTCTGCTTGTCAGACGCACCTGCATCCATTACTGCAATATGGCTGGCAGACTCTTGAGATTCCTGAGAATCATGGGAATCAGATGGATCCTCCGCCTGAACAAGGTCAGGCAACGAATCAACTTCCTTGACCCCGGCCTTCACATGCGCCTGCTCCATAACGGGGGCTTCCTCCTGGTCTTCGCTGTCCTCCTGGGCCAGACCCCGCTGGTGACGTTCGTCCATGGCGGCCTTCAGCGAGCGCAGACGGATCTTGGCTGCACCCAGGTTGGAGACCTCGTCGATCTTTAACTGCGTGTAGACATCGCCCTTGTCGGCTAGAATCTCCTGGACCTGGTCGGTGGTGATGGCATCCACACCGCATCCAAAGCTGACCAGCTGGACCAGCTGCAGGTCGGGATACTCGGAGACGAACTTGGCTGCCGAGTAAAGCCTGGAATGGTAGGCCCACTGGTCGGTCACCCTCAAGGGCATCTTCTGATGATCGTCACCGAAGCTTGGTACGGTCTTGCGGAACTTGGCAGCCGTGGGGTTGTTGGAGGCCAGCGCCCGCTCACCTGCCGCTGGAATGATGTAGTCACTCAGCTTAGGCAGGTCATGTACGTCCAGCTCGCAGATGGAGTCCTCGGAGAGTACGGCCATGCCCAAGGAGCAGATGGTTTCGGGAATGCCGTGGTTGACCTCGGGATCCACATGATAGGGGCGTCCGGACAGCACCACGCCTTTGACCCCATACTCCTGCATGTAAGCCAGAGCGCGAAGCCCCTCCTGGCGGATGTCCTCCTTGAACCGGGCATCCTCCCTGTAGGCCTCCTGAACGGCGATCCGGGCCTCCTCCTCGCTCACCTTGGCCCAGTCGAAGACCTTGACGATCCGCTCGACCATCTTCTCCTTGTTGGACAGGTTGAAATAAGGCCGCATGAAGCGGACACCGTTCTCCTTGAGCTCGGCCATGTTGGCCTCGATCACCACCGGGTAGTTGGCCACGATGGGGCAGTTGTAATGGTTGTCCGTATCGGGAACCAGCTCCTGCTCGTAGGTGACGCAGGGATAGAAGATGGTCTTGATGCCCTTGTCCACCAGGGAGTGGATATGCCCGTGGACCAGCTTGGCCGGGTAGCAGATGTTCTCGGAAGCGATGGACTCCATCCCGCTCTCGAAGAGCTCATGGTTGGAACGCCCCGAGATCATGACCCGGAAGCCCAATGAGGTCAGCAGGGTGAACCAGAAGGGGTAGTCCTCGTACATGTTGAGCACACGGGGAATGCCGATATCGCCCCTGGTGGCCTTGTCCGGGGTCAGACGGCGGTAGGCGAAGGCCCGCTTGTATTTGAAGTCGTAGAGGTTAGGCCTGTCGGAGCGCTTGCGGTTCTTGTCTCCGCCACGTTCGCAACGGTTCCCAGTCACATAGCGGCCGCCATCTTTGAATTCGGTGATGGTCAGCTTGCAGTGGTTCTGGCAGAGCTTGCAGACATCGTGGGTGGTGGTCATGGAGAGGTTATCCAAGTCGTCCCCTGCCAGGATAGAGCTGGCCACAGTCAGATCCTCGATCTCTTCATTCTGCGGGCAGTGCATACGGGCCGTGAGTGCAGCACCATAGGCTCCCATGAGCCCAGCAATGTTGGGCCTGGTCACCTTGCGGCCGGTCAGGAGCTCGAAGGCCCGCAGAACGGCATCATTGAGGAAGGTCCCTCCCTGGACAACGACCACCGGCCCCAGAGCGTTGGCGTCACGCAGCTTGATGACCTTGTAGAGGGCATTCCTGACCACCGAGTAGCAAAGACCGGCGGCGATATCCTCCGGGGATGCGCCCTCCTTCTGAGCCTGCTTGACCGAGGAGTTCATGAATACCGTGCAACGGGAGCCCAGATCGGTCGGGGCCTCGGAGGCCAGCGCCTGCTTGGTGAAGTCTTGGATGCTGATGCCCATGGACTGGGCGAAGGTCTGCAGGAAGGATCCGCAGCCTGCCGAGCAGGCCTCATTGACGCAAATCGAATCAATGACCCCATCGTTGACGGCAATGTACTTCATATCCTGTCCGCCGATGTCGATGACCGAGGTGACGCCGGGGCTGATCTCCTCGGCTGCCCGGTAGTGGGCCATTGTTTCGACCACACCCTCGTCAACATGCAGACCGGCCTTGACCAGACCCTCACCATAGCCAGTAGCGCAGGCGCGGGCGATGTAAGCGCCCTCCGGCAGGGACTTCCTGACCTCCTTGACGATGTTGGCGGCAGCGATCAGCGGGCTGTCCTTATGCACCCCATAAGTGGACCAGACGATAGTCTTGTCGTCATTGATCAGCACGGCCTTGATGGTCGTGCTGCCCGCGTCGATGCCCAGGAAATGCGGCCCCTTGGCCCCAGACAGATCTCCAGTAGGGATGACCTGGGACCCATGCCGGTCGTTGAACTCCATGCGCTCGTCTTCATTCAGGAAGAGCGGCCGGATCGTTCTGGCCGTCGAGGGCATGTTCTCCAAGCCCTTCAATGCCGAAAGGACACCATCCAGCGAGGTCAGTTCAAAGTGCATGTCTTGATTTTGGCTGGCATCCTTGGCGGTTTCGGTCGCCGGAACCTTATTTTCACCGTCCACCACGGTGGTGGTGCGGCCATCCTGCATGGCATCCTGCAGAGCCATCTTGTCCAGGCTCGGAGCCTTTCCGGACCGTGCCCTGTCGACCTCCGCCTGGTCCAGTCCCCAAGCCGGGCCGAAGGGGTCGTTCACGTCGGACTCAGGCGAGTAGTCAGTCTTGACCTGCGCCGCGCTGTCCTGGTCATCCTGGTCGTGGCGACCGGCCATGATGGCAGCACCATAGGCCACATAGAGGTGTGCATTCTCGGGAATGATATAGCGGCTTACCCTGTCCTGGAGAATCCGCTTAAAGGCTTCCCTGAGCTCGCTCATAAAGAAGAGGGGCCCGCCCAAAAAGATTACGTTGCCGCGGATGGGACGTCCACAGGCCAGACCGGAAATGGTCTGTGTGGCAACGGCGTTGAAAATGGATGCAGCCAGATCCTCCTTAGCGGCTCCGTCGTTGATCAAGGGCTGGAGGTCGGACTTGGCGAAGACCCCACAGCGCGAGGCGATAGGATAAATAGTCTTGTATTTGGAGGCCATATCGTTCAGCCCTGAAGCATCGGTGTTGAGCAGGGTGGCCATCTGATCGATGAAAGCACCGGTCCCGCCTGCGCAGGACCCGTTCATTCGTTGTTCCGGAGTAGGCTTTAGATAGGTGATTTTGGCATCTTCGCCGCCCAGCTCGATGATCACATCCCCTTCTGGATAGGTGGCGTTGATGGCCTCGGTCTCGGCAATTACCTCCTGGGCGAATTCAGCCTGAAGCTGGCTGGCCAGCTCCAACCCGCCCGAGCCGGTGATCACCAGACTGATGGGATTGCCGGCCAAACCAACCCGCGACAGGGAAAGCTTGATGTCGGTGACCAGTTCTGCCACGCACTGCCGCACATTGGCATGATGACGGCGATAGTCATTGAAAAGCGCCTGATCCAGCCCGTCGCCTGCGCCCAGAACCACGGCTTTGACTGTAGTAGAGCCGATGTCCAAGCCCACACGCAGGAGATCCCGCGGCCCTGTGCCCTTATATCGACCTGCTATGTCGACGCCATCAGACATGAAACAACCTCAATCCGTGAGACCGCCGCATGATGGGTTCAAGAAGCAGGAACCGCACCATATCCGGCTTACTCTATTTATGCTACCGCCAGAACGTAAATAACTTCTGCGATATCAGGAATCAGTGCTGTCTCCTTTGACACAGCCGCCAGGAAACCGCCTCTGCTGCAGGTAAGCCGCAGACTAGGGCAGGTGCATCAAAGCGTTGGTTGCAACCCTCGCCTTCCATGCTTTCGCCTCAGTTCCAGCCTGCTAGCGAGTGAAAGAAATGCCACTGTGCCCTCGGCGAAATCAGCTCAGGAGCAACCGGCAGAGGGCCTCTAGAGAGCCTCCAGAGCATATGGAATTGTCCCAGTATTGAGAGACCCTGAGAGAACGTTTCCTTCACTGACCAACCCGAATACCACCTGTACAGGCATGTCAGAGGAGTTGGTCAGGCTGGCGAAACCGATGGTCAGGAGGCATCAGATGCGAGCATACATGGATGCGAACATGCAGGGGTCAATGGGTGCGGCGGCTGGCACATCCTCGTCAGGACTGGCCCCCAAACCTCTTGATCAGCTGCCCCGCCTGGCGCGCGATACCACCGAGGAAGACCCGTGGCCGGTCAGTGTGCTCAGCCAGAAGTACCACGACGCGGTGGCCCGCTGGCCCGGAGCCTGGGTGGAGGGTCAGATCGTGGAGATCAACACCCGCCGGACAGGTTCGGCATACCTGACCCTGCGCGACAACTTCGAGGACATTTCCATCAACGTCATGGGATTCCGCGCCTTCGCCGCCCAGGCCCGGGAATTCCGCCAAGGCGACCGGGTGGTAGTCCACGGGCGGCCTGACCTGTGGATTAAACAAACCCGTTTGAGCTTTATGGCCGACCGGATCAAACGTGTAGGCACCGGCGACCTGAAAGAGCAGATCGACCAGCTCAGGCGCAAGCTCAAGGGCGAGGGCCTCTTCGATGCGGAGAACAAGGTTCCCCTGCCAGAATTCCCCCGGCGCATCGGCCTGATTTGCGCACCCAAGGCCAGGGCCGAGGGGGATGTGATCACCAACGCCCGTCTGCGCTGGCCCACTATCGAATTCTCAGTGGTGCACGCCCACGTCCAGGGCCCTCAGTGCCCCCCCGAGGTGGTCGAAGCCATCCAGAAGCTGGATGCTGATCCGGCTGTGGATGTGATTATTGTAGCCAGAGGCGGCGGCAGTTTCGAGGATCTGCTGGGCTTCTCGGACGAGTCCGTGGTCCGAGCCACGGCAGCCTGCGCCACCCCCATCGTCTCGGCCATTGGCCACGAGGATGACTGGACCCTGATCGACCTGGCGGCAGATCTGCGCGCCTCTACTCCAACCGACGCAGCCAAGCGGGTGGTGCCTGACCTAGTCGAGCAAGAGGGCATCATCCAGGAGGCCCGGATGCGCATAAACGCACGTATCGAAAATATGGTCGAAGGCGAGACGCGTTTGATTGAGGGATATGCCAACCGTCCCAGCCTGACAAGGCCACAGACCATGCTGGACAAGCCCCAACGGCTGGTCGACGAGTCTCTGGTCCGACTGGACATAGCCCTGCGACGGATCGTTGATGATGCCTCCCTGACCGTCGAGAAGCTGCAATCTTCACTGACCGCCCTCTCTCCCCAGTCCACCCTGGACCGCGGATATGCAGTCGTGCAGGCCCTGGACGGGAAGGTGGTCATCAGTCCCCAGCAGGTTCAGGCCGATCAGGATCTGACTCTGACTGTCAAAGAGGGACGCATCGAGACCAGGGTCATCGACGGGCAGTGACCGATTTGACGTAATCAGCCGCATATAATCAACCGCGATAAGCATCTGCGTCATCAGGAATTGGGATAACGCATCGGATAAGAATCAGCCAAGAAGAGGAGCAGGCATGAGCGATACCGACGAAGAACAGACCCAGGAGAAAGCGAAGGAACAGCCGGTATTGGCCTCGGCCCTGAGCCAGAAGGAACGCGAAACCATCGCTAAATTGCCCTATGAGCAGGCCCGGGATCAGCTGATTCATGCGGTTCAAGCGCTGGAAGCCGGCGGCCTGGATCTGGATGCCTCCATGCGTCAGTGGGAGATCGGCGAGGCACTGGCCAAGCGCGCCCAGGAACTGCTGGGCCAGGTGAGGGCCAGGCTCGATGCCGCCCAACAGGAACAGGCCAGCGCTGGGGCACAGGCTGGCACCCAGTCCAACTTGGAAGGCTGAAAAGCCCGCTACTCCACCATCAGAGTGGCCAGCAGAGCCGCGTGATCCGAACCTGCGATGGGTATGGCCTGCAGCCGGCTGGCCCTGATGTCACGGTCCACTACAACATGATCGATGGCCGCCAACCTGGGCAGGGGGGCCTTGTCGGCCGGCCAGGTCATGCTCATGCCATGTCCGGCCTGACGTGCCCCATCGCTGAACCGCTCCCCCAGCATGTCTCGGAAAACGGCATGGTCATAGGTAGCATTGAAATCTCCCATCAGCACATACCGGGTGTGGTCATGCTTTCGCAGAGTTCCCAGGTCAGATACGCTCCGTCGCCAGGCATTCCAGCTGCCCGGCTGCGGCGAGGTGGTATGGACTGAGACGAACCTGACGCTGGTCTTGCCTCTGCCGAAGTCGATGCTGGCCGCCGGCATCATGGAGGAACGAGATCCCACGTCATCCTTTGATGGCGACTGCATTGGCGCGGCCGTCCAAAGACCGTTGGCATATTCCTTCGAAGATGTGGAAAGCTGCTCGTGCGGCAGATATCGGTCGATGCCGGCCTTGTGCAACTGGTACACAAAATCCTTGCTGACCTCTTGCAAAGCCAGCACTTCGACCCGGTTGTCGCTGACGGTCTTGACTACCTGATCGGCTTCGGCCTGACCCTTGTAGACGTTCAGGGTCATGACCCGGGCCACATCATCGTACCTGTCGGGATGCTCAAGGGCTATGAGCCGATCAGCTTGCCCGTTGAGTTCGAACCCTTCCTGATAGAAGGGGTACTGCCAGTAGACATTCAGGGCCAAGGCGGCTATAAGCACCAAAGCCGTGAACCATCGTGAAGCCATCAGAGCCAGGACCAGGGCCAGCAGACCCAAAAGGACGAACCAGGGCGTCAGCGCTGCCAGATCCGGCAGATATGGGATCGATGACAGCCATGCCGGGCAGGCACGCGCCACTAAGGCCAGCAAGCTGACCAGCGCCAGCAGCCTAGCCGTCCACCCAAAGACATGCTTCACCAGGAAGGACCGTCTGAATTGCGCCATGGTTTCCTCCAGCTAATCATCGCCAGCTCAGCTCCCTTCCAAGGAACACACAGCCAGCTCGACCGTTGAGCAATTGTAAACCATGACAGTACGGCGGGCATGGATGGGAGGCTAACTTCTCCAGGAGGCGCACGGTCCTAGCCTGCACAGCAGCGACCTGCCCGAGTCGCACTTCGTGGTACAGTAGTTTTCGTTGCCCCGGTAGCTCAGGGGATAGAGCACTTCTCTCCTAAAGAAGGTGTCGTGCGTTCGAATCGCATCCGGGGCACTGTGACGGTTCGGGTATGAGGAAATACTTGGGTTCCGTGGTTCCGACTTGATTCTGCGAGCCTTGGAGTGCGCCCATTTTGCTTATGGTCTTCAGCACCGAGTCATCCGGAAGAGCTGCCGAAGCAGTGCCGGGGCAGTTGGCCACATGGACAATACCAGGAACAGCACATTCCGACTTGCCCTTCACCGCCAACGAAGCATCAAAGACCGCAGTACGAGATAATTCGCCAGATCAGCACGCTGAGCAGAACACGCTTCCGACCCGCCCTGCATCAACCCCCCCGGATTGATTCCTCTGCTGTTTGTGACCTGCCGAAATGGCAGTTCACAAACCAAAGCCGATTTCGTGGCCGCCGCACATGACAGCCAAACCGACAATGCTCAAAACCATCCTCTCTTTAACGAGGGAGCCCCGGAGAAGTGCTAATACAGGCACGGACCGGAGCGGCGCGCCTCCATGCCGAACTGCATGCAAGGCTCTAGGCGCATCCCCTGCTTTCCCCCGATTGAAGCAGACCGACTCCGCAAGAAGCAAGGGGAATACGAAATATGCCAGAAAGCATCCATGAATCCAACCCCCCCTACTTTGGGCAAGAAGCATGCAATACTCGGAAATAGGCAACAGAAGAAAGAGGAATCATGGACGAGGAGCACACACCCGATGACGGGGAGACTAGGACCCTGGCTGATGTTGATGGATCCGGCGGCCGGCCTCCGCAGGAGGATGGCCTGCCTCCGGCTATAGGGCCGGCGGCAGGCCAGGAGCCTGGAGGCGGTTCGGGCCCGGCAGGCAGGCCCCGCCCCAAGTGGCTGGCGCCGGCGATCATCCTGGTGGCCGTGGCCGTGCTGGCCGTGGCCGGCCTGGCCGTTTGGAAGGCGTCCTCGAACAGGAGCCACGACCAGGCCCTGGCGCAGTGCTCCCGGCAGGTGCGCGCCGTGAAAGATTCGGAGCAGCAGGCCGAAGCGGCCTCCTCCACCTACCTCCAGGCCTTCGCCGTGAAAGAGGACCAGGTCAAGGACACGAAGACCGTGAAAGACCTGGCCAAGGCCGTCGGGAAGGCCAAGCACACCCAGGTCCAGGCCTTCACATGCCAGGCGTCTATGTCCGCAGGCGACCTGCAGGCCATGGCCGGCAAGGCGAAAAGGAGCGACGACGTCTACCGCAGCCTGGACAAGGCTGCGAAGGCCGTGCTGGCCTCCCGGGATGCGAAAAGCCTGGAGGACGCGAAGGCGGCCTTGAACGCGAAGAAGGACGAGGCTTCAACGCTTTTAAGCGACTCCGACGGGAAAGTGGCGGACAACGCCGTCCGCGACAGCCTGCAGCAGGCCATCAGCCAAGCCGGCAGCATCAAAGGCGACAAGGCGGAAACCTACCAGGACGCGGCGGATGCCTTGCAGTCGGCCATGGACCAGGTGAACACGTCCATCCAACAGAAAAACCAAGCCGACCAGCAGCAGGCCCAGGCGGCGCAGGCTCCGGCCACCCGGCAGCCAGCCCGGCGTCCGGCGCCCGCCCAGCAGCGTCCGGCCCCCTCTACTAGTCGGGGGAAGCAAGGCTACACGCCCTCCCGCCAGCCCTCATACAACCACGGCAGCAGCTCCGCGCCAGCCCCCGCAGCACCAGCAGCACCAGCAGCACCACAAGGAGGAAGTGGTGGATTCGATTGGAACCAATGGGTGCAGAACCATAAACCATATGGAGAAGCCTGTAATTCGGCTGGAGTTTGTGGTATCGGCTAACCGAATATAAAGAATGTGTCGGCGGGACCGGTTGCTTGCAGGTCTCCCATCCCGCCGGCGTTACTTGGAGCCAACCATAACAGCTGTCCCCTTCACATATCCGAAAAAACATAAACGAAGCTGCCGGGAGAAGCAAAGGCCTGGGCCGGTCGGCTCCGACCTGTTACTCCGGGCATGGCGCAGGTCGGCGACCAGTCACCGTTCGCTGGTGACGGCACCATCCTCGTATCATGGTTGGGATCCAGACAGAACAAGAATCGACCTATATAGAGTAGATGTAGACAAGCGTTTTCAGGGGCGCTGTTTGCCCCTGAACTTACGCAGCAGTCCGATGATCGACCTGAACCAAGTTGACAGGGTGTGGGGCGGAAGCTCTACCGGCGCAGCGAGCCCCTGCATTTCGCGCCTGGCTCTACCGCACTCATGCGGGGTCGGTTGTTGTTCTAGGCTTTGCTTCCACCTGTCCATGTACCGTTCGTACCGATCCATCTCGATCGGTCCGGCTGGGCCGCTCAGGTCGTCGCTGTGCGCCCAGGCGACATTCATGCCCACAGCCCTCTGTATCTCGCCAATGGCCAGGTCGGCGGCCGTATTAAGGTCCAGGTGGTAGCGTTCTGAGGTCTCTGGGGTCGTGCAGTAGCCGACGATATTGCCGGAGTGGTCTCTGACCGGATCGGCTTCACCCACTATGCTTCCGTCCTGGGCCACGGCTGCCCAGTGCGAGCCGTCTGCGTGGTCCTTGGCCCAGCAGGCCAGCGTTAACATCTCCGTATTCTTATCGGCATGGTGGTCTTCAAGCCAGCATGCCGCCTTAACTATGTAGGGGTCGTATCTCTGATCCTGCGCGGCATCGGGTTCCTGAGCGGCGGCGTTTGCCATGATGATCTCCTTATCGGATTGTGCCCCCTCCCTAAGCTGCAGCTTAGGGAGGGGGTTTGCCAGTAGCAACAGAACTTAGCATGCAGTCTTGCCCATAGTATGATGCCATTCTGCCACGCCTGTGAAGATCACTTGCCATCAGCATGAACTGCCGCATTGGGATAATCCATATCTGGCAATTCAGATGATGCATCCCAAATTCACTGGACGGTACCTTATCCGAGCATGCATCCTGCCACGCCTGCTGAGCCTGGCTCCGGCAGGCATCAACTGCGCACAAGAGCTGTTCGGTCAAGTCCCATACGCATATCGGCAAGCATTTTCAAGGGTGCGGATTGCCTCTTGAAGGTGTACTGCAGCATACGTTCGTACGCGGCCGGGCGGCCCGGAGACAGGTCGCCACCTAGCTTCACGCATCTTGGAGCTGTTCGAACTTCGGTATTGTCCAATCCGGATTGTCCCGTTCTTTCTTGAGGTGTTCTATTTGGCCGGTCAGCGACGCCTTCGATACGGGCAGGTGGGCGTATAAGAGATTTCCGACCACCTGGATCCGGTGTTTTGGCACGATATGCCGACAATGCTTAACGACGATCTTATGGAAGGTATGGTCCAGTCCGTCTAAGACCTTCCCCAGGGCGCTGCTTCGATCAAGACGCACGCATGACACACGGCAAATGGAAGGTGAAGTCGTCGACCCCGATTCGGAGCACTCTGGTGGCTCAGGCATAAGGAAAGAGCGAGGTTCCTTGGATCCCCCGGACTCCGTGGACTTTAAAACGCGCCCGTGCTGTTTATGGTCCTCATCACCAGATCGTTTATCAATGCTGCCAAAGTGGAGACCAGATGGTTGGTTGCATGGACAAGACAAGGAACAGCACATTCCGACTTGCCCTTCACCCTCAACGAAAACATCAAAGATCGCAGTACGAGATAATTCGCCAGATCAGCACGCTGAGCAGAACACGCTTCCGACCCGCCCTGCACCACCCCCCCCGGATCGATTCCTCCGCTGCTTTCACATCGTTGTATTCGATATTCCGTCAGTTCTCGCCTGACTAATGGAAGAATAATGCGTCCTTCGTCGAATCGCTGTTATATTGACCATGATTCGACAAACGAATAGATCTCGTTCTGCCGCCACTATATTGAAGTGCTGGCTTGCTGATCAGCATAAACCTTCTCTACAACCGTCGACAGGTTCAGGTAGAGGAAAATGGACGCAGGCTGGGGATCGACGGGGATATGCGTAGACTGGAAAACGTTGGAGGGATACTATCAGTTCCCTCTGGTCAAGGAGGAACACATAGAGACCATGCGGGTCGGAAAACCAGGGAGCTCGGGTTTACGGTGCGGAATGTCAAGTCCGGGCATGAAAGGCACGGGTACACGTATCAGTCGACCGAGGAGCTGCACAGGACAATGAAGCTATCCCACCTTTTTGGCCTGCTGATCCAGAGCGACGAACAGTAATCCACAGCTTTGCTCCTTCCCGCCTTGTGGGCCAAGTGTGTGACATTCCAAATGAGCTACGGAAGAAAGGGACTTATGAGCAAGACTAACCAGGATCAGGAATCCGGTGTCGGGGAAGTGAATGACCCTGCAATGTTCGAGTCCCAGAATCCGCCAGACAGGAAACAAAAACCCCGCCCGAAGTGGTTGGCGCCTGTGGTGTCAGCCGGCGTGGTGGCCGTGCTGGTCGCGGCCGGTTTGGTCGGTTGGAAGGTATACGAGTCCCATCAGCATGAATCCGCCTTGACGGACTGCACGCAATCAGTCGAGACCATGCAGTCCAGCGTCAAGTCGGCCCAGGCCGCCTTGAACAGGTATCGTAAAACGGCCGGTATCCGGAAGGACCAGGTGAAAGACCCGAAAACGGTGGACGACATGCAAAAGTCCCTGAGCAGCGCAGAGGATATCGAACCGCAAGCCGTCCAATGCCAGGCGTCCATGCCCGCAGGCGACCTGCAGGCCATGGCCGGCAAGGCGAAAAGGACCGAGGACGTCTACCGCAGCCTGGACAAGGCCGCGAAAGCCGTGCTGGCCTCCCGTGATGCGAAAAGCCTGGATGATGCGAAGACGGCCTTGAACGCGAAGAAGGACGAGGCTTCAAAGCTTTTAAGCGACTCCGACGGGAAAGTAGCGGACAACGCCGTCCGCGACAGCCTGCAGCAGGCCATCAGCCAAGCCGGCAGCATCAAAGACGACAAGACGGAAACCTACCAGGACGCGGCCGCAGCCCTGCAATCGGCCATCGACCAGGTGAACACGTCCATCCAACAGAAAAGCCAAGCTGCCCCGCCAGCCCAGGCGGCTCCGGCCGCCCGGCAGCCAGCCCGGCGTCCGGCGCCCGCCCAGCAGCGTCCGGCCCCCTCTACTAGTCGGGGGCGGCAAGGCTACACGCCCTCCCGCCGACCCTCATACAACCACGGCAGCGGCTCCGCGCCAGCAGCCCCCGCACCCGCAGCACCAGCAGCGCCGCAAAGCGGGGGAAGTGGTGGATTCGATTGGAACCAATGGGTGCAGAATCATAAGCCGATAGGTAATCATGGTTGTAATCCGGATGGTTCGTGTGGTATTGGCTAATGGAATATAAAGAATGTGCCTGCGGAACCGGTTGCTTGCAGGCCTCCCATCCCGCCGACGTTACTTGGAGCCAACCATAACAGCCGTCCCCTTCACATATCCGAAGAAACATAAATGAAGCTGCCAGTGAGAAGCAAAGGCCTGGGCGGCCCGGCTCCAGCGTCTGGCTCCGGGCACGGCCCAGACGAACTGATGCCGTTGATCGCCGGCCCTCACACTGTGAAGGGTGGCATCATCCTGTATCCATCAGGATCCGCAAGGCGTCCCTCCCTGGTATGACGACCCATGATGCGGCGGCCCGTCGGCATTAAAAGGCCACATGTGCTTAATCATATGTCTATACTGTCATATGAACGTATGGATACGGAAGCATGTGAGCATATGGACGCTGGAACATGCAGGCATGCGCGCATGCGCACGACCGCAACCGATCGGAGGCTAACCTGAAGGTCATCACATTCGCGAACGTGAAGGGGGCGTCGGCAAGACCACGGCCACCATCATGACTGCCCTGGCGCTGAGCAGGCGAGGCTACCGGGTCATCGTCAAGGACCTGGACCCCTGGGGCAGCGCCTACGACTGGAACAGCCGCGCCAAGGAAGCCGGCACCCCTCTCCCCTTCCCGGTCAGGACCGCCATCGCCAGGAACATCACCGACCCGGAGGACGCACGCGACTGCGACTTCCTCCTTGTCGACACGCCCCAGGACATCCGCAACGCCATGAGCGAGGCCATCGACCGGGTCTCCGACATCATCGTGATCGTCGCCAAGCCCGGATCCCTGGACACCGAACGCACCCTGGCTGCCGTCGACTCCTTCGCCTCCCCCAGGGCCATCCTGCTCAACTTCGCCAACCCCCGGCAGAAGAGCACCCGCCAGGCCATCGACCTGATCGGAAGCAGGCACCTGGCCCGATTCGACACCCTCATCCCCCAACGCGAATCGGTCCACAACGCCAGCAACGGAGGCAACCAGGTGCCCACGGACTCCGGATTCATCGAATTCACCTCAGAGCTGCTCGAACTACCCAACATCAAGGAATAAGGAGCCCCCATGCAGAAACTCATGACAGGCGGCAAGAAGAAGAACATCAACGAAGCGCTCATGGACGGCGAAACCCGCAAGGAGCCCAAGGTGCAGACCACCATCATGATGCGCAGAGGCATGATCCGCCGCCTGAAGACCGCGGCCGTCGAACGCGACTCCACCATGAGCGACCTCGTGGCCGACGCCCTCGAAAAGTACCTGGACGAGGGACAATGACCGACCCCACAGACCCGCCTGCACCCGTCGACCCCGGCACACGCCATGACCCCCAGACGGGCGGCAGGACGCTGCCGGAGGTGGCCAGGGACTGGATGACCACCCATCCCACGATCAGCCGCCTCACCCTGGGACCCGAGGACGCCGGCAGACTCATGGAGATCTACGAGGACTTCCTCTCACGCAACGACAGGCCGCCCCTGCCCAGCGGCACCAACCCGGGCAGGGTCGCTGGCATCATCACGCGCTCGCTCCGTTCGCGGACCGGCCATATGCTCTTCACTGTCACCCCACCGGACGCAGACCACCCCTCCCCCATCATCAGGCTCCGCGACCGCCCGCATCGGGACTGACCAGCCCTCCCCCGCCCCGGCCGAACCTCCGGCGGGGCCGGTGCGCCGTCACCGCTGCTGCATGGCCGATGCCGACGTCGGCTCGCGCAGGCAAGGCATACATATGGTCATATGGTCATGTTTTCATCTCAGCCATCAGTCATATCTTCAGATGTGCATATGAACATATGATGATATCAGCATATTCCCATCTGTCCATGGGTTGGTTATGGAGCGGCCGGGACTCGCTCGGACATCCCCGTGCCGCCTCCTGCGGCGCTCGCCATTTAGTCGGCGGGGCCGCCGTCATCTCATTCCCCCGCCTCCTGGGGACGGCCGCCGTGGCCGACCACTCCCCCTCCGGCAGCCCGAGCCAATCGACCCGGACTGCCTTTCTGCTGTCGATGATACCTCTTGGAGCATTGAAATCACTGGAAACATTCCCAATGGGGGTGTGCGCTGGAGCCATTGACGAGGGGAGGGCTATGGAACTGATACGACGCCACCTGCGACCGGCTGGGGGGGGGGGGGGGACCTGACGGACCCGGAGACCGGCAGGACGATCGGATGCCGTGACTTCCAGTACGCCTACGAATGCGCCCCGGCCACGGGGGAGGCAGGGCTGACGGGCATCACCGCCTGGGCCGTGCTCCTCGACGGATGCGGAAGGCCGGTGCGGAAAGGGCCCTTGCATCTCCTCAGGGACTGGCGCGCCCGGACCCTGAACGTCCCCATGCTTGAAGACGGGGGGATCCTGCGGGGCGCCGACAGTCTCCGCCCGCGCACGGCCGCGGCGGCGGGGGTGCATGGCATCCCCCCGGCCGCCTGAAGGGGGCGGGGGACTGATCCTCGGCGGCCGGGGAAAATGCTACAATGATACCACTCACACATAATGGGAGGCGTCGAGCAAATGCGCGACGCCGGCCGATCCAAAGCCGCCTGCAGGGGGCCCGGCCGGACGTCCGGGGAAAGCCGGGCGCGCCACGGAAGGGACCATCGACGGAGGCGACATGAGCGAACACACCGACTACGGGACCCGTCTGAAGAGACTGCGCCGCGAGCGCGGGCTCACGGCGGCGGAGCTTGCCGCGGCTGTGAATGATCTGGCGGGCGGCGTGGTCACCAGCAGGGATGCGGTGACCCGTGCGGAGAACCATATTCGTCGTCGTGTGCCGTTGGCTGAGGCGGTTCTGGCTGCCCGTGTGCTGCGGGTGGGGTCCGAGCGGCTGTTGTTCGTGGGGGATGATCCCCGGGCGGAGTCGCCGTTCTTCGAGTATCGGGGGATGTCGAACCGGCGGGCTCGTGCTGCGTGGCGGGGCGGGGACGGTGGCCGGCCGGTCCAGGTGGGGGGCAGGATGCGGTCGGCGTATGCCAATCATGATGTGGTGCGGGTTGATCCGGACAACCATGAGATTCTGGCGAGGTACAGGAGCGTGGAGGATGCGGTGCGCTGGCTGAGGGGGCATGGTGCTCCCAGGGCGTCGCATGCCAATGTCAGTGATGCGTGTCGGGGGAAGCGCAGGTCGGCCTACGGGTATGCGTGGAAGTATTGGGCGGAGCGGACCCGGCGGGTGGATGTCGGTGGCGGGGGCGGCGTGCAGCCGGGCTGATGGGGCGTGTTTGTGGCGCCCGTTGGTCGTGGCCGGTGCGCAGCGGGGCGTCTTGGGGCATGGGGGTCGAATTAGGGGGAGTTGGGGGGGGGGGGGGGGGGGGCCGTGCTTGGTTCGAGAGGCTGGGCAGGATGGCCGGGTCTGGCGGGATCCGGCGGGTGGGCTCCGCGCCGGACGGTGGCGGCCTGGGGGGTCCGCGCACCCGAGGATCCGGACGAAGGCGCCGGGGCCCAGGCCGGGAAGGGGCGTCCCCGCACGGGTCAGCGTCCGGACCGGCCGGAGCCCAGGTCGTGGAGCCCGCGCCCCCGGCCGGGGGGGGTGCCGGCGAGGCGGGCGAGCCCCTCCCTGGTGAAGGGGTGAAGCTGCTTGCGGCAGGCAGGGCGACGGACCGGGCGCGGTCGAGGATGAGGCGGCGCCGGGCGCGCTCGGGGCAGGCCCGTTCCAGGAGGACGGCGCGCTTCTCGGGGGCGGTGAGGCTGCCGGCGGATGAGCCCGGCCCTCTCCATGCGCTCCACGGTGTGTCCGCCCGCGCTGCACAGGACCCGATCCCCGCCGGCGAGCTCGCGAAGATCCGGAATTGGGCTTCGGCCAATGCGGCCATCAGCTCTCCTTTTTTGTGTGGGTAGTATCATTGTGGCATGGGCTTGTATGATCATCTGCTCATCTTCTCATATGCTCATATGCTCATATGCGTATCTGTACAAGGTTTCATATGCATATGAGCATGAGCACAGGGCCGTGCATGTGTGTGTGCCGGCATCCGCGCGGGCCCCGATCCGTACGACCAGGACCGCGTCCAGGCGGTCCGATCCCGCCGGCCAGGCGGTCCGGGTCCGGCCATCCACGGTCCCCTCCCCCGGCTCCACCGCGCCACCCCATGAAGAGTGCTACATTGCAGACTGAAGGGAGGATGCGCACATGCCCACCTACATCCATAGGACATCAGGAACATCCGGAAACGACTCCGCCTCACCCAACAGGAGTTCGGCCAGCTGCTCGGATGCAGCGTCAAGACCGTCTCATCCTGGGAATCCGGCTACCGCAACCCCAGCGGCACCGACCGAACCGCCATCACCCAACTCGCCGCACGCAACCAGGCACCCAAAAGACGCCACCGCCCAGGAACCAGCACCACCACCATCAAACACGGCATCCTCACCACACTCAGAGGCCAACAACACACCGCCTACGGATACCAATGGACCACCAACAACCAACAACCAACAACCAACTACCACGACATCGCGGAAACAACACATGAAACCCACCTACACCGACATCCACCAATGGACCAACATCAGAGAAAGACCTTAATCGCCAGAGCTGCAGTGAAGCACCTTGGCTGGGGACAGCAGCAAATGAGGAAATCCCCCTATGAACTCTCCTTCTATCAGGGAACCTTTAACTGAGCACACATAAAAGTGTGGCAGCTACACGGACGGCCCTTCGCGCGGGATTAGGCGCTCGTTCACCAGCTGCATCAGATAGTTGACGACCACGATCGTGATGGCGAGCGAGTAGACGAGCGTGCCTGACTGGTCCGCCAGGTCCGGCATGACCCAATAGGCGACGATGAAGACGATGCCAATGATGGGGTAGATGACGGTCCGAAGCCACCAACGGTTCTGCCGGGCATCAAACCGATCACGGATGACGTCACAACAAAACACGGCCATGGCGAGCGCCTCGACTATGCCGAGGAGTGTGAGGCATGTGAAGGCTGTCGATGGCGTGGGATCCGGGTGGCCCAGTCGTGTCGTCAGGGCGAAGATGAGTGTTTCGATGTAGATGATGTGGGTGGCGGATACCGTGGTGGTTTTTGTGTCGGTCTGTGGTATGCCCACCAGGAGCGTGCCGAGCTCGAAGAGTCCCATCAGGATCAGCAGGACCGGGGCCGCGGCGAGGTTCTGGCGTAGATGCATGGTCAGGGCCATGCGGACGAACGTGGCCACGGCGAGGATGAAGCGGATGGTGAGTACGCACAGAATCAGGTCGGCGAAGACGGTGAGGTATTTGTCAGCGCCGTGTTTGCCTTTGGGTGTCAGGGCGCTTCGGGTCTGGTTTCACTATGTCGGTTCCCTGTCGGTTGCAGTCTGGTCCGTTTCGGGTTTCCCTGTCTTTTCAGTCATGCGGCGATTTTCTTGTGTTGGTGCTGGGCGGCGTCACGGCTTATCAGCAGTCTGACGTACTCGCTGGCGTTCTTCAGGCCTTCCCTGCGCACGGCCGCTCCCACGTATTCGTCCATGGCCCGGGGCAGCCGGATGGAGCGTTGACGGGTTGCGGCCCGTCCTTCCTGCCTTTGGTCCATGGACGGGCGGCCTTGGATGGTGGAGACCATGCTGTCCCAGTCCGTGTCCGGGTCGGCCAGCATGCGGCCCAGCCTGTGCGCGTCCTCCCCCGTCCAGGCTGCAAGCGGCGGGCTTTGGAAGTCCCGCTCGGGGTGGGCCATGTAGTCCTTGTATTGTTCGTATTCCCTGTCCTTGGTCATGTGTCTCTCCTATCCGTTCAGGCGGCCCCAGCGTCTCATTTTGGCCGGGGCCTGCGGGTCGTGGTCGAGCCAGTAGCGCTGCCAGATGTCGGTGAGCCGGTACAGGTGGAAGACCTCGGGATGGCCGTATTCGTCCGGCCCCAGCAGGACCTCCGCCAGAGGGTGGTTCAGGGCGTCGGGCGGCAGGTGGCAGACCAGGAACAGGACCGGGCGCCAGTGGCGCATGGGCGGCACGACTGTGTCGCGCGGGTCGGGGATGGCCGACCATAGGATGCTCTGGTCGTCGTCCGCGTCCGTCACCATTCTCCGGGCCTTGTCCTCGTCCAGGTCGAGCTCCTTGAAGTGGCGCCGATCCGTGGCGCTGAACGCCGGTCCCTTGTCTTTCCTGCTCATATCCATAGTATGCCACTTTTGCATTACACTTTTGCATTACACTTTTAGCCGGGCCGCCCGGCCCTCCACGTCGACAGCCAGACGTGCCCCTATCCACGGGGGGGGGGGGCAGCGGACGATGGGTCATCGGGACGACATCCCCTCGATCTTCGGCTCCGTCGTCAGGGGGGTGGTCGAACCCCTCGATAGGGTCCGTCCGGGAGATGCCGAAGACGCTCGGCAACGGACAGCAGGCCATCTCCCGCCATTTGCGGCAGCCGGCGACCCGCGTCGCCTTGGGCGCCTGGGCGAGCATCAGCAGGACGTTGGGGGCCGAATACGGCCGGAACCCGGCCAGGCGGTCCAGCATCCTGTCCCGTTGCCCGCTCTCTGCGAGCGCGGCTATTCCTTGGTTGGAGGTGGTACGGGTTTGTTTGGTTTTGCTGGTTGTGTCGGTGTTGTTCTGGTGGATCGTGCTGCCCCTTTTTGTGTGGGTGGTATCTATTGTGGCATGGGTGGTTCTTTTTTTCTTGTGGCGGGTCCGGTCCCGTTTTGGGGGCGGTGGTTTTCAGTTGTGGCGCGGGGTGGCCGCGTCTGTGGGGCTTTCGGGTGGGTGGTGTCTTTGTCGGATGGTGTTGTCCGGGCGCGTTTCCGGGTGGGTCGTCAGGGGCTGCTGTGCCGATCGGCGGCGGTTTTTCAGGTGTGTGCTGTTGTCGAGTCTGGGTATCCGGGGTGGTGGGTTCATTGATGGTGGGTTTTGTCGTGGCGGTGTGGGGGTCTGCGGATGAAGCCGGTCATGTCCAGGCCGAGGCGGGTGGTGTCTTCGGGCATGGGGATGTAGTCGATGCTTGGGGGGCTTCCGGCGTGGATCAGGGCGGTCATTGCAGATCTGATGCGGGCGTTGACGATCTGGACCTGCGTGTCCTTGCGGATGGCGCGCACCATGAGCAGTTCGACGGGTCCGTATGCGGCTTCGGCGAGCGCGAGGCTGGTGAAGCTGTTGATCTGGGTCATGAGGCTGGTTATCAGGTTCCAGGCTTTGGCGGAGGGCATGGCTGGTATGTCGGGTGATTCCCAGCTTTTGACGGTTTTGGGGTTGATGTGCAGGAGGGTGGCGAGCATAGCCTGGGAGATGCCGACGGTTTCGCGTGCTGCTGCGAATGCCGCCTTGCTGTGTGGCAGCAGGCCCTCTGCTTCCATGGTGTCCTCCCCGGCCCCGCTAGGTTGCGGGGTGTTTGTCATTCCTCTTTTTCAAGGATACCATGACGGGCGGGGCCGGGAGACTGTTCGGCTATACCCGCTGCTGGCGTGTGCCGTCGGGTTTGACGATGTGGTTGTACAGGATCCTGTAGGAGGTGTCGCGGTAGCGCACCTTGGGGCTCATCTTCAGGTAGTCGAGGATGCGCGGGTCGACCTCCGTGTCGCGGAGGATCCGGTAGCCGTAGTTGAGGCCGTCGGCGAGGATGGCTATGAGTTGGAAATGCATGATCTCGATGGAGAAGTTCTGTGCGGCGTCCCGCATGGATTCACGGCTCGCGTCGTCGCCGTGGATCATGATGTGCGATACCTCGTCGACCCACAGGTACTCGTATTTGCCGGTGTCAGGATTCGTGCAGTGGTAGCGGAAGGGCATGGCCGGCACCTCCTTCCTGTCCTGTGTTGGCGGTCGGGGCGGGTCTGCGCCGTGCTCTTTCCGGGATGTCTGGTCTGATGGCCATGGTGCACTCCTTCGGTTTCGTGCGAGAGAGGGCGGACGCCCCCCTTCTCCTAGCGTGGGTCCGGAGGGGAATGGCCATCGCCCGGGGATGCGTGGCGCAGCACTGCCTGGGGGGAGCTGCGGCGGGGACGCCCGGCCCGGAAAGGGGTGACGGCGCAGGTCGCGGAGAAACCATGGACGCTCCTGTATGGGGGACGGTCACACTATACACCCCCAATGGGGAGGTTAGGCGGCATATCAACCCACAGGCATAAAAAAACCGCCCCGAAGAGCGGCCGGAGACAGGCGGGACAGGTCAGCCGTTGAGGCTCTCGGGCTCGTCGGCCAGGACGGCGTCCACCCGCCCCTGCAACTCCTCGACGCTCAGGCCCGACGCCCGTTGCGCCACCAGCCTCCACGCCGCCAGCTCCATGCGGGCCCTGCCGTCCCCGTCCCGCCGATCCACGTCATCACGCTCAGCCATGCCGACCCCTTCCATCCATGCCGTCACGGCCGAGTCTACCCGGATGGCCGGCACCCCCGCAGGCAACGAACAACCCGGACACGACCACAAGCCCCACCACAAGCCGGCACCCTTCAACCCCCTGCGCCAAAGACCCCCGCCCAGTATCCCCAACCCGCATCAACCCCGCAAGAAAACAAACACCCCCCAACAACACCCCAACCAAGACAAGGCGCTTACACCCGCCACAGCATCCAGGAACACCCCACAACAACAACAGGACGAGAACAAACGCAAACGCATCCCGCACCGCATCACCCGAACCCACCCCAACCACAACACCCAACCAGACTTGCGATGACCAGCACGAGGGCGAGGCAGGCCATCCAGCATTCGGAGAGCATGGCCCAGCCGATCTTCGACAGGAAGAAGAAAACGGACGTACCACAAATCAACAAAACCAAAAAACGAAAGCGTCAGCAAAAACGCATCCGACTATACGTCTTTCTACCATCGAACGAGATGCCTCGAACACCCAACGAAACGTCTTTCTAAAACAGCATGCACAGAAACGATCTTCCCGGCTGCCCTGCAAATATTCTCTAGTAAAGGAGCTAAATTGAAGATCAATTTCAAAAAACGCCAGCTCGACGACGCCTGGAATCTGATGCATGATGCCGAGGCCATCGCGCCAAAGACGCGGGCGGATGCATGGGCCCGTCGATACCATAGGATGACGCTGCGGACACGAAATCGCCCGAGGCGTCATAATGCATTATCCAATCCATTAAGTGTGAGTATTTTGATGCACACTGTTCACACGCCGGTCAGTCGTTCTCCTCTTGGGTGAGTTCGAAAAGTTGTTCGACGGTGGGATGAGTCAGGACATCATTGCTGATGCCGTTGGAAAGCACGACGACCCGGTCAGCGGTCACGGCGATCTCTAGGTCATGGGTGACCATGATCAGGGCGCTGCCGGGTGTGACGGTCTGCCGCATGAGATGCATGACCGATCGTGCGGTCGAAGGATCAAGCGATCCTGTTGGCTCGTCTGCGAATAGGATATCGGGACGGCGTAGCAGCGCCCTTGCGATGGCGACGCGCTGACGCTGCCCTCCCGACAGGTTGTCCGTCCGTTCATGTCCCATCCCGTCTAGTCCCACCTGATGCAGGATTGCATCGACTTGCCCATTAGAGGCATGGATGCCGGCCATCTTGGCAGGAAGACGCACATTGTCAGCGACGTTGAGCGCGCTGATCAGGTTCAGATCCTGGAACACGAAGCCGACGTGATCGCGTCGTAGCCGTGCGAGCTGCGCGTTGGATTGTCCCATGACGTGCTGTCCGCATATGCTGATGGACCCGGAATCTGGCTTGAGCAGCCCACACAGGCAATAAAGCAGCGTGGACTTGCCCGAACCGGATCTGCCGACGATGGCCACGAACTCGCCGGGATCCACGCTCAGGTTGATGCCACGTAGCACTTCGACACGGTCTTTTCTCGTGTGGTAGGTCTTGCGGATTCCCGAGGCTGTAAGCAATGGTGATGTCATGATCTACCTTTCGTTGAGAACTACACGGATTATCTGTCTGTGGGTTATTCCTGCAGTGGTGACGGCAAGCATCATGGCAACGACGAGCATGCCGAAAACCACGATTCCTGCGGCATGCCAGCCTGGCAGAGTGAATGGTGCGGATGGTATCGGCCCCGAGGTGAATGCGTGATCCATGGCCAGCTCGTTGGCCCACACGATTGTGTAGGCGACGACGAGCGAAAGAGCCAGATAGATCACGGTCTCGCACGCGGCTTTCATCCAGACCAGTCCATTCGTGCCGCCGCCGGCGATCAGAATCGCGGCATCCCTTTCTCTGCTGCGCATGGTGGCGAACACGACCGACGAGGCCGCGACGCATCCGACGATGACAGCACCGCCGAACAGCAACGCCATCTGTCCCGGGGGCGCAGACACGGTCTCGCCGGATCCAGAAAGGACTGAGCCCAGCTTGCCTATCCACGCCATCATCACACCGACCGCGCCGCCGGCCAGCCCGATGGGCATTATCAGCCCGCGGGTCAGGTCAGGGTGCGAGGATGCTTCCCTCACCGCCAGAAACCACGGAGTTCCGAGTCGATCGGAGCCCAGGCCGATGAGCGCGAGCAGCCCTCGTATCAGAGGGTTGGCGCAGCATGCGACTACCAAGCACACAAGCATGCCCATACCTGCGTACACAGTCATGAAATCTCCCACGGCCCGCTTCGAGGCAAGCGGCCGCTCATGGCCTATCGCCATGTAGAGCGCCGCGGTGCCCGCGATAATGGCAGCTGACAGCACGGTTCTCGCGATGCGCCTTGGCAAAGAAAATCCGCTTCGCGATGTCTGACCGCCGCCGCGCACTGCCTCAAGGACATCGCCGCGCGCGATTCTCCTGGCCGAAAGTAGCCCACCCAGAACGCAGATCACGCCTGTGGATCCGGTGCCGATCCACAGAGCGAGTGGAGTAAGAGGCCGAGCCATCGCGCCGTCCGAGGGCAGCCCGCTGGAAGAAATAAGACGCGCGAACGGAAACCATGCCAGTCCCGCCACCAGCGCACCCAGCAGGGAGGACAGTAGACCCACCAGAAGCACCTCGCCAAGAAGCACCACGAACACCGTCCGGGGCAGAACGCCTGCCAACTGCCACAGCGCCACGGAACGACGCTGCAATCCTAGACATACGCGAATCACCATCATCAGCGACAACAGACCCACCAGAACACAGAATCCCAACGCCACGCTTCCGAACGCGACGAACGACTGCTGTGCTTCGCCAGATGTGCCAGCGCCGGCAACTACCAATCCAATGTCTAGAGTGACCACCACCGCCAGCATCGCAGAAGTGATGATCAACGCCAGCCACGACACCACGTCAATAGCCACGGAACGCACCGCAAGTTTCAACAGAAGCATACGCACTTCTCAATCCCTAGGCGAACCATCTGATCACGGCCACCGCAATCCTTGCCGTGTAGAGAAAAACAATGATATATCCCACCACGACAATGCCTCTAATCCACAAAGGGTTATCTGAAAAATGGCGCCGCTCATTCTCCCCAGTAATAGCGAGCAACGCTTTGAACCCATCAGAATTGAGCACCGGAAGGCAGTTATAGGACATGGCTACCGCATACCAAGCAACAACAAACCTGGCAGATTCACCCATTGAGAAAGTTTGAACGATGCCAAAACCAGCAAGACTCACAATTGCGTTTACTGTTATTCCGACAGTGTGCAGTACATATTTGTCAGGTCTTGTCAAAAGATGCACGTCGTTCATCCTCACGTAGAAGGCAGGGAATAGATAATAGTTCATTTTGAATCCAATAGAGTCCGGCCTTCTTCCGAATGAAAGGAACACCAAATAGTGGGAAGCCTCGTGGAGAAGAGTCTGCACAGTGGAATACATCGCAAGAACGATCCAAGCAACGAAAGGGATTCTGCTAATGTCAACGGACAGCGCCCACCAGACGCCAAGGACAATCATCCCTGCAATCGCACAGCCAGAAACGATGCAATACAAGACAAAGACAACGCCGGATACTTTGGGCTTTACCGAATCGAAATCCAAGTGACTCGTCAGGTCGTCGGAATTCTCCACTTCCATGATTCTTCCGGTGACCTTGTTCTTTATTACTAGTTTCGCGTCCTCGCGAAGAATCTCCATGTCACTGTCGTTGTAGCGTGAATACGATGTCATCGTTGATCTTCACTGCTGTATTCCTGTTTGATGAGTGGAACCAGACCATTCACAATCTCAGGATTGGAGAAGATAATTCCGCACATTTCACAAGCATCGACATACTCGCGGTGGAGGAATGACTCGTCGAGTAAATTATTTTTTACGCAAAGTTCGAATAACCATTTGAAACCCTTATGGCGCATGACAGAAAACATCAGGTTTCTTTGGATTAAGGTGAGCGCTTTTTGTACGGATGTGTCATCGGCATCACCAAGCACTAGGGTGCTTCCGAACACTACAGGGGAACAGCATGGATAGACCTTGCCATCGAAATGGTACGTGGGTTCAAAACCGGGGCATCTCAGGTCATCATTGATGCTGTATCTCCTGATTATGTCTTGCTCTGGGAATTGGAGCGCAGCACCCACTCGTTGAATCGGAAACCTCGTGACCTTTACTCCAATCAGGGAATCCCCGAGCTGGCTCAAAAGTCGGTCGGGGTTATGAGATCTGGAAACTGCTACGTTCATCGAAATCGGAATGTTAACGTTGGTGTTCGCATCCAATATGTTTTTTATCCGTTCCACTTTGAGATTGTCCTGATGGAATTCATCAAAGCTAAGCGTTAATGCTCTGAGGCCTGATTCCTTCAATTGGCGAAGAGTGGAGTTCGCTCGTTTAATATTCTGACCCCAGAAACCGTTCGATACCAAACCGGCTGGCTTACCATGCTCTTTTGCCATGCGAAGACAATTTATAACTAATTGATGTCTTAATAGAGCTTCCCCGCCGCTGAGGCTTATCGTGTCGATTGCAGATGAATTGCAGGCTTGCTCAACGATGCTCATCACCTGATCATCTGTCAGGTGCTCGGTAGCCTTAGGCCCGGAAGAAAAGCAGCAATGACTGCAACGTATATTACATTTACGATCTATGATGATGCCCAATGCGACCATAATGAGACTTTCTCTAAAAAGAATGGCCGAGGACAGTTTCAGAATCAAGGATCGCTGTCCTCGACCTGGTTCTACTGGAAATTACCAATGGATAATAGTGCCTTGTGTCACGAAGTAGCTGAGGTCGTCTTGGTCGGCAAGGTCAACAACATCATGATCTTGCATAAGTGAGTGAAGAAAATCAGATGAGTTCTGCATATTACACCCCCTTTCAACATCGTTTGACATTCCAAATTATATGCTTGCTAACCCCACCTGCCAAAAAAGTGCCCACTAAAAATGCTCAACCCTGCGCTATTGACCTACCTGCCTGCGCCACTCGGGTAGGCAGTCCAACCTCCGTAGGAGGGCGGGACGTGGCCCAGGCTCGAATTGCATATACGATTCGTCTAGCTTGCTCCTCTGCGCTCTTTGTACCCTCAGGGGGCCAGCCGACTATGCTGTTGCCTGGGATACTTACAAGCTGTCTGACGGCACAACCATTCGTTTCTCCTACGACAAAACCACTGACGTGATTGATGTTTATACCAACGGCATGCACAAGGGAAGCGTCACTGGGCAAGAAGTACGCGAGAAGGCGGAGGCGGTCGACCCGGGTGTATCTTCTGCAAATCCCGGATTGCAATCGCGCCGTATCAGCGGCTGTTCCGCAGCCATGGCAGGTTTGGGAGTTGTCAATAGCATTATCTGGGGCGTGGCAGGCGTTACAGCACCAACTCCTGCAGGTATAGCAGCGACCATCGGAGGCTGTGTCACTGGAGCTGTAATCGGTATTGGCGGAGCATTCTGCTAACAAGTTATTCACGACACAAATGATGCTGGGTGCCTACCGGATATACGTTTATCTCGGTAGGCACTTTTCTAGGTAAAGGATTTCCTATGTATCAAGACCAGACAAGCCAGGCACACGCAAGACATTGGAATACACAAGGTTTAGCAAGAGTCTGTTTTGGACAGCTTATTTTAGGTGCGGCCATCCAAGTGTTATACCTTATTTTAGGTAAGCATGATCCAGCCTTATCGATACTCACAGGCTTCCTGATGGGTTTTGGATCATTCGGGGTTCTCCTGGGGGCCATGACCAGGGGAAACAAAAAAGTAACGCCATCGACCCTGATCCTTCCGTCACTGGGGTTTCTTCTGGGTGCCTTGATTGCTGTAGCCTTGTACTTCTTTGTTTAGAATGAATATTGGCATCTCTGGGCAGTCAACCTCTCCCCTGCAGTACATATGAGCCCAATCCGGAAAGAACCCAATGAAATCACCTTAACGGGCTCTTCATTGGGTTCTTTTCTAATTAGGTCTGTCAGGCTGCTTGGCTTCTTAGGTTCGGGAAATGGGTTTCCAGGTCTTGGCCGCGGGCTGTTTAAATACCGCCCGTGGCCGGCCTTGGAAGATGTCGAGCAGATCGCCTTCGGTCAGGGGTTCCGCGTCGTAGCCGCGATGGACCTTCGTTCCTGGCACGGGGTGCAGTTCACCCCGGTCGGCCATGCGGTCGAGTTCTTCGGCGTGGGCTTTGTTGTCAATCGGTTTGCTGGCGCTCATGGGGGTCTCCTCGATAACATGAAAGACGAAATACCGTCCTGTTCACTCCGGCGTGACGGTCTATGTAGCTTTGATGAGGGGTAAAACCAAAAAACTTCGATCTGCAGGGGAAATTCCCACGAATAGGACAATATTTACAAATCTCAGCAAATTGACACATGTTCCCTAAACAAATCAGAAAAGACCCCACCCCCGCTCTTTTGCTACCACGGAATTACCATAGGCGCACACATCAACCAAAGGAGATTGATAATGTTTGCTCTCACCAGGATCGAACGCAGGATAGGTGCCACCGCCGTAGCTGTGGTCGCGACAATGACTATGTCCTTGTCGACAAACCGCTAGCGCCGCAGAACCCCATCAAGGAACCAATCGAGCAACAGTTGAACTCATGGGCTTTCCTCTCTATTGGGGCGGCCTGATCGATCAGCGCTGAAAAACTTGACCATTCCGCTGAACGGTTGGACCAGCTCCCAGACGAAGTGCGAACCATGAATCCGAGCCAATACCCGCATTTCTCTGACTGTCTGGACAATTTCCTGACCGGAGGAACATTCAGCCCTAGACAGTTCCATAATGAGATGCGGCCAATGTTCAACCTCGGCGGTTTCTACCATCAGGTCGGCGATGTCCTCGTCGAACATGAAATGCCAACTGCCGAGTTGTCCGACGGCATTCACGCGCTCCGCAGGATATGGGGAGACATTCCCAACATCCAACATGCACTCTCCAACGGACAGACGGCCCAAGTAATCGGCCGTAACGTTGCCAGCACAATGGATGACATTCTGATTCTCGACGGCAGCAATCGAAAGCTGCTCTGACGATCAGTCCAATTAGCAAAAGGACCTATAGGGACTAAATCCTATGCCGAAAATACGACGTCCCCGTATCTTACGATATAGGGACGAAGAACTTATTGCTCATATAGCAGCATAAGCATATGAATGCTGCAACACAGTCGGTCCTGGCCCTAGCGATCTCGACCAAGCGTCTGGAGCCCTACGAGCAAGAGGCCCAGACACATCCGAAGGCCAGCGCCGCCGACAAGGCCGGACGGGCCAGCAACCGCTTGAAGGGCATCGACCGCGACTATGCGAAGGCCGGCAAGGCGGTGCTGGCCTCCCGGGATGCGAAAAGCCTTGAGGATGCGAAGACGGTCTTGAACGCGAAGAAGGACGAGGCTTCAAAGCTTTTAAGCGACTCCGACGGGAAAGTGGCGGACAATGCCGTCCGCGACAGCCTGCAGCAGGCCATCAGCCAAGCCGGCAGCATCAAAGGCGACAAGACGGAAACCTACCAGGACGCGGCCGCAGCCTTGCAGTCGGCCATGGACCAGGTGAACACGTCCATCCAACAGAAAAGCCAAGCCGACCAGGCCGCCCCGCCAGCCCAGGCGGCGCCGGCTCCGGCCGCCCGGCAGCCGGCCCGGCGTCCGGCGCCCGCCCAGCAGCGTCCGGCCCCCTCTACTAGTCGGGGGCGGCAAGGCTACACGCCCTCCCACCAGCCCGCATACAGCCGTGGCGGCAGAGGAGGCGGCTCCGCGCATGCTCCCGCAGCACCCGCGCCTGCACCTGCTGCGCTAGCAGTACCGCAAGGCGGCGGCTCAAACTGAAGAGACAGACTAAAAGGAAATACAACTGGCGGGCATGGTTGTAATCCGGATGGTTCGTGTGGTATTGGCTAATGGAATATAAAGAATGTGCCTGCGGACCCGGTTGCTTGCAGGCCTCCCATCCCGCCGACGTTACTTAGGGCCAACCATAAAACAGCCGTCCCCACTGGTGTGGCGTCCCCTGTGAAGCGTAAACTTTGTACTGATAATATTCATAAAGCAGTGAGCACCCGGCTTCGGCCCGGCTCCGTATTGCGGGCGACAGAGCCCGAACGGGGCCTTCTTGTTATGCCATCGACATGTTCTATCAAGCCGTGTGCAGAAGTGCCGCTGCGGCATCGTCATCAGAACGATGCCATCTTCAAGGGAACATCCATCCACCGAATCATAGGAAAGAACGAAACATGACCGACAGAATACATGCCTCTTCCATCGATGTCAGCGACAACCTGGAGAACTGGAACGACCGGGCCGAGGTCCACGCGCATGGAGGGTACGGCGACCTGGATGCCTTCGCCGACGATCCTACCGCCCTGACCCCGGTGGTCATGAAGGACATGGCCGTGCTCAGGGACCACCTGCCCGACCACACGATGCAGGGCCGCCGCCTCCTCCATCTCCAGTGCCACTTAGGCGATGACACCCTGACCTGGTGGAGGTTGGGGGCCAGAGATGTCCACGGGCTGGACTTCTCCCCCGCCGCCCTCAACCACGCCCGTCAGCTGGCCGCCCGCGCCCACGCCCCCATCACCTACGTCGAAGGTGATGCCCGTTTCGCATCCGAGGCCATGCCTGACAAGAAGGGCTTCTTCGATCTGATCGTCACATCGGTCGGCACCATCACCTGGCTGCCCGACCTCCGGGAGTGGGCGCAATCCATCGCCTCCCTCCTGGCACCGGGAGGCATCTTCATGATCAGGGACACCCACCCCCTCCTTTTCGCCCTGGACGATGACGGCCTGACCATCGTGCAGGGTTGGTTCAGCGGGACCGAAAACACCTACGAGACCGACCAGACCTACACGATGAGACAGGATGACGGCGAGGAAGAAGGGACAGGAGGCATCGTTGGGAAAGCCGACACCCCGGGCCCCAGAATCACACACACGACCAACCACAACTGGGCACATGACTTCCAGGAGATGACCGGGGTCCTCATCGACGCAGGCCTGACCATCAGAGCCCTGGGAGAGCATGACATCAGCGACTGGAAGGCCCTCCCCATGCTGGAGTACGACAAGGGGCGTCAGGGTTGGGTCATGCCTGAGGGCCTTCCCAGGATCCCCCTGACCTTCTCGCTGGTGGCGCAGAAGCTGGAAACTCTATAAGGACGTCGGCCCGGATGCCGCGGACCGGGCATCCGGGCCGACACCGCCACGACCGGCAGGGCCAGCCGAAGCCAGACGGGAATCTCCATCGGGGCCACGGCCATAGGGATGAAACGGCCGGATGGACCTGCGGGTCGACCGATTACGGCGCACGGGGCTCCCAGCGGGGCGCCACATTCCGACGGCCATGAGAAACGACGAATACGGCCTCCAGGCAGGATTCCCGACAGGGCGCCGTGCACGCGCAGTCTGCGTTCGAGGCGGCAGGCAATTCACTGTGCCTTGCATCATCTTGACCGTCACCAACCGATACTCTATAATCACCTTCACCAACTTTCGAAGACGAAAGATGGACCACATAGTACAAGGAGGTATCGAATGAAACGGCATAATTTTATTGCAGTGCGCTCGGCAGCATGGTCATGCCGGCATCTGCAAGCGAATCTACATCCCAACAAATCCAAGAACTTGTTGAACTCAACCCCGGATCGTCTTACGAGAGCATGCGCAATGACGATCATTCAGAGGCGGACAGGGAGGGCAAACCACTTTCTGATGTCGTTAATTCAGCGCTCAAGGAGGCACGTCTACATACTAACTTGACGAGAAGTAACAACAATCAGGCAATCATACCAATTACACCAGCAAGAAACGCCGGAGACGTTTTCTACAGCCCCGTTTCTACCGCCGACATTCATCATGGACATTCAGGTATTTTCTCCCGGAAAGACATGACTGTGCATGCTCCAGGGCCTAGAAGAACAGTTGAAGAAACTAATTATCGCAACGTTAGAGTGGCTTCCGGTGGACAGCTGCAGTACGTAAATACCTCACAGGGCAACAGGGACAGGGCCGTACGTTTGTCTCGCACCTTCAAAGGAAGGGCGTACAACTACAACTTCCCCTTCAATAAGACCTCCAAGGGTTCAATGAACTGCTCGCAAGTCGTTTGGGTCAGCTACAAGGACGGCGCCGGAATCGATTTGGACTTCAACGGCGGACCCGGCGTGTATCCAAGTGACATCATGCAGTCCAAGTGGACCATCACATATAAAAGGTACTGAACATCAACTTTCCGAGGAAAGCGTCTGAATAGGTTTCGCCAATCACGTCACCGACGGTGTCAGTTTACAGAAACGGAAGTGAGGGATCCGCGATGCATCGTATCAGTCAACGAGTCAGGGCTTCCGTTTACATTCTGCTATCGCTTGTCCTGATCGCCTCCGGCGCGGGTTGTTCCCGCTTGGATGCTTCGAGGAAAACCATTGCACTCGACCAGATAGACATCTCCAAGGTGTACGCAGCTGCCTATCTAGTCCCGCAACGGGCCAGCGCCACCATTCCGGAAAACACATACATGGCCTTCATCTATGCCGACGGATCCTTCAGACTGGTCAAAACCAAGGGTATGGAATACGGCAAGGTGTCTTGGACGTCAAAAGGCCTGTTCTTCGCCGACAAAGACAACGATTACTGGCTGGCTGAGGGGCAAAAGCCAAAAGTCGTTCCCAGCTCCAAAGTCGACACGCAGGACACGCTTGGTGTGTTGCAAGACAACATAACCCATGTCAGTGTCTATAATGGGGGCTTCACCGAGGACGGTGAAGGATACAACGAGGACATCGTCCTTTTCGACGGTCAGAAAGCCGAAAAGCATCGCTTCCTGACGGACCACCCTGTTTCAAGCATCAGTGTTTGCGGAAGCTCCGTCTACGCCTATCAGATTACCGACGATGGCGTCAATATCAGCAAAGAGTTGATCCGCTTCTCATCTTTGATAGTTGACAATCACTACCTACCGAGAACGATAAGCACACATGACAATATCCTGTCATCCGATAATGTCGTCATCAGTAATCCGTCATGTAATAATGACAGCATTGTCTTTATCTCCAGCCAAGGAGGCAATTCTTCGATAATAAAACAGAAGCACAATGATCTGGATTATGATCTCCGCCGCTTCCTCACTGCCGAAGATACCAAAGGCGAGAACTTTTCCTATGCAACCATAGAACAGTGGGATGCAAAAACAGGAAATCGTCGTGTCCTGCCCCTCGTCGACGAGGAGGCCAGACCGGTGCATTTCCATGAAAGCCAGATAGGATACTCATATTATGACTCCCACTCACTGCACGGCGACCAGTTCTACTGGTGGTATGGGGACGGCGGCCTTTTGAGGACTGACGTCAACTCAGGAAAGACCGTCAGACTGAACAGAACCCATTACCAAAAGGACAATTGGTCCAGATCATGTTTCTGGGCCTCTTTCTCCGACAAAATCGTGGACGTCTGGTATCACCACATCAACGAACCCGACCGGGTGACGATCACCCGCCAGGATCTTGACACCGGCAAGACCGTCAACACCATCGAGGTCAAGGGTCTGGAGAAAATCATCCACGGAGCCGGTGATTCCAACACCATCGACAGGAGCTTCGCCGTCAACCCCCGTGCAGAAAAGCTCATTTCAGGCCAGAAGGTGTGATATGGCCTCCGGCCTGTACTAGACAGGGGCAAAACGAAGAAGCGGCAGGGGCTGAAGAGCAAAACGAGGACAGACGAAGAAGGCCATCCCGCGAATGGGCGGACACGATGGCCACCGACGCAGGTGACTGGATGGCCAGGACCATCACACAGGATCAGAAGCTGAACGATCTGAACTCTATTAACAGCCTGACAACTTTCAACGAACGGTTATGCTTCCACTTGGTGGATGTCCCCCGACAAGTCGGGGGACAAGGCCGATGCTGGCCACATCGAACAGGCGAAAATCAACCTGTTCAATGGCCGGAAGAACCTTCCTTGTCCGGTGGATCAGGGATCCTGGCTCTGAAGACGGGTGCGCTGGGACTGGTCGCCGGTTTCCGCAAGAACGACAAGGCTCCACACCACAGCCCGCTCCTCCCAGTCCCCCGCTTCTCCACCTCCGCCGTATAGACTGGCAACGGTGGCCTGGCCCGAAGTTGCGACCGGCCCTATAGATAGGAACCAACGAGGTTAGGAAAAGACAGATGAGCGATAACAAGGTAGCTGTCGTCACCGGTTCGGCCAGGGGAATCGGGAGGGGCATAGCCCTCCAGCTGGCCCAGGACGGCTTCGACATCGTCGTGGCCGATCTTGAGGGCCAGAAGGAATCGGCCGAACAGACCGTGGCCGAAGTGGAGAAGATCGGCCGTCGGTCCTTCTTCCACCCTACCGATGTGTCAGACAGGGACCAGGTGTTCGACCTGGTCGATGAGGCCGCATCCAGGTTGGGTTCCTTCGATGTGATTGTCAACAACGCGGGCATCTGCCAGATAGTCCCCTTCACCGACATCACCCCCGACCAGCTGGAGCAGATTTCGAAGGTCAACATCTTCAGCGTGGTCTACGGCATCCAGGCCGCCGCGGCCAAGTTCCAGGAGCTGGGCAAGGAGCACGGCCACATTATCTCCGCATCGTCAATCGCAGGTTTCGAAGGCTTCCCGATCCTGGCCGCCTACTCGGCTACGAAGTTCGCCATCAGGGGCCTCACCCAGACGGCAGCCCAGGAGCTCTCGCCCAGGGGAATCACCGTGAACGCCTACGCCCCCGGCGTGGTGGACACCCCCATGTGGGGCTACATCGATGAGGAGATGGGCAAGCTCAACGGTAAACCCAAGGGACAGAACCTTCAGGACATGAAGGACAGCATCGACCTAGGCCGTTTGGAGACCCCTGCGGATGTGGCCGGCGCCGTTTCGTTCCTGGCCAGCGACAAGGCCAACTACGTGACCGGGCAGACCCTGATCGTCGATGGCGGCATGCAGTACCGCTGACCCATCAGTCACCGGCCCGCCCCCTTTGCTCCCTTCTCGATGAAGCAGAGCACCGGGGGCGGTGCTTTACCCCCTATTCATACGGAAGGGAATCTCAACCGCCCTGCCTGCCGGTTTCCTTGCCGGCCGCCACGATCACAAAACCGAATAAATACAGGCCGATGAACCCCTCCTAGCATCCGGGGCAACCTGACGACTCAGACATAAGAACATGTGGGTCGGCGGTCCCATGCTTCCAATACGGCTTCTTATGAGCAGCTTCATAGAGGCATATATCAGCATCTATTCATGCGGTATCTTGCCATATCGGGTACATGCAAGCAAGACGAAAATAGGGATTTTCCAGGTAACCTGCGACGGCATCGAAGAGCATCAGAAGTTTGAAAAGGTGCATACAGGCAGTGGTGCTGAGGAGACAACGTGGATCCAAGCAGCATCTGATGAAACAGTCGTGAAAGAGGGCGGCAGACAATATCCCCAACATAACTGCTGAAACATGGCATAGTACCGGAGGACCCCAAGCAGCCGTCTCAATGCTTGTTCCTGGTCTCAATTACAGACGCTTTCCAGATCATACGGAATCCCGCCTTGCCATGCTTGGACACATGGCGGGGTATTCGCTGCCGGTCCTCTCAAATCGGTCTTTCAGAGAGCAAACCACTCTTATTGAGACCCAAACGTGCAGAACGGCATGCCAAACCTGAAACCTGACTTCAGGCAAGGCAACGGGGTCCCCATCTCTGGTTCCTCAGCACCATGACGTGCCTCCTGCCACTTTCATAAACCTCAACCCGTCGCTTCCGCATTCGTCCCGCTACCGTCAACAGCACAGCCGGGCGATACCTGATCGCCTGCTGAAGCTTCACTATCATTCCGCTAGCGCATGCACGATATCCAGGACATCCCCGGCCCTTGTCCAAAGGAGCGAGCCACCCTCGCCGGGGAAAAGTCTGCGCGTGGCGGTCTCGATTCTGCTCTGCAGCACCAAGCCATGGTCGGGCGAGTGCACCTTGTCGTCTTCACCGAACAGGATGCTCACAGGGCATCGCACCTGGGTCATATCGATGTTCCAAGGCCTCATGGCCAGCATGGTGTCCTGCACATAGCCGACACCCTCGTGTGCAAACCCTTCAGATAGTGCCCGGCGGTACCGGGTCAGGAATGGTTCGCTGGTGTAAAATTCGGCATCCTTCGCCGTGGAACCGCCGATTACCATATCCTCCATGGACTTCGCGGAGAAATCCTGAAGTATCTTTCGTGCGGAGTCGGGAGATGATACGGCCAGGTCGGAAAGCTGCGTGGCCTGCGGAGACAGCTTGTCATGAACGGCCGGGTATTGCACTTCATCAGCGGGAGAGACCAGCACCAATGCTGCGGCGAAACCTAGTGCCGCCAGCGCGAGACCGAACATACCGCCCTGTGAATTCGCTACCACCGGGACGGATGCGGCCCCCGTGCCGAGCAAGGCTTGGGTGAATATTCGGTAATCCTCGGCAGTTCCTGTCATCGTGCGGTTCGGTTCCGGGTCCGAAGCGCCCATGCCGGGTCTGTCCATCGTCAAGACGCGGATGCCATGCTGCGGAAGTACCTCCTCACCGAAGAGCATGGACTTGCCCATGCCGGCCCCGGCTATGAAAAGTACCGGGTCGCCGTCACGGGGGCCATAGGCTCTGCCGGAAAGCCGACGTCCCTCTTGGGTTTTCACCGTCACATTGTCGCCTTCGTCCATGTCAACCACTCTACGACAACCAGCCAAGGAAAGGGACACGCTGATGCCGCATCCGAACCTGCCTGAACAGACAGTTCCCGCTCGCATACAAGGTCCGATACCCCCACCGATTCAGGATGCAGGCGGAGTGAATTCGCGCCTGCGCCGCAGCCATGCGCAGGTCAAGGCGACGAGCAGTACAAGGGAGAACACCAGAAGCAGCGTCGTATGTTTTGGAGCACCCGCGAGAGGGAGGCCATCCAATGGAGGCGCAACATCCAGGTACTGTTTATACGGTTCAGATTGATTGCCATTCGAATCCACAACCGTTACGCTCACCTCCCCAGGCTCGATCCCACTGGGGAGCAGTACCGCCCAGGCACCGTCCGCTCCTGACATGACGGTATCGCTGGTCCTGCCGGCCTGGTTGGACGGCCAGGTCACGGTCACCTTGGCATTCGCGTCGACTGTTTCGGTTCCCTTCATCACCGCCCTGCCACTGACCGTTTGCCAGTCGGCGCCGATGATCCCCGGATCGGTCGGGGTCATATCCACCATCTGATCCTTGCGGGCATCGTCCGAAGGCTTTCCTGCGGGATTAACCAAACGGGCACCGAATGTATACTGCTCGCTGCCAGGGCTACCGTCAAAGGCATTTAGGAACACCAATGGATTGATGTCGATTTTCCAGTGCCACACATGTCCTTCCGTGACGGGCTCAATGACGATGTGACCTACCGGGGATGAACCCCCTGAAGGGGTGCTCGTGCTGAAATCATGTTCGCCTGAGGTTCCTAGGGAGGTCTCGGCACCGGATGAGGATTGGACCATGAAGACCTCCAGCCTCGAATCCGACAGGTTCGTGTCGTTTCCCGCAAGATAGGTCGGCCTGGCTGTGCCCTCGACCCTCACCGCCGATCCCGCTGGCAGGACGCCCTTGCGGGTATGGGGTACCGTTATGGCCTGCACCACCGGAGCCGCCTCGTTCTGAGCGGCGAATCGTGCTGTTGCCAGGTTGGAAAAGCCGGAGGTGAGGTTGTAGCCGGTCGAGTGCTCGGTTATCCAGGCATGATACCGCCGACGGCCCATGTTGGTGTTGACGCCCTTGCTTGGATAGGCCGTATTGTCATCGCGGATACTCCAGGTGCCGCCCTTGTCTGGATTCCTGGCGTCATTGGGAACGCAAGCGACGGTGCCTATGGCGAACCCGCGATTGTCGGATTCGTCTGGATTGTTCGCGCTGATGGGTTTCGCTGGATTCTCGCCGAACAGGGTCACCCTGTTCGGCGTTTGGGGGTCAACGGCCGGCTGACAGGTGCCGGATATGGTCGGGGTGAGATTATCAGCCCAGACGGCTCCTCCGGACCCCAGACCGGTTCCATCGATGGAATTGATGGTAGGCGCCTGTGGAGGGTTGACACTGTACCGGTAGAAGGCGGTATCGATGGTCCAGGCCGTCTGCATCCGGTGCTCAACTTCCTTGGCATCCAGGTTCTCGATGCCGGCCTCGGGATTGTAGGTGTCCTTCTCCACCTGTGTGGTGGTCTTGCAGATCTGGCCGTTCGCATCCTTGGTTATGGGCCAAGTGAGTAACTTGAAGTATCCATCCAACCCCTGCATGGACTTGGCGAGTTTGAAGTCGATGGACCCGTCCGGGCGCTGCGCCGGCATGGGCTCACCGGCATCATTGACGGCGAACAGGTTGTTGGTCTTGGCCCGCGACGAACCGGCTGCCCTGGGTTTGTCATTATATGCGGCCCCTTGCTCGGAGCCGGAGGCGGACCCGGGTGAGCTGTAGCCCGCCGGCTGCCCTTGGACTTCCACCGCTTTGGGCGTGAGCGCCTTGACCGGCACCCACGTGTTGTTCTTCAACCCCACCCATTGATACTTAAAGGAGGTGTTCTCCGTGCACCCAGGGTTCTTGGAGGACCCTGGTCCCCCCACGTTATACCAATACACGAAGAACGATTTGGCCGGTGCCACCCCTTCCGGCACGGCCGGATTGTTATTGCCCGCGGGGAACCCGAAATCGGTCACCAACCCCCAGTTCGCCTGACGCCCGCTCCACAGGAGCGGGTGCCCATCCCAGCCGACGAAAGAAGCCGGACCACTGCAGTATTTGGCCCCTCCGGACGTTCTGCAATTCTGCATATAGAGTCTGGTACCGCGCTCCCCAATGGCATCCATGATATTGACCGATCGTGCGCTGTTCAAGGAATCCGGATTGAAGGTGCCGCACATATCATCTCCATAATTCCATACAGCGTCGCCGCATAGGATGTTCCTCCCCTGACGGTCATGGTCGATGACGGCGTACACGGCGAGTTCCTGCTTCGAACCACCCGTCTTGTAGGCGTCGATCGAGGATTTGGTATCCGTGTAGTCAAGGTCGCCTTCAATGGAGATGGCCAAGTAGTCATAAACACCTGAATTGATTATTTCGTGAACGGTAAAGGCCTCATCCTGGTTCCTCGCCCATGCGAGGGCTCCATCGTAGCTGTTTGCACCTTTCCGCCCCATGGTATTGATGTATCGGGAACGTCTGAACCTCCTTGGTTGGTCCGATCCGGAGTATTGGTACAGGAAGGACAGGGAACAACCCCTGGATGCGGCCGGCGTCGTCTGGCCTAGTGCCACGCAGTTCGGATCGAACTCCTTGTGGGGCACCCGTAGAACCAGATCAAGGCGGAGCTCATCCTGGTACGAATCGACCTTATCGTTATAAGCCATGAATTGGAAGACCTTTGGCTTGGTGTCGATCCGGGTCTCCGCACCAGCAGCCACGGCTGGCACCCCCGTTGTCCCGATGCCGATCACCGAGGCGCACAGCACGGCCAAGCGGAGCACGACAAGCAGCAGGCCCTTGAGGAGGCGGGACATTCTCGAAAGATATCCGGCTGCCATCCGATCGCTATTACTCGCAGCTTCCTTCCTTGGCATCCTGTCGATACGATTCCGGCTTTGTTGTTCTTCGGCGCGGAACATATACTTCCTCCCTCTCCCTTGTCCTCAAGCCATTTACATCTTCATAAAGCGAGCCATAGTGCCGCGATAAAGTCGCGCAGGATTGAATTCATTTACTTTTCACTGATTATCACTTGTTATTATCCATCAATTGGCATCCATTATAAGTGGATAGAGCAAAGACGCTTCATGCGCCACCTTGGAAAAAGATGGGCATCCTCTATGATCGGTTGACAGGCGGCACGCGCAGGCCGCTCCTCCGCCACTGGGAAAGCTGTGTGCACAATGCAAGCACCACAAAGGGGATCGCGAACGTGAGCCTGTGGGCGTCAATCCACCTGGTTCCACAGGCACTCAAGCATCTCCCAGGCCTCCGGATACGGTTGCGCCTGTGAACTGTCGGCATCCTCCAGCGGGACATAGCCAGAGTCCGCACACCTCAACGATCCGCGACCCATTTCTGAGTCACCCCCAAGGCATCACGCAGCATTGGGAACATTGCCTTGTTCCGTGCCGCGTGAACGGCACCAGTCACACTGGCACCACCGCTTGGGTCAGGATGTTTCACGGATTCGAATCGCATTGCAGTCAACCCCCCCAGGGCCTTTTAGGTTTCCGGCCTCGCACCTTGGTGCTGAGGCCTTCCTCCAATCGGGCACTGCCCCTGCACCGCGGCCCCTCAGGACTTGTTCCGGCACAGGCGCAGGAACGGCGTTGTGTTTTCGCTCCTGGTCCTCTCAAGAGAGCCGCGGTTTTGCTGATACACACTGCTGTTCCGACTCCAGGCCCGGCTCATGCACGCTTTATGGCCACACCATAGGCGCGCCGGCCAGTTACTCCAACAATATCATCAAATACTATGGATTAATCCATTATTGACAATATCAACTATATGTGGTGTCGCAAACATTTGGATGCCCTACTTCGGCTGTCGAATATTTGCTTAGGAAAGGCCACCGTACCGTTTACCACATCTCAGGCCCCTTGGCTTCACAGGCTGCGGAAAACCGGGCCAAGGGCTGGAGATACGTCCTTCAGGCTCGTAGCATCCCGGTACCGCCGACCTATATAGGCGACCGGGAAGCAGACAGCGGATATGAAGCAAGGCGAGCTTTGGCGCATGAAACCGATTGCACAGCCATCTATGCAGCCAACGACTAGATGGCTTATGGAGCCATTGAAGGCCTCAAGGATTCCGGCAAAAGAGTGCCTGAGGATGTCAGCGTGATCGGTGTCGACGATTCTCTAGTGGGAACAGTCCCCAGTTTGAGTCTGACTACCATGCGCATGGACTTCGAAACGATCGGGCGCGAGGGGAGAATACGTTCCCGCAAAAACCAAGATGCTTATTCCAGCAAAGTTGATCCAGCGCGGATCGGTCATCGACATCAGCCAGCGACAGGAACAAGTCAGGTAAAATTAACGCCCCCCCCCCCGGACCATCTGACACGGCATCATTGCCTTGGTCCAAGTAAAGACCAGATCACAGGTGCCACGCTGCTTGCTGCAACGATGCGACAGTCTTCTGCAATGCCTGCAGAAGAGTCCAAAGACCTCATTGCTGCCTTTAGCAACCTGGCATGAACGCTTGTCCATACCTGGGAGATTATTCATTAGGTAGCTAACGATCTATCCGAGGGAGGATCTTTGAGCAAAGACTACGGCAAGCGAATCAAACGGGCAGCCAACCTCATGTCACGATCCATGGATGCCTACGCGGCCCGATATGGGCTCACAGGCACCCAGATGTCCATCATCGACTTCCTGGGCGAGTCCCAGGACCACACCCAACGGGACATCGAGATGGAATTCGACATCCGCCCGTCTACAACGACAAAAATCCTGCAGCGCATGGAGGCCAGCGGACTGGTCGCCGCCAAACGGGATCCCAAGGACAGCCGTCAACGCATCATTGTTCCGACCGCAAAGGCTCGGGGCCTGCAGAAAGCTGTGCGGGCATATATAGACAACCAGCAAAAGGCCATGGAGCGCCAGTTCGACCAGTGTGATCTGGCTGCCTTCGATCGTGTGCTGGCCTATTTCATCGCCTTGAATTCCGATGATTCCACCCAGACCAGGAAGGAATCTCGCTCATGAGCGCGACCCAAACAAGCCAAGAGCAAAGTACAGCAATCCCCCGCAAGGTAATCGGCGCTATCATAGCCACTGGCATCATGTCCTTCTGCGGCGTGATCGTGGAAACTGCCATGAACATCACCTTCCCTGCCCTCATGAGCCATTTCGGCATCGGAACCTCCAGCGTGCAATGGATGACCACCCTCTACCTGCTGGTCGTCGCCTCCATCACCCCGCTCTCAGCAGCTCTCAAGCGCCGATTCCGCAGCCGAACCCTCTTTCTGTGCGCTAATCTGCTCTTCCTGACCGGACTGGTCATCGACGCGCTGGCTCCAGTCTTCCCGCTCCTGCTGCTGGGAAGGGCCATACAAGGATTGGGTACCAGTATCGCCCTGCCACTGATGTTCAACATCATCCTCCAGGAAGTCCCGACAAAGCGCATCGGTACTATGATGGGCGTAGGCACTCTGATTACAGCTATCGGACCAGCTGTCGGCCCCACCTTCGGCGGTTTGGTGGCGACCACCATCGGGTGGCGTTTCGTCTTCATCATCCTGATCCCCGTACTGGTCATCTCGCTGGTCACCGGCCTGGCCTGTATACCCTCGGTTCCCGTGTCGGCAGACAGGGAAGCAGCCGGGCTGGGCCCGCTTGACATATTCCTGATGGTTCTGGGCTTTGCAGGTTTGATCTTCGGCATCAGCAACGCCTCGGCAGGATGGCTCTCCTGGAGGTTCGGCGGTGCGCTGGCCCTGGGGCTTATCGCCCTGGCAGGGTTCACCGTCCGCGCTCGGCATCAGGCCCAACCGATCATTGACGTGCGCCTGTTCGCCGACAGCCGCTTCTCCCTGCATGTCGGCGCCTACATCTTCTTCGAGATCAGTGCCCTGGCTCTCTCATTCATCCTGCCCAACTACCTGCAGCTGGTTGATGGATGCACCTCGCTGCAGGCCGGACTGGTGGTGCTGCCAGGTGCGGCGATCGGAGCCGTTCTGGCCCCGCTCTCCGGCAGGCTTTACGATCAGCTAGGCCCGCGCATTCCCATCATCAGCGGCAGCTGTGTCGCCCTGATCAGCCTCCTCGGATTCGCCCTGACGGCCCGTCGGCTGACAGCCCTGGCCATCCTGATACTCTATATTCTCTTCATGCTGGGCATCGGGCTGAGCTTCGGCAACATCATGACCAACGGCCTGCACCGGCTGAGTCGGGAGCAGCAGGCCGACGGCAACGCCATCTTCAACACCGTCCAGCAGTTCGCCGCAGCCATCGGCAGCAGCCTGGCGGCCACCATCGTCGCAGCAGGCCAGGCCGCAGTCGCAAACCGAAGGCTGGGAACCATCAACGGCTCCCAGCATGCCTTGATCCTGCTGCTGATCGTTGGCGCCCTGGAGGTCCTGCTGATCCTGGCCGCTCTGCGTCGCTCTCAGAAACCGCAACATGCTTGAAGGATGGCGGCCTTCAGTCCACGTCCAAGAAAACCCTCATTTCGTTTTCTCCACGGTTGGACCAGGCGAAATAGGGAATCAGGGTGGCCGCGGTCAGCATGCAATGGAACTGTTGCCATTGACGGTAGAGCGGAGCAGTATCAGCCCCGTCTGTTGATTATGGTCCCCTGGTCACCGCCACCTTGTCCGCATCCAGGCTGACCAGAGGATAGGCGGCAACAGCACGTACTGGCATGTCGAAGTCAGTGTCGATCCGATCACCCTTCTTCCAAGGACCGGAAAGGTAGAGGTACCCCCGTTCCACACGTCGGCTGATATCATCCGAGGAACCTTGGCCTGTGTGGACCGTCACCGCATCGGTGGCTGCATCGCCGCCAGCCCAGGAAAGCAGACGGAAAGCCAGGGTGGTCCGGCCATTACCGGAAGCCTCAGCCTTTAGGCGGATTCGACCCTTCCAAGGCAGTGCCGAATGCACCCGCAAAGCGATCGACCCCTCCCACAGGTCCGCCTGGATACTACCACCGATGTAGAGGTGCACAAAGAGCGAGGACCCATCCTCGGCAAGGGTGTAGGCGTAATCCCGCACCGATTCGACCAGGCGGGCCAAGTTGGGCGGGCAGCAGGCGCATCCGGATGATGCGCCAGGGGGTAACCCCACTGCTTCCACCCATTTGGAGAAGTCAGTATCCTGGAAAACGCAACCATAGAACTTATCCGGATCGGGATGATCCGGGTCCTCCGGCAGACAGTGGGACCCCTGGTTGGCGAGGCCGCCGGATGGCTCGGCTCCCATGCTGCCCTTTCAGCCTCTTGTTCATGGAGGCAGCAGCGCGAAAGGTGTGCATGCAGTAGCTAGGCGAAGCGCCCGGAACCTGGTCGTTGAGAGCCCTCCATCGGTAAGGCAGGACTGCAGTTCTGACCAGCTCCTGCTCGGCAGACCAGAAGGGGTCGTCGACGCTGGCTTGACTTATATCGATAGGCACGCTCATATTGAATTTTGAATTCCCGGCTCATGCGGCCATCTGCCTCTCTATGCGACGGCTGAAAATGAAATGATTAGGACCAGCGCAACGGCCACCAGGGCCACTGCCACGATGGGGAAAAGGTAGACCTGCTGGTCGGTCGTCTGGAACAATTTGAAAAAGAGTATGGCGATGGCATTGCCGATGGCTGCGGTCTGGTTCCAAGCGGTCTGCAGCTGGGTCTCATAGGAGTCCGGGCAGAGCCAGGAAACCAGGGAACTGCCGATCGGGCCGACAAGCTGGGCGGACAGCGCCATGAGGACGTAGCAGACAAGCACCCACCAGAGGGAGTAGCCGGAGGATCTGCTTCCGCCCGGAATCAGGGATGGTATGGTCACAACAGCCCCATACCATACTTATAGGTGGTCTGGATTGCTCCGGCGCTGGTCTTGGTGCACAGGATGATAAAGATGGGACCGGTTATCAGATCCATGACCAAATAGATGACCTGGAGTGAGCCTGGGGCAATGGTTATGCCAAAGATCACACGGTTAACTGTCTTGTCGAGGAAGATGGCAATGGCGCTGGTCAGCAGGGTGGCGCCCAGGGCCATGACGATCTGGGCGAAGAAGAACCAAAGGAAAGCCCGAAGATGGGTATGGTCACGGGCGGTCAGATCCTTTTTACTGAACAAGTTGTCCAAGAAGCACAGGGGTACCACGAAGGCGAAGGCGGTGACGACGTTGATGATGGCATTCAGGCTGAAATGCCGGGTCAGCACCAGGACGTCAATGATCATGGCAAGCACCGCCAGCCCGACAGCCAGGCCCTTGAACATCCGCTGGCGCTCCCGAGCGGGCAGAGGCTTGATGGGCGCCTCTACCAAGGGTCCGAAGAACCGGTACTGGGTGAGGAAGATGGCCGTTGCGAAACCGATATGATAGTTGCCCAGACCGATCTGACCCACCACGACCGGGGTGAGGATTCCGGCCACCGTATTGGCGAACTGGTGGATGGTGAAGGCTGCGTCACGCCTGCGGGCATCCTTTTTGCGGTAGAGCTGCCCGGTCAGGGAGGCGTTGGACATCCCCATGATGGGCATAGACAGCAGCACCAAGGCGATGCAGGCATGGTCTGCCCAAAGACCTGACTGGTCGGAGGCATGGCCAGGATGAAGAAGGCCGTGGCCTTAAAGGAAGTTACCCAGCATCAGCGCCTTGCGCATCCCCAGAACCCTGTCGGAGAGCCAGCTGCCCACAATATTGAGCAATCCCTTTGCCGCCCCCGTGGCAGCGATCATCAGAGCTGCATCACCCTGGGAGAACCCCAGCCCCTTGGAAAGGGGGGGGCATAGAGGTAGTAGATCATCAGGGCGTAGAAGGCGCCCCAGGCGGCTGAGTTGCAGAAATTGCCCAGGGCCAGGGTACCGATGGACGAGGGTGTCCGAAGAGGTCCTTGTCGTCCCTGACCTCTTCCAAGGTGCTCTCCGTATGCTTCATGGTTGCATCACTCCCGGAATGGTGGTGAGTTTATAGAAAAGAGAAGGGGCAGCCGTATGACGGACGCCCCTGCTACTGGAAGCGGGATGCTTCGCTTGAAGGTAGTGATACTGGGCGTGATAAGGTTGTTTCTGGTTGTAGGGAAATACATGTGCGGCTTGCGGCTTCGCGTAAGGCGGGGGCACCGGGAAGCGTGGCCGCGTGTGCATGGATAGGGGTTTGTTCATATTATGCGCCAGCATTCGAACATGTCGGCCAGAGCCATTGGCATCCTGTTTGCCGTCATTCTGCCTGCCAGCCTCCTGGCCGGCGGCCTGGCTGCAGCCGACGCCACCGCCGGCAGACCATCCGGCATGGCCACGCCCACCACTATGGAATACGCCGGGAAGCAGGACCCCGAAGCCCCCCGCCCGGATAGCCGGCAGCCCGACGCCGCTGGCAGCACGCTGACTGCAACCCTGCCAGCCCCTTCATCCCCGCTGTCCGCATCCTCCCCCCTCCCGTCATCCTCGCCCCTGGCCGACGCTCCCGGCAGCACAGCCGGCAGCCAGCCGCAGGCCCAATCCTCCCAAACCTGGACGGTCAGCTTCGACACGGCAGGCGGCGGCAGCGTCGACCAGCAGACCATCCCCGACGGGGGGCAGGCCAGCCGGCCCAGCCCCGACCCGTCCAGGGACGGATACCTGTTCGACGGCTGGTTCCAAGGCAACATCGCCTACGACTTCAACCAGCCCGTCACCTCCAGCATCACCCTCACCGCCCGATGGACCAGCGAGGACACGCAGCACTGGGCCATCAGCCCCAGCCAAGGACCCATAGCCGGAAACACCAAAACCACCCTCACCCCGCCCAAGCCAAGAGGCATCCGCTTCAGCCAAATCAGCGCAGGGAGAGGAAACATCGCTGCTGTCGCCTCGGACGGCAACCTGTACTGTTGGGGCAGCAGCGGCCATGGCCAGCAAGGTGACGGCACCACCATCCAACATGCTGAGCCGGTCCGGGTGTTGAAGCCCGAAGGCGCGCCAGCCGGGTTCACCTGGGTGCAGGCCTCGGCAGGATACATGTTCACACTGGGTCTGGGCTCCGACGGCAATATCTACAGCTGGGGCGACAACGAGAACGCCACGCTGGGACGCAACATCGGCAGCAAAACCATCAACGGTATCCCGGCCGACCCCCGGCCCGGCAAGGTCGACAAGCCCCAAGGCGCGCCAGCCGGGTTCACCTGGAAGCATGTGGAGGCGGGAAGCCTGCACGCGCTGGCATTGGGCTCCGACGGCCAGCTCTACAGCTGGGGCCTCAATGACCATGGCTATGTAGGCAACGGGACCACCACTCGGCAATACACTCCTGTCCGGGTAAGCTTGCCGGAGCATGCGCCCTCAGGGTTCACCTGGAAGCGGATGAGCGGCTGGGGCTGGCATTCCCTGGCCCTAGGCTCGGACGACAAGCTCTACGGCTGGGGAGCCAACGGCAATTGCGAGCTGGGTACCGGACAATCAACGCCAAACAGACTCACTCCTGTCCCTGTGGCCAGACCAGAGGGCCTATCATCCTGGGGGCAGTTCCAGATGGGTGACTTCAGCTCGCTGGCCATCGACTTGGACGGCAACGCCTACGGCTGGGGCTATAACGGCAACGGCAGTATCGGCGACGGATCCACCAATAACGGCTGCAGCCCGACCAAAACCAGGCCAGCCTATCCAATGCAATCCTGGAAGCAGGTAAGCGTATTAAACGGTACGTCCCTTGGCATCGATTCTGCCGGGCGCCTGTATGCCTGGGGCAACAACACCAACGGCCAGTTCGGCGACGGCACCACCATCAGCCGAAATACCCCGGTCCAGGTAGCGGCGCCACAAAACGGGCCTTCCGGTTTGACTTGGGTACAGGTGAGCGCCGGATGGGACAACCTGTCCTACGGCCTGGCCTCGGACGGGAACCTGTATTCCTGGGGGAGCAACATCAATGGCCAGCTGGGAAACGGCACCACCAACGAACGGCATACCCCCGGCCGGGTGAACCTGCCTGGTGCCGCCACGCCCACCAGTGTCCTGTTCGGCCAGGCCAGGACCACGGGGATCACGCCCAACCCTGACGGCACCTGGCGGGCGTCCACGCCCAAGCATGCCCCGGGGGCCGTGGACGTGGCGGTCGTCTGGAACAGGAACGGGCCGCAGCCGGACGCGCACCTGCAATACACGTTCATCGCCCCCCAATACCAGGTCGGCTTCACCTCCAAGGATAGCGCCTGCCCCGCCCCCACGGGCATGCCCCCCAGCCAGGCCGTCACCCAGGACGGGCAGGCGGAACGCCCCCAGCCGGACCCGAAGGCCGACGGCTGCCTGTTCGACGGCTGGTTCCAAGACAATGTGGCCTACGACTTCACCCAGCCCGTCACCCATGACATCACCCTGACCGCCCGGTGGACCAGGACGGACACGCAGCACTGGACCATCAGCCCCGCCCAAGGACCCGAGGCCGGCGGCACCAAGGTCACCCTGACCCCGCCCGCACGGCGCGGCGTCAGATTCAGCCAGATAAGCCTCGGCAGCAGCCATTCCGCAGGCATCGGCTCCGACGGCAACCTCTACACCTGGGGAAGCAACAGCCACGGCCAGCTGGGCGACGGCAGCACCACCACCACCAGCCGGAGCACGCCAGTCAAGGTCGGCAAGCCCCAAGGCGCTCCCGACGGGTTCACCTGGAAGCAGGTCAGCCTGGGCGACCAGCATTCCGCGGCCATCGGCTCCGACGGCAACCTGTACACCTGGGGGTACAACTTCAACGGCCAGCTGGGCGACGGCACCACCAGCAGCCGCAGCACGCCAACCCTGATCCAGAAGCCCGCAGGCGCTTCCGACGGGTTCGCCTGGACGCAGGTCAGCCTGGGCTTCAACCATTCCGCAGCATTAGGCTCCGACGGCAACCTCTACACCTGGGGAAGCAACTACTACGGCCAGCTGGGCGACGGCACCCAGGCCGACAAGCGCACGCCGACCCAGGTCGGCAAGCCCCAAGGCGCGCCAGACGGGTTCACCTGGACACAAGTCAGCCTAGGCAGGTGGTATTCCGCAGCCATCGGCTCCGACGGCAGCCTCTACATTTGGGGAAACAACAACGACAGCCAGCTGGGCGACGGCACCACCACCGACCAGCACACGCCGACCCAGGTCGGCAAGCCCCAAGGCGCAGCAGACGGATTCACCTGGACGCAGGCCAGCCTGGGCTTCAACCATTCAGCAGCATTAGGCTCCGACGGCAGCCTCTACACCTGGGGAAGCAACAGCAGCGGCCAGCTGGGGCGCGAACCCTCCAACGCCTGGCCGGCCAGCCGGCCAGGACCGGTCGGCTTCCCCGGAAAACCACAAGCCACCAGCATCTGCTTCGACCAGACCCGGTGGCGAGGCGTCTGCTCCGCCGCCGGCAAAAACCTGACGCCCAACCCCGACGGCACCTGGAACGCCACCACGCCCGCCTACACGCCAGGCCCCGTCCCCGCAGCCATCGACTGGACCCAGGACGGCATACCACAGGAAACCGACACAAGCAACACCTACCGGTACCTGTCCATCGCCAGCCTGCCCCTGACCGGAGGAAACGGCATGCTCCTCCTGCTCGCCACAGGACTGCTCGCCGCAGGAGCCGCCGCAGCCGCCAAAAACCGACGACAACAAACCCAAACAAACACTTCACACGAGTAAGCAGCCCGGGCCACACCCCCAACAGGACCCAGGCCAACAGGCGGCCCCGCCACCCCCAACACGACGGGACCGCCACCACACCCAACAACCCTACAAACCACAACCAGACCCCAGCCCAGCCCGACTCTAGTGCGGAGAAAGCCGGGGGCGGAGTCGCGATCGGCCTTGACGGTCGCTGGCACGGCAAGCATCCACAATCGCCAAGTCTAAAAGCCAAAAGATATCAGCAACCCGCTTTCGGCAAAACAGACCACAAAACCCAAACACAAAGCTCCAACACGAACAAAAGGCACACCTGGTAGGCGCAGTCACTGACTGCCATCGACCAATTACAACCTAAAGCAAGAGTGTCATCTTATCCCATCTGCATCGATCCCTGAGTCTGCATCAACCTCGATAGATGCGTCCAGGCCCTGGTCAACCAGGCAAAGCCAACGGCGGAGTCTGTCTCTGGCTGTTTTTCCGATATTCAAGCAACTCGCATTTGCTGTTTTATGCATTGCATTCGTCCGAATCTTTGCCTCACTCGCCAAAGACGCACAAACCGGCGACAGGCCAGGAATGGCCCATCAGCCCATCAATTCAGCCGCGGAAGGCCGATGCCTTCCAAGTACCGATCTGCAGGGACAGAGAATGACGGAGAAAGCGAACGCGGGTCAGGAGCCTCTAGACTGATTGATCCGTGCAGATCGGTCTGCGACGAACAAGACACATCCCCTGGTTCGGGTGTACTGCTCTAGCTCGACCAATGCCTCAACCTGAATGGATTGATGAAAGAAGAACCACGCAAGAAAGACAACCGCTCTGGTCGTCGGATCTGATGGCTGCCGCAACCCACTAAGCGCTATAATTGCTTCCAGCAGCATAGTCGGCCCCTGCTTCGCTGGTCGTCGTGCACGGCCACTAGATATTTGCCGCAAGGAGGGGTCATGACCGATACACACGTACGATCCGCATCACCCACAAACCAGCTCCGACGGAAACATGGGCAGGAGCATGAGTGCTTCACCTTTGCCCCGTCCCAGATCTGCCTGGCCCCGGGCAGTACCTATGCTGATGCCCAGCAGGCCGGTGCGGACTACCTGCTCAGCCTGGATCCTGACCGTCTGCTGGCCCCATACCGTCGCGAGGCCGGCCTGCCCCACCAGGACAGCCCTTACCCTAACTGGGAATCCATGGGCCTGGATGGCCATATGGGCGGCCACTACCTGTCCGGCCTGGCGGCATACTGGCAGACTCTGCTCGATCATCGCTTCCTGACAAGGGCAACCTATATGTTGACTGTCCTGCGTGAATGCCAACGAGCCTCCGGCGACGGCTTCCTAGGCGGCATGCCCCACAGCGCCGAGCTCTTCCGAAGCCTGCGAAAAGGCCATATCCAGGCACAGTCATTCGATCTGCAAGGCGCATGGGTTCCCCTCTACAACCTCCACAAGCTCATGGCGGGTCTATTGGATTGCTGGCAGGCCTTCCAAATCCCTGAGAACAACAGCCAAGCAGCAGATGCCTCCGCCATGGCCCACGAAATTGTTCTGCAGCTGGCTGACTGGTGGTGCAATCTGGCGGACGCCATTGCCGAGCAGGATTTCCAAACCATGCTGTCTTGTGAATACGGAGGATTGAATGATGTCTTTGCCCGTCTATACCAGCTGACCGGGAGAGAACGCTATCTGCGCCAGGCCCGCCGCCTGACCGACCAGGCCTTCTTCGAACCACTGGCCGACGGCAAGGATCGGCTTACAGGCCTGCATGCCAACACGCAGATCCCCAAGGTCCTGGGCTACGAGCGTCTGTTTGAGATCACCGGCGAGAAAACCTATCGCAGGGCCGTAGACACCTTCTGGCATGGGGTGGTGGACCGGCGCACGGTCTCCATCGGTGCCCACTCCGTCTCGGAGCATTTCAACCCGCCGGACGACTTCTCCGCCATGGTCACCTCCCGGGAAGGCCTGGAGACCTGCAACAGCTGCAACATGGCCAAGCTGGCCCTGAGCCTCTATAGGCGCACAGGGCAGGCCCGATACCTGGATTTCTACGAGCGGGTGCTGGTCAATCATCTGGTCTCCACAGTAGGCATCCACGAGCACGGCTTCGTCTATTTCACCCCTATGCGTCCACGGCATTACCGGGTCTATTCCAGCGCCCAGCGCTCCTTCTGGTGCTGCGTTGGCACAGGCCTGGAGAATCACGCACGCTACAACAGCATGATCTTCGAACGCCAACCAGGAAATGAGCCCGGCAGCAAATCCGAGTCCCTGGTGGTCAACCTCTTCATTCCTGCCGTCCTGGACTGGTCCGCCCGCGGACTGCGCGTCGGACTATCCTATGCTCCCGGCCCTGGAACAGCCAACCTGGGCCGTCTGGACCTGGAAGGTCCGCCGGAGGAGCAACAGACCGTGGACCTTTACCTGCGTCATCCCTGGTGGCTTGAGGATGCCAGGTACCGGGTCATGCAAGGACAGCAGGCCCAGCTGACCGTCGAGCCAACGAGGTCCGATTCAAACAACAGCCCATGCTTCGACCATTTGCGCCTGACCTGGACTGGACAAGCAACTTTGGAGGTGGCCCACCGGGTCCGGGTGACTGCCGAGCCCCTGCCTGACGGTTCGGACTGGATCAGCCTGCTGCGCGGTGTCAAGGTCATGGCTGCCCGCAGCGATGACGCTGATCTGGAGGGCCTGAAGGCAGACGACTCCCGAGCCGGTCATATCGCCGCCGGTCCTCTGCGCCCGCTTGGCGACCTGCCCCTGCTCCTGGGAGAGCCCAAGGACTTCCTTCTGCCCCACCCCCAGGACGACGGCGCCATCGAGGTGGCCGTCGCCAGACCGCACGCACCAGCCCGGAAGGCGGAAGGAGACCCCGAGTGGACCGAGTCGCGCCTGTTGCTGGTCCCCTTCACCTCTATAGAGGCCTCCAGGTACTCGGTTTATCTGCCTTGGGCACAGGATTGGGATAAAGACCGCGTTCATCGCACCTTGAAAAACATTGATGTTCAGGAACAGGCCCATGAGCGTCAGATTTGCGATCAGGTGAACTGCGGATCCCAGCAGTCCGAGATCGACCATGAATATCAGGGTCGGAATGACCGGCAGGAGCTGATCGAAGGAGCGAACACCCGTCGCGCACTGACTGGCGGCTGCTTCTCCTACCGGCTCCATGATGCCACTGGGAAAGCAAGGATGCTGGAGGTGGCCATGCGCAGCCAGAACAGCACAGCTCATTATTCTCTGCGAGCGGAAGGCTTGGAGCTGGGGCAACCAGTCAGGAGCCATGAGCACGGCACGGTCCTCGACCGGTACCCCCTGAATGGGCAAGGCTTGAATGCCCTGCCCGACCGGTCTGTCAGGGTGAGGATTCAGGCTGGCAATGAGTGCCCCACCCCTGACATGCTGACCCTGGCCCTGATCCGCGGCTGAATCGCAGGCCCTTCCCCATGCAGAACTGACAGGGCTTCAAAGCAAGGCTGAGGGTGGCATCGGCAATTCCCCCGTTGCGCACTGCCCACTGCATACCCACCATATATATGGGTCGACCGCCTGACCGGGCGAAAGGCGATTCCTTTTATCGCGGTCAGGCGGTCGATGCTTTTCTCGGGAACCTAGTGCTGGTCGTCAGGCTTGGCGTAGATGAACTTGTTGCAGATCAAGTACACGATCAGGCCAAGCAATGCTACGGCAGCGCCGATCAGGAGCAGGTTGCTGTAGTTGGCCGCCAGGCCGGTGGCACTCATGATGCTGAAGCCTTCCAGGCTGGTCTTGCCCATCAGGCCGCCGATGATGGCGATGCCGATGGAGCCGGTGACATTCATGACCAAGTCGTTCATGCCCACGCCGCGGCCTGACTGCTCCTGTGGCAGGGTGTCAAGCACGGTGGAGACAATAGGCGAATACATGAGGCCGACGCCGGCGTAGTAGACGCAGGCAGTCAGAGTCAGGGCCAGAAGGCCGGAATTGACCACTAGGGCTGACCCGGCGAAGCCTAGTATCATCAAGCAGGCAGCGATGATGATCGCTGTTTTGCGACCGATTTTGTCCACGATGGCACCCGAGGTGGTGCCGAGCACGGCGGCTACCAGGAATGCCCAGACCACGTGCAAGGAGACCGTGGAGGTCGGCACCCGGTAGATGTCACGCCCGATGGCGTTGAAGATGGGCGACATGCAGTAGTTCATGAAGTAGAAGATCAGGATAAGGGCGATGCCCATCAACCAGCGCTTGTTGCGGAAGAAGGCCGGGGTGATGAAAGGGCTGCGGGCCCGGCTGATATACAGCCCGAAGATCAGGTAGCAGACCGCGGAGGCCACCAGCAGCCACCAGGCGGCATATGAGAAGAAAAGAGTCAACAAGGCCGTTGCCAGGCCGAAAATGACAAAGCCCAGCCAGTCCACCTTCTCGCCATTGCCACCGCCGGTGGGCAGGCTCTTGAGCAGAACGGGCAGGAAGAAGATCGTGACCGCAGGAATAAGGAACAGGTACTGCCAGGCCAGTGAGCTGAGCAGACCAGCAGCGAAGATGCCGATGGCTGCAGACACCTGGTAGCCTGCCGTGAAGATGCCAAAGAAGATCACTTTCAGCGAGGGCTTGAGATATTTGGTCGCCACGACCAGGTAGGCCGAGCCAGCCACCTGCTCCCCGGCGGTCTGCAGCAGCCGGGCCGCAATAACATTCCAGATGTTGGGGGCCATAATCGTGTTGGCCACATACCCGTACACGGACCCCACGAACAATATGCACAAGCCAAAGGTGACCAGCTTGCGCAGGGAGACGAAGTCGCCCAAGGAACCGTAGATGAAGCAGACGATGCCCAGGACGATGCTGGGCAGGGCCGTGATCAGCGAGGCCTGATCAGGTGCGCCCGCATCCTTGCCGACTTGCTGGAATACCAGGTTGAAGCCCTGCAGGCACAAGGTACCCAGGACAAAGGTGATCAGCAGCAGGATCAATGATCGTACGGCTGTCGAATCCTCGGTGGATTGTTCTTCGGACATGATGTCTTCAATACTCTTTCTCTTGCGTGAACTTGCCGGGGATGGCGGACATCACTCGGTCTGGGAGGCCAGACTGGTGATGCGGGTCATGAACTCGTTCAGGAAGCGGGGCACATCTACGCCGACGGCCACACGCATGGTCTTGTGCGGATCATTGAGCCGCTGCTCGTCCCCGATGGTGCGTCCGCGCGTGGCCCCTTCGGTCTCGACCTTCATATTCATAGGCAGGGTGGTGACCAGGGTCGGATCCACGGCCACGCCCACGGCCAGCGGATCGTGCAGGCCACAGCCTCCCAGGTGGGGCGAGGTGGTCTCATAGGCCTTGATATAGAAGTCGGTCATATCCGCCAGGAAGGTGCCTGCCGCAGTGCCCAGTTGCCGCCAGCGGGCGGTCTCCTTGTAGGTGAGCAGAGTCTGCAGGGTCACGTCCAGACCGACCATGGTCACGGGCGCGCCGGAGCGGAAGAGCGCATCTGCCGCGTCCGGATCCTGGGAGATGTTGGCCTCCTGCCAGGCATCCACATTCCCCGGCACGGTCAGAGCACCGCCCATAAGCACAATGGAGCCGATGCGCTGGGCTATATCGGGCTCCTTCGCCAGGGCGGCGGCGATGTTGGTCATGGGGCCTGTGGGCACGTAGACCAGGTCCTTGCCATAGGTGTTGACTGAATCGATGATAAAGTCTACAGCCGACTGCGTCTCCGCCTTGCGGTGCGAGTCCGGGATGACCGCGTCGCCGATGCCGTTCTCGCCGTGAATGAAGACGGAGACAGGCAGCACCTTGAAGGAGTCGGCTTTGGAGGCGTGGGGCAGACCCGGATAGACCTTGACCTCGGGGTGTCCCAGCAGGTCGGTGATGGCCAGATCATTCCGGATGCCCTGCTCCAGCAGAACGTTGCCATAGGTGCCCGTTATGCCGATCAACTCAACTTCGGGGCTGCCCAGGGCGTAGGAAATGGCTAGAGTGTCGTCGACACCAGTGTCCAGATCGAGAATCAGCTTGCGCATACAATGCTTCCTTTCATCGCCATGGCTGTATAGAACCATGGCCGTAAGCACCCACGACGTTCTTGGCGCGCATACGAGTTTATCATAGGTGGGACCGGGCTGTTTCGCCGCTCATGACAGGAGCAAGTCATGGACAATATCCTCAGATGTTCATGTTTTCGGCAACCAGGGCCTAGACAGCGAGTCCGGCATCTGGTTTTCCGGATGATTGCACTGTCCACAATGACAAGCCAGACGCACGGGCCGCTCCCCCAGGTGCCTATGATGACTCTGATTCTGCCCGGATGAGCTGGCGAAAGGGGTACCCATGGCTCCGAGGGAAACGAAGACATCCGCAACCACGCTCCAAGGACGCCGACGCAACCTGCAGCTGATGGCCTCGCTAGGCGTGCTGGCCGGAGGTCTCTACGGCTACACCCTGACCGTCATCTCCGGGGCGCTGGTCGGCATGAACCTAGGCTCGGGGCCGGACGGACACCTGACGGCCGGCGAACAAGGCATGGTCACCTCCGCTTTGTTGATAGGGGCGGCGCTGGGATCCTACCTGGCAGGCAGGCTCAACGACCGCTTCGGCCCCAGACACATCATCCTGGCCGGTGCCCTGCTGGCCATCCCCGGAGCTCTGCTGAGCGCCTTGGCCCCCAGCCTGCCCCTGCTGGAGCTGGGGAGATTGGTCATCGGGGCCGGCATCGGCATGACCTCGACCATTGTGCCCATCTACCTGGCCGATATGGTCGGCACGGTTGAACGCGGACGAGTGGTTTCGGTCAACTCGGTCATGATTGTGGTCTGGCAGCTGCTGGCGGTCAGCGTCAACGCCATCATGAACCAGATGGGCGCCGGCTGGCGGACCATGCTCTGGGCAGTAGTGCCACCGGCCGCCCTGCTGGCTTTGCTGGCATGCTTCCTTCATGACAGCCCGGCCCATCTGATCCGCCGAGGAGAGGAGGACCAGGCGGCGGCCTTCCTTGAGGCTACACGCGACGAAAAAGAAGCCCGGGAGACCATGCAGGAGCTTTCACAGCCCAAGAGTGCGACGACCGCCAGCTTCAAGGCCCCCTGGCTCCGGCGGGTGCTGATCGTGGGCATCGGCGTGGCCATGATCAACCAGCTGACAGGGCTGAATATCGTCAACTACTACGCGCCGACCATCTTCACCGATACCCTTGGCTTCGACCCCTCCCTGTCCATGGTCGCCACTGTGCCCGTCATCCTGGTCTCCGCCATAGCGGCCACCATCGGAGGGCTGGGGCTGATTGACCGGTTCGACCGCCGCGTCATTCTGGCCGCAGGACTCGCAGGCACCATCGTCTTCCTGGCCGCCATAGGAATCTGCTACCGATTCGTCGATGCCCCCGGCAACGGATCGCGAACGGCCGCTTGGATCATGATCGGCATGATGATGATCTATGTGGTCTTCGTCCAGGGTCTGGTGGCGCCGGTCACCTGGCTGCTCCTGTCCGAAATCTTCCCCCAGCAGGTGAAGAGCAGGGGCATGGGCTACGCCAACGTAGCCATGAATCTGACCAACTTTGGACTTTCTCTGGTTTTCCCCACGCTGCTGGCCCGGCTTGGCGGTACCGGCACCTACCTGCTTTTCGCCCTGATCAATGTGTGCGCCCTGGCATTCGCATGGGCAATGGTGCCCGAAACCAGGGGAAAGGGTCTGGCCCAAATCGAGCAGGAAGCCCGAAACCGGGCATGAAAAGGGGGCGGACCGAATTCAGGCCCGCCCCCTATGGGCTCGGATGCCTCAGATGCCGAAGACCTGCTTGGCCAGCTTGGCGATGGTGTCGCCGTCCAGCTCCGCGACATCATTCTTGCACTGGTTGATTCTGCCGAAGAGCTGGTCCGCGTCGTTGTAGGTCAGGGGCTTGCCGATCTGCTTGGCCAGATCCACCAGCTGGTCGATGGTCTCCAGGTTGCTCAGCTTCTCTACCAGGGTCTTCTCGTCCATGAATCACTCCTCTGTAAATGGCGGTGCAGACACCGGGGGCCTTGCGCCATCGATGCCCACCTTTCTTCTCCAATAATAGCCAGCGATCGGATGGACCGGGCACGCGGCCGCGCTGGGCCGACAGGGTGCAAAAGCTCGGGTTGAGTTCCTAGCGTCCGGTTTCCCAAGTTTGCACATTGCCTTCAAGCGGACACTCACACCCCAGGACTCGCTTCTGCCGGTAGAATGACATAAACAGCGACAGAAAGGCCAAGGATGACAATCGCAATTTATGACGGCGTCTCCGCGCTCTCCCTGGGCCTGCCGCCCACCAGTGCCATTCCAGCAGCCAAGGGCGAACTCCCCCTGCGTGCTTTCACCACACGACCTCCTGTCTCCTCAAGGCTGCGCCAGCGCTTCTCCACCAGCGTCGACAGGATCGTCATGCTGGCCCTGCTGCGACCAGACTCCATTCCTGCAGCGGATGGCGCGCACTGCCATGAGGTGCTGGTCTTGGCCGTAGGTTTGAAGACACCAGGTGTGCCGGAGGATGTGCTGGAGCATATCGCCGCCATGCGCTCCTCGGGCATGGTCTTCATCGCCATCCACCATGATGAGCGGGGCCTCATCTGCACACCCGCCGTCCGCCGGGCCCTCCCTGCCCGAGCAGGTCATGAAACCAGGCATACGCTCTACCTGGGCAGCCCTCGCCCTGCTGATCAGACCACTCTTACCCTGGTCGGCAAGGATATGGACCAGGTCTGGGACAGCCTGTGCGCACAGGTTGCTCTGGATCAGACAGAGGGCATGGATCTGGATCGCCGACTCGCCGTCCGCGAGCGCATCAACCTGCTCAAGGCCCAGGAGGCAAAACTGGCCGGAGACCATGGACGGGCACGAAACACCCAGGACCGTAATGCGGCCTTCGCCAAGCTCCAGAAGGTCCGTGCCGAGCTGAAGCAGCTTTCCTCCGATGACAGGGCGGCAGAGGAGCAGTACGCTGAATCTGACCAGGCCTAGTTCGGTCTAGTCTGTCCCCTCAGGCTGTTGAACCGGTTCGGCGCTGTCGTTGGGGATATCCTGATAGGCCAGGTATTTTCGGAGCTCGAAGGCTGCAGCCAGGATGGGATAGTCACTCAGGCGGCGCGGGTTGTAGCCAGTCTCTCTCGCCAGGGCATCCAGCCGGTTCTGCATGGTGTTCTTATGGATGAAAAGCTCCTGGGCGGCATGAGTAATGCTGCCGTTGTGCCGGGCGTAGGCGCTAAAGACCTTGTCGAACCGGTCGAGGCGATCCGGCGCCAGGCCCGCAAAGACCTGATCCACAAAGGCCTGACACTGTTCAGCGGGCAGCGAGGTGATCAGCATCCCTGCATCCATCTGCTCGTAACGATATAGCTGGTCATCGCCGGTGAACCCGGCCCAGCGCGCGGCGATGCAGGCCTGCTGGTAGCTATGCCAGTATTGGTCAGGATCCGCTTGGACCGTCCCCGCGCCCAGCACCACCCTGGAGCCGACCGCCCGTCCAAGGGCCTGCCGCAGAGCAGCCACGAAATCATCAAGCTTGGCATCCTCCATCTGCGGAGCATAGATGCGAAAGTCCCTGGGGCCGACGGCAAAGAGGGGAACGTCAAAGGACAGGCATGTCTTGCAAAGCCTTTCGTAGAGCCGATCCTGGTTGAGCCTTTCCAGACGGATACCAGGTGCCCGGCCGATCAGAGCCCGCCGGGGGCCGGACAGGTCCAGGTCGAGAGTCAAGGCCAAAGCGTTCATTAATTCGTCATCCTTGTGTTCCATTGTGAGCAGGTTGACCAGGTTGCTGGTCATGATCCGCCGGTTGAATCGCGCGATCTGCTCCATGTTGACGCAAAGCATGAGCTCGGTCATGCGCTCGATGATCCCGCCCAGGGCACCCACCCTGTCCACAGGGCCGGTAATGCCGATGACCGCCACCACCACGTCGTTGAGCACTACCGGAACATTGACCCCGTCACGAGCTCCCCGATAAGGATGCCTGCGATCCACAGCGACGGTTTGACGGTCCACGACCGCCTGACGGGCCGCGCCATGGAAGCTGCCGATGCGCGAGGCATCAGTGCTGGCGACCATGGTACCTCCAGTGTCGAAGAAATTGATGTTGTACTCGATTACATCCTTGAGTTTGTCGACGATCTGCTGCGCCGTCGCAGGGTCTATAGTCATTGTTCTCCTCCCGGCAACATGGTACATGAACCATTTTTGCCAGGGCCATCCATCGCTTTTCGAGTATGGGTGCCATGGCAAAAGGAGCATGACAGAGCCACACTGATAATGAGTAAAACCATGAGATCGTTGCATGTCCGGCATCTACGATGATGCAGGACATGGTCCCTGGCACAAGACGCGGAACAAAGGAGCTGATATGGACATTACCCTGTCATGGTGGGCCGCTCTGGCGGGCCTGGCCCTGGCCATCATCCTCATTCTCAAAAAGCTCAATACCACATATGCACTCATGCTTGGGGCCATCATAGGCTGCCTGATCGGGGGCGCCTCCCTGGGACAGACCGTCCACATCGTCGTGTCCGGCTCCCAGAGCGTCATGGGCACGATTATCCGGGTCCTGGCAGCCGGAGTGCTGGCAGGGGTCATGATGGAGTCCGGCGCTGCCGACCGGATAGCGCGAGCCATCGTGAATGGCCTGGGCGAGCGCATGGCCATCCTCTCACTGGCACTGGCCACCATGATCATCTGCGCCGTAGGAGTCTTCATCCCCGTGGCCGTCCTGATCGTGGCGCCCATCGCCATCGAAGTGGGCAGCCGGCTCAGGATATCCAAGTTGGCTCTGTTGATCGCCCTTTCCGGCGGCGGCAAGGCCGGCAACATCATCTCTCCCAATCCCAACACCATCGCAGTGGCCTCGGGATTCCACGTGCAGCCCTCGGCAGTCATGATCGGCAGCTTCGTGCCGGCGTTATGCGGACTGGCCATGGCCGTCCTGCTGGCCACCATGATGCAGCATCGTGGACGGATCGTCACCATGGACGACCTTGGCGAGGACACGGCTGCAGCCAACAAGGACAAGGATCTGCCCTCTCTGGGATGCTCCCTGGTGGCTCCGATCACCGCAGTGATCCTGCTCCTGCTCAACCCCGTGGGCTCTATCCTGCATATCGGTCTGCTGGAGCGGTTCCAAGTGGATGCCATGTACATCCTCCCCCTGGCATCCATTCTGGGGCTGCTGGCCATGGGGCAGGGCGGCCAAATCCTCAAATACACCAGCGCTGGCCTGCAGCGCATGGTGGATGTGGTCCTCATCCTGATCGGAGCCGGAGCCTTGGGCGGGCTGATCACCAGCTCCGACCTGCCCAAGCAGATCGTCAACCTCATCCACGCCATGGGCGTGCCCGGATCCATGCTGGCCCCCATCGCCGGCATCCTTATGGCAGCCGCCACCGCATCCACCTCGACGGGCGTCATCCTGGGCAGCAGCTCCTTCGGCAAGTCCATCCTGGCCTTCGGCACCTCGGGGGTTGCCGCTGCCGTCACCATGCAGGCAGGCGCCACCGTCATCGACCAGCTGCCTCATGGAAACTACTTCCACGTCACCGCCAAGTCCATCAACATGACCCTGGGCGAGCGGATGAAGGTGGTCCCTTTTGAGCTCCTGGTCGGCCTGGCCATGACCCTGGTGGCCATGCTGGTCTATCTGGTCTTCTGAATCCGCGAGTCAGGAAAGGTCACAACCATGAAAATCATCATTGCACCCGACTCCTTCAAGGGCAGCCTGACCGCCAAGGAGGCCGCAGACGCTATAGAACGCGGATTGCGAAAGAGCCCCCTGAAGGCCGAAATGGTCCTTGTGCCCATGGCCGATGGCGGCGAGGGCACGGTCCAGTCCCTGGTCGATGCCACCGGAGGCCGCATGATCCAGACCCGGGCCACCGGGCCTCTGGGCCTGCCCGTCACCGCTAGCTACGGCATTTTGGGCGATGGCCGTACAGCGGCCATCGAGATGGCTGCAGCCAGCGGCATCCAGTTCGTCAATCAACAGACCTGCAACCCATTGGTGACCACCACCTATGGCACGGGCGAGCTGATCGGCAAGGCCCTGGACCAGGGCGCACAGGAGATCATCGTCGGCCTTGGCGGCTCGGCCACCAACGACGGCGGCGCCGGCATGGCCCAGGCCCTGGGCGCCAGGCTGCTGGATGCTGAAGGAGATGAATTGCCCCAAGGAGGAGCAGCACTGGCCCGGCTGGACCGGATTGACATCTCCGGACTGGATCCCCGTCTGACCCGCACCCGCATTCGTCTGGCCTCGGATGTGACCAACCCCCTGACCGGCCCCGAAGGAGCCTCGGCCGTCTTCGGACCGCAAAAGGGCGCAGACCCGACCATGGTGGCCGTCTTGGATGCGGCCCTGGCCCACTATGCAGCCGTCATTCGCAAAGACCTGCATCGGGAGGTGGAGGCCAAGCCGGGCGCGGGCGCCGCCGGAGGCCTGGGCGCAGGCTTTTTGGCCTTCACTCCGGCCGTCATGGGCTCAGGTGTCAATATCGTTGTAGAGACTACGCACCTTAAGGAGCTGGCCCGAGGCGCCGACCTCTGCTTCACCGGCGAGGGCGGCATTGACTTTCAGACTGGGTTCGGCAAGACTCCCATGGGCACAGCCCAGGCCGTCAAGGAGTCCTCCCCCGGCTGCAAGGTCATCGCCCTGGCGGGGAATGTGGGCGCAGGAACCGAAGAACTGTACAAGGTGGGCATCGACGCCATCTTCAGCATCAGCCCCGGGGCGGTCAGCCTTGAGGAGGCCATAGGCAAGGCCGCCGACAACCTTGCCGCTGTGGCCGAGAACATCGGCAGGCTCCTGTCCTGAGCCGGTTCTCGGATAGTCAAGAACTACAGGGGGGGGGGCTCCGGATGCCTTGCGCATCTGGAGCCCCCCCCCCTGTAGTTAGAATCCCCATCCGGCACAACCTCAGCCGTCATGCCGTTCATTTCAAGGGGATCAGTCGAATTCGGTGATGACCGAACGGATGACTTCGCCGTTGACCAGCTGCTTGTAGGCCTCATTGATCTGGCTCAGCTTGATGTCCTGGCTGACGATGTCATGCATGTTCAGCCGTCCATCCACAGCAAAGTCCGCATACATGGGGATGTCATGCTTGATGTTGGTGGAGCCCATCCACACGCCCTTGAAACCGCGCTGGTGGACCAGCAGGTCGGCCGGGTTGATCTCCAGGGAGACCGTGGCATCCGGCTTGGTCAGGCCGATCGGATAAGCGGTGCCGCCCACGCCCAGCATGTCCCAAGCCTGCTTCATGGTGACGGGCAGGCCGATGGCCTCAAAGGCCTGATCCACGCCGCCGTCAGTCAGCTCGCGCACCTTGGCCACAGGATCCTCGTTCTTGGAGTTGATGACATCGGTCGCGCCGAACTTGCGGGCGAATTCCAGCTTGTTGTCCAGCAGGTCGATGGCGATGATCCGCTTGGCCCCGCAGATTCGGGCTCCTGAGATGATGTTCAGGCCGATGCCGCCGGTGCCGATGACGGCCACGGTGTCGCCGGGACGCACATGGGCGGTGTTGATGGCCGCGCCGGCTCCGGTGATGGTGGCGCAGCCGATGCAGGCGGCCTCATCCCACTTGACCTGGTTGTTGACCACAGCCAGCTGGTTCTCGTGAATCAGGGCCTTCTCGGCGAAACCGCCGGTGCCGAAGGCCTGGGTGATGGGCCGGCCGTCAGGGAAGGACAGACGGGGCTTCTCGCCTTCGCCGCGCACGCACTCCTGCTGCTGAGTGCAGGACTGGGGCTGACCCTTGAGGCAGTTGGCGCAATGGCCGCAGACCTGCTCCAGGGAGGCCACCACATGATCACCCACCTTGATGCCGGACACTTCGGGGCCCACGGCCTCGACGATGCCGGCGATCTCGTGGCCGATCACAGCCGGGAAGGGGAAGAACTTGTCATCATCCTCTACCAGATGCAGATCCGAATGGCATAGGCCGGAGGCCTGCACATCCACCAGGACCTCCGCGCCGATGGGATCGTCAATGATGATCTCTTCGGGCTGGGCAAACCCCTTGCCGATTCCATAGGCAATCGACGCTTTGATCTTCTGAGGCATAAACCATCTCCTAATCACAATGCCGCCGCCGGTTTCATGCCAGGCAGGGCAAAAATACATCGTTGGATACTCTGCTGCGGCCACGGCGGTCCTCAATGCATGCACCGCTGCCACAGACCATTCTCATAATAGCAGGGAGGAGACGGCAATGGCCATTCAAGCCAGTCCGGGGAAAGGCCAGCGGCGTTTCCTCGACTGGGGCTCAGAACATCCATAGAATGGGGTCCATGTGCGGACGATTCGCAGCTGACCTGGACTACTCCAAACTGGCCGAAATCTATGGTGCCCGGCAGGCTCCGGGGCTGCCCAGGCCCTCCTGGAACATCAGCCCCGGGTCGGTCATCGCCCTGGTGGCCCAGGACCGGCGTGGACAGCGGCACCTGCATCCGGCCCGCTGGAATCTAGTCCCCTCCTGGTCGGACAGCAGCCAAATGGCCTACCCTACCCACAATGCCCGGGTGGAGAGCGCCCTGACCAAACGGACCTACTCGGACTCTGCCAGGAGCCACAGGGCCATCATTCCGGCCAGCGGCTACTACGAGTGGACATCCGACCACCGACCCTACTACTTTCAGGCTCCCGACGGCCATACCCTGAGCATCGCCGGCCTTTACTCCTGGTGGAGGGCTCAGCCAGGCCAACCCTGGCTGCTGACGGCCACCATCCTGACGACACAAGCCACGCCAGAGGCATCCCGGGTGCACGATCGGATGCCCCTGCTGATCACTGATGCGACTCTGGACTCCTGGCTGGACCCAAACGTAGATGGCAGAGCGATCCTGCCCCTGGCTGCAGAGTCTGGCCGCCATGCCTCCGAGGCGCTGATCATGCACCCAGTGGCGCCCCTGAAAGGGGACGGGCCGGAGCTGACTGAGGGCATGGCCCTGGATCAGAGAGTCAAAACGGCTCAGAGGGTGAATCCCAACTCCCGTGCCGCATCGGTGGGAACCGGGTCGTAGGCCCAGTACTCGCTCAGGTTCTCATCGGAAGACAGGCTGCGAATCTCAGCCTTGTCGATATAGACTTCGCCGGACAGATGGTCGGTCTCGTGCTGGAAGATGCGGGCCGGCCAGCCGTGCATGCGCTGGCGGTGCTTACGCCCTGAACGGTCCTCCCAGCTGGCCGTGATGTCCAGCCAGCGCCGCCGAACCGCCTGGAATCCTTCCAGGGACAGGCATCCCTCGTAGAAGGCGGCCGTCTCCTGCCCGATAGGCTCATAGGAAGGGTTGACAATGACCCTGAAGGGCAGTTCGTCAATCTGGCGGGGGTCGTCCTCATCGTCATGGACATGATCTTCGATGACTGCGATGGCCAGGCCCAAGCCCACCTGGGGTGCTGCCAGACCCACGCCCGGAGCCTCAAGCATGGTGGCACGCATGGCCTTGAGCAGCCTGTTCAGCGTCTTGGCTGCCAGCTGACCCTTGTAGGGCCGGGCCTGCTGACGCAGGACTGGCTCGCCCATCTGCACGATGGGCAGGAGCTCTTCCCTGCCAGCCTCGCCCAGCATGGACTCCACCCGGTGATTGAGATCGGCATCGAAGGCCGTTTTCCTGCCGAACATGAACGATTCCGCCTTTCCTGGGTCGTCGAATCAGATGGCCAGCTCGTCGGCCACGACTCCCGCCAGCCGCTGGCAGACCTGGTCGGCCTGCTCCTGGGTGGCCGCCTCTACCATGACCCTGACCAGGGGCTCGGTTCCCGAAGGCCGCAGCAGGACCCGGCCAGCGCTCC